>JAGQPT010000528.1 GCA_020426575.1 Planctomycetales bacterium
CGGCTGCGACCGGCAGGTCGCGGGGAATCGTGAAGGCCAATCTAACGAGCGATCCGGCTCATCGCCAGGGACCGCGCCGCCGAGTTGTCGTGCGGCGTGCGCGTTTCGGCAAGCAGCGCCGATATGACGACTAGCGCGCAGCTGCACGCGCACCGCCCCTGCACGGGCAACTTCGACACACTTCTAATACCCGAATTATTCGTGGTATTCCGTGCCGGTGGCGATGTCTTCCGCGTCGAGCTGTGGCAGCGAGTTAGCCGGCCCGAACGGCGACGGGGGGCTGATCCAGCCACGATAACGCTGATGCAGATACGGATACACGCCACGTGTGCTTTGATAGATCGAGCTCTGGAACACCGGCGCTGCCAACGGCACCTGCCGTTGATAGTAATCCGGACAAGGATCGCAGCAGGAGTAGGCGTGTATGCCTTCGCCGTATCCGTAGCCGAAGAACCGCTGGACGCGGGTGCGCTGCAGGGCCACCTCGCGGGCGCTGAGCGACTCCTGGGCGACGACGACGGTTCCGAGCACGATCAGTCCGAGTGTGGCAACCTTCAACATCTTCTCATTCCCCAAGGGAGTTGGTGTTCCGCTTGCGTCACCGCCGGCCGAGACGCGCGCGCTGGGTTGCTCGCTCTCGAGTCGCTGTGTCCGCGCACGGGTAGCTTGTCCTCAACCATGATCGATCCGATCTGGCGTCGAACATGACGCGAATCGGCTCGGAGTCAGGTTGCCGCGATGCCAGTGGCGTTACCAACCGACCAGTTCGTCGCAGTTTGCCTGACCGGCCTCGACGAAATCTCCCCCGTGAATGCGCGGCATTACCCCGCCGACGGCCCGCGGCACCATCGCACAATACCGGACCGAAAAACTCCCCCCAGTTTGACGGCGGCTGCGCTCTGCGCGGATAAAAATTCTCGGGCCTGTCAGGCAAGGCCTGCCGATGATTCATCTGAGGTCGTTACCACCCGCAAAGTTGCTGTCACCTTGGCGATAGCCCGTGGGTCCATGTGCTTGCCCCTCACCCCGAACCACCCATCACCTCAATCCGTCCGCCATTTCGATCCGCCCGGCACCCCTGTCCGCTACGACCAAGTCTCCCCCGAGCCCTGGTCGCAAACCCCAACTGAGCGGGCACCGTCAGCAGGGCCTCTCCAGCGGTGGACCTCGGTGGTGCAGCAGTAACTGGTTGTGAAAGCCTGATGCAAATACCCTCGCACCATTGCGCCCCACACTCCCGGCCTCGTCGTCCGACGATGGCAGGGCACGCGGCGCTCGTCGCGGTGGCGGCCCTTTGTGTCGTCGCAGCGCAGGCACACGGACAAACGACGTTCGCACCGGCTGACGTCGGAAACGCCGTGGCGTCGGACCACTCCGCTTTTGACCAATCGTTCGACTGGTCCGCTACCGACGCCTGGCCCGTGAACGGTCCCTCGCCGGTACCGGCCATGCCCCGCCTCGCCGCAGCGGGACCGCCGTACCAATTGCTCGATCCCCACGTGAGCGTTTCGCCGTCCGGCTTTGCGCCCGGGCCATACACAAACGCCCCGCCGTTGAGCCCTGAACCGTCGGCGTTCAACCCGCTGTTGAACGAATTCCGCGCCCCGCCGCCGCAGATGGTACGTCACCAGCCGGGTGGAGGCCCCTGGACCTGGCAGTTGCTGCCCGACGGTTTGATGTACCGCTCATACCTCGCCGGCGTGCGGGAGCCCCGTTTCGGCGGCGTCTGGAACTACGAACGCGACATCGGCTGGATCTGGGATATCGCCCTCGGTGGTCGCGCCGGCATCATCCGATACGGCACCACCGACCCCTTTCACCCCGAGGGCTGGCAACTCGACATCGAGGGCGCCGGCTTTCCCCGGTTGGACCTCGAAGACGAGAACGACCTCGTGTCGGTCGACTTTCGCTTCGGCGTGCCGCTGACCTACCGCGTCGGGCGTTTCCAGTCCAAGTTCGGCTTTTATCACCTCAGTTCGCACCTTGGCGACGAGTTCCTCGAGACACATCCCGACCTCACGCGGATCAACTACAGCCGCGACGTGCTGGTGCTCGGCGTGGGTTGGTTTTTCACGCCGTCGTTGCGCGGCTACGCCGAGGCCGGCTATGCCTTCCACTCCGACGTCGGCCTGGAATGGGAGTTCCAGTTCGGCTTCGACTACAGCCCGGCCTATCCCACGGGCCCGCGTGGCGCACCCTTCTTCGCAGTCAACGCCCATTTGCGCGAGGAGGTCGACTTTGGCGGCGAATTTGTCGCACAAGTCGGTTGGCAATGGCGCGGCGCCGGAGCAGGCCACCTTTTCCGCATCGGTGCTCAATACTTCAACGGCATGAGCGAACAGTACGAGTTCATCACCGACAGCGAGAGCAAAATCGGCATGGGCATCTGGTACGACTTCTAGCGCGCCACCACCATCGCCCGCGGAATCACCCCCATCCCAGTCCGAAGCGTCAGCGAGGGACGCAACCACCAAAGCGCACCAGCGCCATCCGCACACCCCCTCGCTGACGCTTCGGGCTAGGATATTTCCGCCGCGCAATGATACTTGAGGCGGCCGGTGTCTTGACCGCTGCCCGTGGGCCTGATAGTTCCTTGTGGGCATGTACGAGCCTGCCTTCCACGTCGTTCTCCACCAGCCCGAGATCCCCCACAACACCGGCAGCGTCGGCCGCACTTGCCTGGCCGTCGGTGCCAAGCTCTGGCTGGTGCGTCCGTTGGGGTTTCGCGTCGACGACTACTACCTGCGTCGGGCCGGGCTCGATTACTGGCAACACCTCAACTGGCAGGTCGTCGACGACTGGGCGTCGCTCACCGCCGAGTTGCCCGACCGCCGCTTCTGGCTGTTGACGAAGAAGGCCACCCGCGCGTACGCCGACGTCCGCTACGAACGCGGCGACGTGTTCGTCTTCGGCCCCGAGTCGGCCGGCCTGCCCGACGCCCTGCTCGGCGAGTATGCTGACCACACGCTGCGCATCCCGGTGCGCGAGCAGGTCCGCAGCCTCAACCTCTCGAACGCGGCGGCCGTCGTGCTGTACGAGGCCGTCCGACAACTGAACATCTCCCTCTGACCGCCCCCTGCCCTACCAGCGTGACCGCGAGACGCCCGCATGAAACTTCTCCCGCACGATACCCTGGAAACGTTTGCCACCGACGTGCTCGCCCAAGGCGGCGTCGGCCGTGACGAAGCCGCCCTGGTCGCGCACAGCCTGGTCGGCGCCAACCTCCGCGGCCACGATTCCCACGGCGTGATGCGCGTGCCGTACTACCTGGCCGAACTCGACAAGGGGACGGTCTTCTCGGGCGCCGAGTTCACGGTCTTGCGCGACACGCCGTCGATCCTCACCGCCGACGGCCACTGGGGATTCGGTCAGCGCCAGGCCGGCACACTCACCGCGCGGCTGATCGACAAGGCGCGTCAGGCCGGCGTCGCCGTCGGCACGCTGCTGCGCTCGAGCCACATCGGCCGACTGGGTGAATACTGCGAGACGGCCGCCGAGGCGGGCCTGGTCTCGATGCTGATGGTCAACACGCACGGCAACGCCCGCCGCGTCGCGCCACCCGGCGGCACCGCGCCGCGCGTCGGCACCAACCCGATCGCCTTCGCCGTGCCGGCCGAGCCGTACCCGCTGGTGCTCGACTTCGGCACGAGCGCCACGGCCGAGGGCAAGGTCCGCGTCAAACGGATCGCCGGCGAGCCCTGCCCCGAGGGCTGGATTCTCGACGCTGCGGGAAACCCCACGACCGACCCCAGCGCGATTTACGCCGACCCGCCTGGCACGATCCGGCCGATGGGTGGCGAGCAGGCCTACAAAGGGTTCGGCCTGGCGATGATCGTGGAGATCTTCTCCGGCGCGCTCTCCGGCGGCGACTGCATCGCCGAAGTGCCCACCGGCTACGTGGGCAACTGCGTGTTCATGATGGTGATCGACCCCGACGCGATGGGCGGCCGCGCCCATTTCCAGCAGCAGGCCCAGACGTTCTTCGACTACGTCCGCTC
>JAGQPT010000003.1 GCA_020426575.1 Planctomycetales bacterium
CAGATGAAGAGCGTCGGCGAGACGATGGCGATCGGCCGCACGTTCAAGGAATCGTTCCAGAAGGCGCTGCGCGGGTTGGAAGTCGGCAGCTTCGGCTTCGGCTGCGACGGCAAGGACCTCTGGGGAACCGAGGAGCAGCCGACTATTGAAGAGATACGCGCCAAGCTTTCCCGGCCGAACGAGCATCGCGTCTGGTACATCCGCTATGCGTTCAAGAGTGGGATGAGCATCGAGGATGTCCACGAGCTGACGTACATCGACCCCTGGTTCCTGGACAACCTCAAGCAACTTGTCGAACTCGAGGACGAGCTGCGCGAGGTGGGCGACGTCAACGCCATCGAGACCTCACTGCTGCGAAAAGCCAAGCGCTACGGGTTTTCCGACCGTCAGCTCGCGCAATTGCTGGCGTCGAACGAGACCCGGGTGCGCGAAGTGCGCAAAGAGCGCGGGATCACGGCGACGTTCAAGTCGGTCGACACCTGTGCGGCCGAGTTCGAGGCCTACACGCCGTACTTCTATTCGACCTATGAAGACGAGGACGAAACGCCGCCGAAGCAAGACGGGAAGCGGCGCGTCATGATCCTCGGCGGCGGGCCCAACCGGATCGGCCAGGGCATCCAGTTCGACTACTGCTGTTGTCAGGCGAGTTTCGCATTGGCCGACCTCGGCATCGAGTCGGTGATGGTCAACTCGAACCCCGAGACCGTCAGCACGGACTACGACACGAGCGACCTGTTGTTCTTCGAGCCGCTCACGACCGAGGACGTGCTGAACATTTGCGATCGGGTGCAACCGGACGGTGTGATCGTGCAGTTCGGCGGACAGACGCCGCTGAACCTGGCGCGGGGACTGGCGACGCACGGCGTGCCGATCATCGGCACGAGCGTCGACACGATCGAAGCGGCCGAGGACCGCGAGAAGTTCAAGAACCTGCTGTCGCGGCTGGGCCTGAACCAGCCGGCCAACGGCATCGCCCGCACGATGGCCCAGGCGCGCGCCGAGGCGGCCAAGGTGGGCTTCCCGAACCTGGTGCGTCCCAGCTTTGTGCTGGGTGGCCGGGCGATGGAGATCTGCTACGACACGACGCAACTCGAGAAGTTCGTCAAAGAGGCGTTCATCGTCGCCCAGGGACAGCCGGTGCTGATCGACCGCTTTCTCGAAGACGCGATCGAGGTCGACGTCGACGCGGTCAGCGACGGCCAACACACGATCGTCGCCGGCGTGATGGAACACATCGAAGAGGCGGGCGTGCACTCGGGCGATTCGGCCTGCGCGATCCCGCCCTACAGCCTGGCCGGGCCGGTCATCGAAGAGATCCGTACCGCCACGCGGAGCCTCGCCCGCGAACTCCGTGTCCGCGGACTCATGAACGTGCAGTACGCCGTCAAAAAAGAAGACGGCAAGCCGCGGGTGTACGTGCTGGAAGTCAATCCCCGGGCCAGCCGCACCGTGCCATTTGTTTCCAAGGCGACGGGGATGCCGGTGGCCCGGATTGCCGCCAAGGTGATGACCGGCGTCACGCTTGCCGAGCTCGGCTGCGTCGACGACCCCGTGCCCGCGCACGTATCCGTCAAGGAAAGCGTCTTCCCGTTCGCCAAGTTTGCCGGGGTCGACATCGTGCTCGGTCCCGAGATGAAGTCGACCGGCGAGGTCATGGGCACCAGCAAACGCTTCTCGATCGCCTTTGCCAAAGGACAGTTGGCCGCCGGAGTGGAACTTCCCGGCTCGGGTAACTTCTTCATCAGCGTGGCCGACCGCAACAAAAAGCACGTCCCGATTATCGCGCAACGGCTGGTGGACCTCGGCTTCAAGCTGCTGGCGACGTCGGGAACTGCGCGGGTGATCGAGGAGGCGGGGATCTCCGTGCGGCGGATCAAGAAGCTCCAGGAGGGACACCCGAACCTGATCGACTGCATGATCGACGGCGACGTGCAGATGGTGATCAACACACCGAGCGGCAAGGGCGCTCGCACCGACGAGGGCCGCATTCGCGCGGCGGCCGTGGCGCACGGCGTGCCTTGCATCACGACGATTCCCGCGGCCGAGGCGCTCGTGCGCGCCCTGGAAGCGATGCGTGAAGAGGACCCGGGCGTCGTCGCTCTGCAGGCCCGCCTCGCCGTCTGACCGGCACGTGCAACGTGGTCGCAGCAGCAATTGGGCCTGATCGTCGCGCCGGGCAATGCCGGCCCGATGGAAAGCATCGATCATACCGCGGACGGACCATGCCATAGACCTACCATGTCCTAGACGTGTCGGGACAACGCATCCACCACCCAAGCGACCGTTGAAGCAGAACGATTCTCCATGATTCACAGCTGGTGGTTTCAAGTCTTATGTGTGGCGGGGGCTGGTGCCGTCGGGGCGCTTTGCCGCTGGGGAATCGGTAACCTCGCGCAATACCTCTCCGGCGGTCACTATTGGCCGTACGGCACGTGGGCCGTCAATCTGCTGGGCTGTCTGTTGTTCGGCTTCACGGTGGAAATGCTGCGCCGCCACGCTCCGGGTGTGCTGCACTGGGAGCTGTTGCTGTTCGTCGGCTTCCTCGGCGCGCTGACCACCTTCAGCACGTTCGCCTTCGACACGTACGAACTGCTGCTCGAACGGGGAATTCTACTCGCGCTGGCCAACAGTGTGTTGCAGGTGATTGCCGGTGTGACTGCGGTCGGCATTGGCGTCGTGTTGGGACGGACACTTTGAAACGGCTGTCGTCGGCCGGGTAATTCTATCTCGCTAGCAGCGTTTTCCCCGAGAAAAACCGGGCAAAAAACGCCCTTGACCCGTGGGGGCGATTCTCGTATTCTCCTCGCCTCATCGAGACGGGAGCAGCATCGGGGCAGCAGTGAAACACGCCCCTCCAACCCACACGCCGACCCGTCTCAACGGCACATCCACTCGGCACGTTCAGTCGACGGCACTTACCACACGTTAGCAGAACAACCCAATTGGGGTTCGTCGTTTAGAGCACGGACGCTCGAGGCGAACCGGCCGCGAAGCCCGTCGGCAGGGAAGCCGACGGAATGCTTCGCACCGGGCACACTTCTCGGCTCCTCTGTGCACGCGACGCTCTCCGGGACCAACACCCGGCAAAACGTGCGCGCCGCCTGAAAACCGAAACAGAGTTAGAAACCAGACAAAGAAAAGGTGAACGCGTAAGGCCCGCCGCGCTCAGACAAAGAAGCGCCCAATAGCTCCCGGAAAGACGTGAGAGTCCTCTGCCCCCCTGGGATTCCCTCTTTCCGGGAGTTTTTTTGCGCGCTGACAGAGGCAGCGAACACAGCGGTTTTTCGTTGTCGGGCCGCCGCGGTTTTCCCATTCTTGGTCACATGTCGGTCGAGCGGTTCACGATCACCTGCCAGTGCGGCCATGCGATGATTTTCGGGGCCGCCCAGGCCGGTCTACGACTTCGTTGCGACGTCTGTGGCGAGTTGGTGACGCTTCCGGCGCTTTCGGCCCTCTCACCACAGGAAACCAGAGTCCCGTCAGGCGTCGAATCGAATGAGCCGCGGGCACGACCGCGATTTTAATTCCGCTTGGCGACATTGTTCTCGCTGCAGATCGCATTGGGACTGATGCTGGCCGCTATCTTCACGCCTCTGCTCGAGAGGTTTTACCTGGCCACGCTACTGGCGATCGGCTGTTTGGCCGTCATGGGAATCGTTGGCCTGGTCCGTGAATTCGTCGAGTTCATGCGACCGCCGTGAGACGCCGGCGATGCAAACGTCATGGGATGCCCGCCTCGCAGCGGACCGGGAGCGCGGCCATCACGAGAAAACGATGTTGGCCTGCACTAGGAAACGATGTTGGCCGGCTCAGCTTCGTCCGGCCAGCAATTCGGTGAAGTGCTCAACGCCATCGGCCTTGGCAATCACGGTGACGCCGCCTTCGCTGACTGTGAACCCGCGGGCCCGGTCTTCGTCGTGGTTGACGCCGATCTGCGCACCGGGCGGAATGTTCACCCCCTTGTCGATGATCGCCCGTTGCACGACGGCGTGGCGACCGACGTCGACGCCGTCGAAGAGGATCGAATCTTCGACGCGGGCGAAACTGTTGACCCGCACGTCGTTGCCCAGAATAGAGCGCGCGACGTGGCCGCCCGAGACGATCGAGCCCTGGCAGACGATGCTGTCGATCGCTTCACCGCGGCGACCGTCCTCGCCCGACTCGGCGAAAACGAATTTGGGCGGTGGAAAGTGGGGCAGGTAGGTCCGCAGCGGCCAGTGGCTGTCGTACAGGTTCAACTGCGGATCGACCGACACGAGGTCCATGTTGGCTTCGTAGTAGGCGTCGAGCGTACCGACGTCGCGCCAGTAGGCGTCCTGCTTGCGATTCTCGTCGCGGAACGGGAACGCGAAGACTGGGTGGGTGTGGATGATCGAGGGAATGATGTCCTTACCGAAGTCGTGAGCGCTGCCGGAGCGCGTGGCGTCGAGGCACAATTGCTCGAAGAGGAAACGGGCCGTGAAGACGTAGATCCCCATCGACGCCAACACTCGGGTGTGGTCGCCGGGGATGGTCTTGGGATCGCGCTGGGGTTTTTCCTCGAAGCCGATGATGCG
>JAGQPT010000529.1 GCA_020426575.1 Planctomycetales bacterium
CAGGGCGTTCGGTGCGCTCATCGGCGTGCGGGTCGAAGTCGGCGGTATCGACTTCGTCGGCATCGAGCGAAAACGTCAGTCGATCGCTGCGGAACAGTTCGCGCAAACACGAGGTGAGGAACACGGCGTGCGGGCTGTAGGAAATCCGGCGCTCCCAACGGTTGGGGTCGGTCCACTCACCTCGCACATAGGCGCGGCAGACCGACGTGTAGGCCACGATCAATACGACGACGGGCACGAGCACGCCGGCGCGCATGAGTCGGCCGAGGCGGGGCGAATGGCGGTGCTGCCACGACCACCAGACGGCGGCAGCCGTCCCCACGGTGATCGCCAACAGCGACGCGATGCTGGCAACGTTGAAAAATGGGGCCAGCGACGAGGCCATCAATACGGGCCCGCCGGAGAACGAGAGCAGTTCGACGGTGATCGGCACCATCGTCATGCGATACATCGGCACGCTGGCCACGCCGTACCAGCCGGCAACGAGAAACGCCGCCACGGTGAGAACGCGGCAGGCGCTTCGCAAGCGGCGCCGCCGCGCGGTGCACCACGCGAGTCCCCAGGCCGCCACCGCCAACAGGGCGACGAACAAGACGTCAGCCGCCGCCACAATCGCCAGCCGCAACACCCACCGCACCAGTTCACCGAACGTTTCGACGGGGAACGGCAGCAGCACGACCTTGGCCGTCACCAACACGGCGGCCAGGCCCAATGCGAGCACCAGGATCATGCCGCGCTGTCGGGCAACGTACAGTTCGTCGCTACGGGGGTCATCCATGACCGGCTCCGAATCGGGTGCGGAATGTCGAGAAGGGGCGCCGGTGGCAGCGCACCAAGGAGACAGGAATCCCGCAAACGCGCAAATTGGACTCCTGCGCGGGCGCGAATCTTAGTCGCTTTCGCCGGCGCCGGTCAATCGCGCGCATCTGGCCGTACGACGAGTTCGAAAAACGCACCAATAACGCCGCGCCGACGTCAGGTGTGCAAGCAGTGCTGTCGCGCCCGCGGCCAGTCGACGGTGACGCCGAGGCCCGGCCGATCGCTCACCTCGACCCACGGCCCCGAGATCGTCAGCGGATCGTGCACGATCGAGAATGCGTGGTAGCTCGGCCCCAGTACGTCGCCGGGATAGCGCTCGACGTCGACCTCGGGCGTCGCAACGACGAAGTGGGCCATGGCGGCGGTGGCGACGTCCCACTCCAAGTTCGAGCCAATCGAGCATGCCACGCCGCTCCGCCCGGCAAACTGGGCGATCGCCCGCGCCTTGGCGATCCCGCCGTTCTTGCCAGGGTACAGACTGATCACGTCGCAGCAGCCGCCGGCGATCAACTGTTCGGCGTGCCAGAGGTCGAAGCAACTTTCGTCGGCCATTACCGGGATGCCACATTCGGCCCGCACTCGGGCCATGCCGGCCAGGTCGCCGACCGGCGTGGGTTGTTCGACCAGGGCGACGCCCGTGGCCTCCATGCGGCGCAGCGCCGCGATCGCCGTTGCCGCGTCCCAGCCACCATTGGCGTCGACGACGATGGTCACATCGTCACCGGCCGCGCGGCGCACGGCCGCCACCCGCTCCACGTCGGCG
>JAGQPT010000530.1 GCA_020426575.1 Planctomycetales bacterium
AGTGATCGTGCCGTCGGCGTTGATCGCAACGGTGCCGTGGGCCGGATCGGTCGTGCTCATTACGGACAGCATGTCGTCCTCGGGGTCGCTGTCGTTGTCGAGCACGGTAATGGTGACGGCCACGTCCTCCGCCGTGGTGGCCATGTCATCGTTGGCCATCGGAGCTTCATTCACGTCGAGTACCGTAACGGCGACATCCTGCACAGCGGAGAGGTTCGTGGAGTCGGTCACCGTCACCTGCACGTCGTAGACGTTATCCATGCCGTCGTCGGCCGGGTTTTCGAAGTCGGGCGCATCGTTGAAACTCAGTTCGCCGGTGTCGGGATCGATGGAGAACAACGCCTCATCGGCGCCGCCAGTGAGGCTGAACGTGAGCCCCATGCCCTCGGTTTCGCCGTCGACGTCCGACGCCTCGACGTCGATCACGGCGGTCGTGTTTTCATCGACTTGGACCGCGGCGGGCGAGGTGATCGTCGGCGGGTCGTCGACCGCATTGACGATGAACGTGACGGTCGCCTGATTCGACGGGACGTTGCCGTCGCTCACGGTGTACCTGAGCGACTCCGTCCCATGGAAGTCCGGCGCTGGCGTGTAGGTGAACGAACCGTCGGGGTCGAAATTCAGTTGACCCTGGAATGTCTGCCCAGCGGGAAATGAGAGTGAGAATCCGTGCAGCGTGTCGCCGTCGACGTCGCTGTCGGCGCCGGCCCCGTTGTCCGCCAGCAGGTTGCCGCTGACCGAGCCGTCTTCGTCCAGCGTGAACGTGTCGTCGCGGGCCACCGGCGGATCGTTCAAGGGGAGGACTGTGATGGTGACTGTCGCCGTGTTCGAGTCCTCCAGGGCGTCGTTGAGCTTGTAGGTAAACGAGTCTTCGCCGTGGAAGTTCTCGTCGGGCGTGTAGGTAAACGTGCCGTCGGTCGTGTTGAGCATCAACTCGCCATGGGTGACGTCGCTCAACAGCACGACGGTCACTATGTCGCCATTGGGGTCAAAGTCCGCGCCGGCGCCGTTGTCGATCAGGACATTGCCCGTCAGGGTCGTGTCCTCATCGATCGTGAACTGATCGTCGTTGGCCACCGGCGGCTGGTTTTGCACCTCAAACGCCCCAATGTCGATCCGGCCGCCTACCACGCGATCAAAACCCGCCCCGCGCTGGTCGAACATCGGCGGCATGGCGATCATCGAATCGCCGGCGTTGATCGCATCGCTGCCGGGTAGCAGGGCCACGGTGAGCGTCGGGCCGCCGTTGTCGGCCAGCGTTGGGTCGGTGCCGTCGTTCTCGACGACGGTCTTCCAGTCGATTGCCGATGGGAGGTTACCGCCCTGGTCGTTGTACGTCCCGTTGCCCGAGGCGGCCCCCACGAAGCTGTAACTCGTGTTGACAATGCCTGCGCCGCCGCCCGGGTTGGAGTTGTTGAGATTGTGTACGTCCTTGCCCGTACCGGACGCTGAATTGCCAGCCACGATGCTATGGTCGATGTCGACGGTTGCGCCATTATTAAAGATGCCTCCACCGTCGACGCCCGCCGAGTTTCCGACCACGGTGGAGTTGGTGAGAGTCACCATTGAGCCACTGACAGAATTATGTATCGCGCCCCCGTATTGACCTGCCGTGTTGTCTGCCAGGGTGCTGTTCACAACGTTCATCACAGCGCTTTGATTAAAAATTCCCCCGCCCACAGGGGCTGAGTTTCCCGAGAGCGTACTGTTGATGACATTTGCTACCACGACGGCAAAGGCGCCTTGGTTGTATATGCCGCCAGCGCCTATTCTTGATGTATTGTTGGAGACAGTCGACTGGTTGAGCGTGAGCGTGCCGCCGTTCCAGACACCGCCGCCGACACCGGCCGAATTGTCGTGGACGGTCGATTGGTTGAGCGTGAGCACGCCGCCGCTAATGAGGCCGCCACCACCTCTTGGCGACGAATTGCCGTAGACGGTCGACTGATTCAGCGTGAGCGTGCCCGAGTTTTCGATGCCGCCGCCGCTCACGTCGCGCGACTCATTGCCATAGACGGCTGACTGGTTGAGCGTGAGCGTGCCGGAGTTATCGATGCCCTGATTTCCGCCGGTAATGGACAGACCATTAATCGTCACGGAACCGCCGGATACGTAAAGCACGGTCATGAAACGGAAGCCGTGTTGCACAAAGCCGTCCAACACAAGTTGGTCCGCGCCGGGGCCGTCGATTGTGGCGTCGCCGTTGATCGTGAGGCTGTTGCCGAGCGCGATGGTCTGCGGCGTAGCGAACGCTCCTGCCGTGTCGAATGTGATCGTGTCGGCGCCGGGATGCGCGTTGGCGTAGGCCAGGGCCTCGCGGAGGCTGGTGCCGGCGCCGACGCTGGGATCGCTGGTGCCGTCGTTCTCATCAGCGGCAGTAGTCACCAGTAGCGATTCGACGAACTGCACCTCAAACGCCCCGATGTCGATCCGGCCGCCCGACACGCGATCGAAACCCGCCCCGCGCTGGTCGAACATCGGCGGCATGGCGATCATCGAATCGCCGGCGTTGATCGCATCGCTGCCGGGCAGCAGGGCCA
>JAGQPT010000531.1 GCA_020426575.1 Planctomycetales bacterium
AGTGCCTGCTGTGCCGCGATGCGGCCGGTGCTGCGCCGCGTGCTTCCTGCTTGGCCTTGCTCCCGGTGGGGTTTACCTAGCCGGGCTGGTCACCCAGCCCGCTGGTGAGCTCTTACCTCACCGTTTCACCCTTACCCGAATCGTGCCGAGGCACACACTCGGGCGGTTTGCTTTCTGTTGCACTTTCCCTGGCCTTGCGGCCGGTGGGAGTTACCCACCACCGTGTTCTGTGGAGCCCGGACTTTCCTCCCGCCGCTCGCCTGACGTTTGGTCACACAGGCGGCCGGCGACCATCTGTTTCGCTCCCGATTTGTTTGCCCCACATATATCGTCAGCCCCGGGTGCCGAGTATACCACGGCGGTCCGCTGCCCGCCGCCCTGAAATAGATGCCGACCGGTGCCCGTTGGTTCACCCCGGGGAACCGGGGGCTCGCGCCGATCGCGGTGGCGACCTATTGGTTCGTCGCGTGGCCGAGACCCTGGTGTGTGTCGCGACGCTGAAACTCGTGGTCGATCGCCGCCAGCAGTGCCGGTTTATCCAAACACCAGGACGGGCCGATGAAGAAATCCGGGGGGGCTTCGCCGCTAACGCGTTCAACGACGCAGCGCGGCGGCAACAGCTCGAGGAAATCGACCAAGATCGAGACGAAGTGTTCGCGCGTCATCAGCTGGTGGCGGCCCGCCAGCACTTCATCGCCAAACGGCGTCTTCCGGACGGCGTAGAGGTTGTGAATCTTCACGCTGTCGACATCGAGCCTTGCCAGTTCCCGGGCGGTAGCGCGCATGTCGTCGTCCGACTCGCCGGGCAACCCCAGGATGACGTGGGCCGAAATCTCGAATCCCCGATCGCGGCTTCGGCCTATGGCGTCTATCATCGCGTCGTGGCGGTGACCTCGGTTCATCCAGTCGAGCGAGCGGTCGTGGATCGACTGCATGCCAAACTCGACCGAAAGGTAGGTGCGGGTGGCCAGCTCGGCGAGCAGGTCCAAAACATCGCTGGGGACGCAGTCGGGTCGCGTGCCGATAGCCAAGCCCACCACGTCCGGGTGCGCCACGGCCTGATCAAACAGCGGTTGTAGCCGTTCGACCGGCGCATAGGTGTTCGTCGCCGGCTGGAAATAGGCGATAAATCGCTCGACGCGATACCGGCGTTTGAGGCGGCGGATGCCTTCGTCGATCTGCCCGGCGACGGTGGTGCGGGGGAGCCGTCGACTGGGGCTGAAACTGCGGTTGTCGCAGAAGACGCACCCCCCTGTGGCGACCGTGCCGTCGACGTTCGGGCAGGTGAAACCGGCGTCGACGCTGACCCGCTGGACCCGCTGGCCGAACCGGCGGCGCAGGGCAAATCCGTAGCTGTGGTACCGCAGGCCAGCAGCCCGCCAGGCGGGTGGGGCGTCGGTCACTGACGGACTGTTTGACGCCAAAGCATCACCTGCCTACAGTATGGTGTGTACATTTTTTGGCATCTTAGAGCCGTCTTGCGTTAACGACAAGAGTATCGATCCATGCTCGGCGAGCTTATTCCAGTTGGTGGCGGTGACCCTATTCCGCTGCTGAAAAAGAAACTGTTGGTCGGTCGCCGCGAGAGTTGCGACATCGTATTGCGCTTCCCCAACGTATCGGCCCATCACTGCCAATTGCACGTCGATGGTGGCTATTGGTACGTCAAGGACATGAACAGCCGCAACGGCTGCAAGGTCAACAACCAACGCGTGACCGAAAAACGCCTCGATCCGGGCGATACGGTCTCGGTAGCCAAGCATACCTATGAGGTGCGCTACTCTCCGGCAGACTTGGGCGCCGTTGGCCCACCGCCGAACGATGACAACGTCGAAAACATTTTCGGCCAATCATTACTAGAGCGTGCAGGTCTAGCGAGCGGTCCGTCGCCTTCGGCATCACGGGAGGATCGACCGCCTCGGCGATACGACGTTCACAATGATGAAGCAGGTCAGATCAAAGATCCGAACAGGCCCTTGTGACGGTTTGATGATTTTTCTTTGGCTT
The DNA here is from genome assembly GCA_020426575.1 of Planctomycetales bacterium. GTDB lineage: Bacteria > Planctomycetota > Planctomycetia > Pirellulales > JAEUIK01 > JAGQPT01. Next base: position 2,008 of record JAGQPT010000531.1, read on the forward strand.
TGTCCGGCGGCTTTTTCCCATGACGAGTCGCCGTCGCGCGCCGCTCGACAGCTGGCGACGCTTGATCACGTGACGCCCAGCGGTTCTAGTTTGCTGCCTGCGAATGCCTAAGAAGCGAAAGATCCGCGCCGACTTTCGCAAGAACCGTGAGAAGCCGGCGCGCGTACGGGACTGGACTCAGCAGTTCGCCGAACATGGCTTCGAGACGAGCGATCCCGAGCAGCGTGAACGCGTCAGCGGCAAGGGCGACATCTCGCGCCGACGTACCGTCATCGGCAGCGAAATTAGTACGGATGACGACGGCACGTTCGGCGTCGAAATTGACGTCGACGAGTCGCGGTGTCTCAGCGGGCGTGTGCTCAGCGCCCACGGGTTGTTCAACGTCGTGTTAGGGGCCGACGGACTCCAATACCAATGCGCCGTCCGACGCGTTCTCAAGACACTCGCCACCGATGAACGCCACGTAGTCGTTGCCGGCGACGTCGTGTTGTTCCAGCCCATCGAGGGAACCGAACCCCGAGAAGGCGTGATCGAACGCGTCCAACCGCGCTACGGCACGCTCTCGCGTAGCAGTCGCGGCCGCAAGCATGTGATTCTGGCCAACGTCGATCAGTTGCTAATCGTGGGCAGCGCGGCTGAACCGCGCTTGAAACCGAACCTCATCGATCGTTTCCTCGTCAGTGCTGAGAAGAGTGGAATACGCCCGATCATTTGCATCAACAAGGTCGACCTCGTCGACCGCGCGGCGTTGATGCCGCTGGTCGGCGTTTACAGTCAAATGGGATATCGGGTGCTGCTGCTCAGTGCGACCGACGGGATTGGCATCGAGCGGTTGCGTGGCGTGGTGGGAGGCGGCGAATGCGCCGTGGCAGGGCAGAGCGGCGTCGGCAAGTCCTCGCTGCTCAATGCCCTCGATCCTGAACTGCAACTGAAAGTGAGCGCGGTCAGCGAAGATTCACAAAAGGGCAAACACACCACAACGGCCGCGCGACTTGTGCCGCTGCGCTCCGGAGGTTTTGTCGTCGATACTCCCGGTATCCGGCCATTCGAGCTTTGGGATGTCATTCCTGAGGAGGTGGCCGGGTATTTCCGCGACGTTAGGCCGTTCGTCAGCCACTGTCGTTTTCCCAATTGTACGCATACCCACGAAACGGATTGTGCGGTGAAGGACGCCGTGGCGGACGACCTGATCGACGCCCGACGTTACGAGAGCTATTGCGGGATGGTGGCAGGCGAAACGAGATCGGAAGAGCACACG
>JAGQPT010000532.1 GCA_020426575.1 Planctomycetales bacterium
CGAAAGCCATGCCAGCCCCGCAACGACTGCACTGCGCGTCACCGAGCGTGCGTGCGATCTCGATTTGCACCTGCACGGCTGCCGTAGTGCTCGTCGTCACTTCGATGGTCACAGCGGTTCGCGGCAACGATTCGGCCGGCGTAGCGGTGGGGCTCGAATCGCCGGTGCCCGACGTCTACCCTCACGAAGTGCGGTTGCTGACCGCCGAGTCACGCCAGCAGTTGGTGGTCACGGCCCGGCACGGCGGACGCGGCGTCGACGTCACCCGCGATGCCATCTACCGCTCCGAGGACCCGGAGGTGGTGCGCGTGGACGACGGCGGTGTCCTGCACGCCGTGGCAGCGGGTACGACGCAAGTGGTCGTCAACGACGGGAGCGGCGAGCAATCCGTAACCGTCGAGGTCAACCTACCCGAAGTGCCGCGTCCCGTGGTGTTCGAGCGTGACATTCAGCCGATCCTCACGTTCGGTGGCTGCAACATGGGGGCCTGTCACGCCAAGCAAGGGGGGCAGAACGGTTTTCAACTCTCACTGTTCGGCTTCGACGACGAGTTCGATTATGCGGCATTGACGAAGGATGCGCGTGGTCGCCGAGTGTTTCCGGCCGCCGCGGACGAGAGCCTGCTGTTGCTCAAGGCCACGGCGGCGATACCACACGGTGGCGGCCAGCGTTTCGCGCGCGACAGCAGCGAGTACATCAAGCTGCGAAGTTGGATCACGAGCGGTATGCCGCGGCGCCCGGACGATGCCGCCGTCCTCGATCACATTTCGGTCTACCCGACCGAGTGCTTGTTGGCGCCCGAGTCGTCGCAACAGTTGATCGTCACGGCGCACTACAGCGACGGCACGAGCGAAGACGTCACAACGACCAGCAGTTTTCAATCGAACGAGGGCGCCATCGCCGACGTGGCCCGATCGGGCGAGCACGAGGCTGGTGCCCAAGTCTCGACGAGCGCGGGCACACCGCTGGGGCTGATTCGCAGCGGCGCGATACCCGGGGAAGCCGCGATCATGGCCCGCTACATGGGTGAAATCGCCGTCTGCAACGTCGGCGTGCCGCTGCCGGGCACCGTGCCCGACGACGTGTACGCTCAACTCCCAAGTGACAACGCCATCGATCGGCTGGTCTGGGAGAAACTGCAGCGGCTCGGTATGGTGCCTTCGCCACGGGCCGATGAGGCCACGCTGCTGCGGCGGGCCTACATCGACGTGATCGGCCGCCTGCCCACGCCCGATGAAACGCGTGACTACCTCGCCGACTCGTCACCCGACAAGTGGCCGCGGCTGATTGAATTTCTGCTCGATCGCCCCGAGTACGCCGATCATTGGGCCAACAAGTGGGTCGACCTGTTGCGGCCCAACCCCTATCGAGTCGGCATCAAGGCCGTGCTCAACTACGACGATTGGATTCGCCGGGCGTATCGAGAGAACCGTCCGTACGACGAATTCGTGCGTGGCCTGATCGCGGCCCAGGGGAGCACGTTCCACAACGGCGCGGCAACGCTGTTCCGCGATCGTCGCGCGCCGGATGAACTCACGACGATGGTAAGCCAGTTGTTCCTGGGTATCCGGCTCGAATGCGCCAAGTGCCATCACCATCCATTCGAGGTCTGGGGCCAGGACGATTTTTACAGCTTCGCCGCTTATTTCTCGCGGATCGGATATAAGGGGACGGGACTCTCCCCGCCGATTTCCGGCTCCGAGGAGATCGTCTTCACGGCCGACAACGGCAACGTGCGTCATCCGCTCACCGACGCCGTGATGCAGCCGAAAACGCTCTTCGGCGAGTCGCCAGAGATTGCCGCGGACGACGACCCCCGCGAGGCCTTGGCTCGTTGGGTGACGGCCGACGACAACGCGTTTTTTTCCCGCGTGCTGGCCAACCGCGTCTGGGCCGATCTGATGGGACGTGGGCTGGTCGAGCCGGTCGACGATCTGCGGGGCACCAATCCGGCGAGCAACGAACCGCTGCTGGCGGAACTCGGCGACGAGTTTCGCCGCGGCCGCTACGACCTCAAGCACTTGATCCGCGCGATCATGCTCACGCACGTCTATCAACTTTCCGACGAGCCGAACGAGCGGAACGTGATGGACACCCGCAACTACTCGCGTCACTATCGCCAGCGGTTGCGTGCCGAGGTGTTGTTGGACGCGGTTTGCGATACGACGGGTGTGGCCGAGAAACTTCCAGCGATGCCGGCTGAGTCGCTGAGCAAACAGATTTGGACGCATCGCGTCGATTCGCTGTTCCTCGACGCCTTTGGCCGCCCCGACCCGAACCAGGACCCGCCCTGCGAACGGACGAGCGAAACGACAATGGTGCAGACTCTGCACCTGATGAACTCGCCCGAGTTGCAGGAAAAGATCACCAGTGACGAGGGCCGGGCGGCCGAACTGGCTGCTTCGCAGCGTTCACCCGCCGAGATCGTCGAAGAGGTCTACCTGGCCGTCTACAGCCGACGCCCCGACGACGAAGAGTTGGCCGTTTGCCAGGATTACTTCACCGCGGCGAGCGACCGCCGGCAGGCGACCGAGGACTTGCTCTGGTCGCTGCTGAACACGCCGGAGTTTATTTTCAAGAACTGATAGATTTGACGTTACTGACGGGCGACGTGGCCGGCGGCCGCTTCAGCGACGCCGCGGCTCATCCAGCAATACGAGTAACCGAGTTCATTCCGAGGATGTGACAACGATGGCCAGACGTACGAACTGCGAGGGGATGTCGCGGCGTGACTGTTTGCAGGTTGGCCTGGGAGGCCTGCTCGGCGGCGGATTGGCCGGCGCCCTGCGGATGCGAGCCCACGCGGCCGAGGCCGGCGGTGCGAGCCAGCGCGAGACCCGCTGCATCCTGATCTGGATGGACGGCGGCCCGACGCACTACGAGACGTTTGATCCCAAGCCCGAGGCACCGTCGGAAATCCGCGGCGAGTACGGCCCGATCGCCACGAAGAGTCCCGGTGTCTTCTTCTCGCGTCACATGACGCAACTGGCGGCGATTTCTGACAAACTCGCCGTCGTGCGTTCGATCTGTCACAACCAGGGCAACCATGGCGCGGGCAATCATTACATGATGACCGGCTCGCCGACGCGAATTCCGGTAAGTTGCGGCGCGTTCGTGAGTTTTCATCCCAGCGTCGGTTCGGTGACCGCCCACGAGCGGAGCACGCCGCCGGGGATGCCCGCCTATTTTTCCTTGCCGCGGATGACGCGCTCCGGCGGCCCCAATTTCCTCGGTGCCAAGTACGCCCCCTTCGTCGTCTCCGACGATCCGAACGACGATGATTTTCGGGTGCGCGACGTGGCGCTGCCGGGTGGGCTCAGCGAGGGGCAATTCGCCGATCGCCGCACCTTGCGCGGCCAGCTCGATCGGCTGCGACGCATCGCCGATAGCGCGGCGGCCGACCCGGTCGGTGCACTGGACGAGTACTATCAGCAGGGCTACAGCCTGGTCACGTCGCCCGATGCCCAGCGGGCGTTCGACATCCACAGCGAAGACGCGGCCGTCCGCGACAAATATGGCCGCAACGGTTTCGGGCAGCGTGCCCTGTTGGCGCGTCGCCTGGTCGAGGCCGGCGTCCCCTTCGTCACGCTCTATGAAGGGGGCTGGGATCATCACAGTACGATCTTCTCCGCGCTTGACAAGAAGTTGCCCCCGTTCGAGGGCGCGATTGCCGCACTGATTAACGACCTCGACGAACGCGGCCTGCTCGATACGACGCTCGTGGTGGCGCTGGGTGAGTTCGGCCGCACCCCCAAGATCAATGAAGGCGGCGGCCGCGACCACTGGTCCAACGCCATGAGCGTGATGTTCGCCGGTTGCGGCACCCCCGGTGGCCAGGTCGTCGGCGCCACCGACCGCAAGGGCTACGCCGCCAACGAGCGAGTGCTGGCTCCTGAGAACTTTGCCTCGACGGTTTACCGCAAACTCGGCATCGATCCCGCCACGATTTTCTACACGTCGCAGGGACGCCCCGTTCGCCTGGTGTCGGACACAACACCGATCGACGAGCTGATGGGGTGATCGCCGATGGTGCTGCGATGTCGGACGGGAGGATACGTGAACGGGCGTTGTGCGGCCGGTAGGTTTTCGTTCGGGTTCTGCGGACTTCTTGTTACCTGGTGCGCTGCGACGGCAGCCGTCGCTGACGACGTCGAGTTGACGGCGTATCTGCCGGCCGGGGGACGCGTCGGCACGTCCTGCGACGTGACCGTGTCCGACAAGTTCGCCCGCTGGCCGCTTCAGGTTTGGACCGACACGCCGGCACTCGTGATGACCGCCGGCGATGAAAAGGGCGCGCTGCACGTCGAGATCGCGCCCGACGCCGTGCCCGGCACGCACTACTTCCGTCTTTACGACGCGCAGGGGGCGTCGCGGCTCTGCGCGTTTGTCGTGGGCACGCATGCCGAGGTCAGCGAAACCGAGCCGAACGACCGACGCGGCGATGCGCAGCCGATCGGCGATGAACCGACGGTGATCAACGGCCGGCTTGCCAGTGGCGGCGACGTCGACACGTTTGCCGTCGACCTCGACGCAGGCGAAACGCTCGTGGCGGAGATGGCAGCGTATCGGCCGCTGGGCTCGCCGATGGACGCGGTGCTCCAGGTGGTGACCCCCTCGGGAACCATTCTCCTGCAGGAGGACGATTCGCTCGACTTCGACCCTCGTGTCGTATTCACGGCCCCCGCGTCCGGCACGTTTTTGCTGCGGGCCTTCTGTTTTCCGGCGGACCCCAACAGCACGATCGCCTTTTCGGGAGGGCCGGCCGACGTGTACCGACTCACCGTGAGCACCGGGCCCTTTGCTCGGTACGCATTGCCGCTCGCTGTCGAGCGCGACGCCGTCGAGCCGGTCATCGTCGGCGGTTGGAACATGCCGGCTACACCTATCGCGCTGCGACCAACGCCGTCGGCGTCGACCGACACTGCCGTCGTGTTCGATGCGGCGGTGAGCGGCGTGTTGAACTTGCCGGTCGTACCGCATCAGGTCGTAACGCGCGACGCGTCGCCGGCCGACGACGCCGGACCGAGGGCGCTCGAAGTGCCAGTGACCGTCAGCGGTGTGATCGCCCCGGCCGAGTCATCGCACGATTACACGTTCCGGATGGACAAGGACGCGAAGCTGGCGATCAGCGTGGCGTCGCGTTCGTTCGGTTCGCCGTTGGACGCGGTGCTGCAGGTTCGCGACGCTGCGGGCAAACAGGTCGCCAAGTCGGACGACGTGGGCAAAAACCCCGACCCGGCGCTCGAGTTCACAGCGCCGGACGAAGGGGTATACGTTGTGAGCGTGAGCGATCTTCATCGCCGTCACGACGAGGGCTTCTTCTACAACCTCACGCTCACAATGATCGAACCGTCGTATCGCCTCAGTGTCGCGACCGACCGCTTCACGCTCAAACCGGACGAGGTTCTGGAGATACCCGTCACGGTTGAACGGCTTCACGGGTTTGCCGAACCGATCGAAGTCTCGTTGGCAAACTTGAGTGGAGATGCGGCATTCAACGCAGCGGTTACGGCCGAGCCGGTCACGTCGGCCGCGGAAGGCGACACGGCAAAGTCGGTGACGCTCAAGCTCAATTCAAGCGGGCAAGGTCACACCGGGAATGTGCAGATCGTCGGTACATCGGCAGGCGACGACGTGCCGGTCACCGCCGGGGCGACCATCGAGGCCCTGGGGATCACGGTCAGCCAGCTCTGGCTGACGGCGCTACCCGCCGCGCCGGCAACGAACTGAGCCGATTTGCGGCCCAGCCGATTGGCGGATTGCGGACCCGTTGCGGGCGATTTGCGCAATCTGCCGGCGGGGTACTGGTCACACTGGCGGTTGCCGGCCAAACTACGCAATTCGCTCGCCGCCGGCGCGGCCGAATCGCGCGCGTGGGAACGCTGATGGACACAAGGAGTGACTACTCATGTCACATTCATACACGTACGAACGGCGGTATCGAGGTCGGCTCCGAGCGGCGCTATTGGACTGGGCCGGCACGACGGTGGACTACGGCTGCCTGGCGCCGGCCGCCGTGTTTGTCGACGTCTTCGCCCAACGGGGCGTCGAGATCACGACCGATGAAGCCCGCATTCCGATGGGCGCGCACAAGCGTGACCACATTCAGCAGATTTCGCAGCTGCCGGCCGTGGCCAGGCGTTGGCGAGAAGTGCACGGCAGTGAGTGCGGCACAGCGGACGTCGATCAGATGTTCGCGTCGTTCGTGCCTCAGCAACTCGGAAACCTCGCCGATTTCGCAGAGCTGATTCCCGGCACGATTGAGACCGTCGCCACGATGCGCGCGCGGGGTATGAAGATCGGCTCGACGACCGGTTACACCGGCGAAATGATGGAACTGCTGCGGGCCGAGGCGAAACGTCGCGGCTACGAACCCGAATCGACCGTCTGTTCCACGGACGTTCCCAGTGGACGTCCTGCTCCGTGGATGTGTTTTCAGAATGCCCAGAACCTGGGCGTATTTCCCATGGAAGCATGCGTGAAGATTGGCGACACGCTTTCCGACGTCGCCGAAGGTCTCAACGCCGGCATGTGGACGATCGGGCTTGCGAAATCAGGCAACGAAATGGGGTTGAGCGAAGAGGCGGTCGCCGCACTGCCCACCGACGAACTGGCACGGCGGCTGGCCCGGGCGTACGAGCGGATGTACCAGGTCGGCGCCCACTTCGTCGTCGACAGTATCGCCGACGTGATACCGCTGCTGGACGTGATCGAAGCTCGACTCGCGGCCGGCGAACGCCCTTGACGAACGGAAGCGGTTATCCGCCGAGACGCGGAGGCGGGGAGAAGACGGTTGTCACGCGCTTCGTGCAACACCGAACTGCAACGGTCTCGACACGTCTTGACGTTGTGGTGACGTCAATCGAAGTGGCTGCCATTAGCGTAGTAGTCGTTCCAGGCGTTCTTGCAGGCCGCGTTCGATGCGGCCTTTGAAGAAGAGTGCCGCCGCGGGCAGCGTGCTGTCGACGCGGACGATGTTCGAGTCGACCGTGACCTGGCCCGTCGTGGAAAAGCCCAAGGCGGAGAAGGCAAAGTCGAGCCCGTCGTCACGCCAACTTTCGGTCAGACCGCTGACACGTTCTCCGTACGACTCTTTGACGATCTCGGCAAAGTGTTTGAGCCGCTCGATCACTTCATCGTGTTCGAGCGAGTGGGGCACGGATACGGCAAGTGAGGGCATGGCGGGTTATTTGGGCTGGCTAGTTTCGGGACGCCGGCGACGCGGTCAACCGAGAATCTGCGCCTTGAGCGTGTTGAGAAGGTTCACGGCATGGGAGATTTCTGCTTTTTGCCGCTCCGGGTCGTTGGGGATTTCGCGTTCGATCGTCAGCGGGCCGGTGTAGCCGATTTCGTTGAGCGTGCGCAGGTAGGTCTCGATGTTGACGTCACCTTCGCCGAGCGGCGTTTCGGAGCCCCACTCTTCGCCGGGATGGGCGGCCCAGGTACCGTCCTTGCAGTGCACGCTGTGCACCAAGTCGCCGATCATCTTCAGCGCTTCGATCGGATCGCCTGACCCGTAGAGAATCATGTTTGCCGGGTCGAAGTTGACGAACAGGTTGTCACGGCCCGTGGCGTCGATGAATTGCAGCAGGGCGGCGGCCGACTCCTGGCCCGTCTCCAGGTGCAACGCCTGGTCATTCGATTTGCAGTGGTCCAACACGCGGCGCGTCACCTCGACCACCTCGGTGAACAGCGGGTCGCTGGCGTCGTGTGGCACGAATCCGAGGTGCAATGCCACCACGTCCACACCCAGCAACCGCGCGAAGTCGGAGATTTCGAGCATCTCCTGCACGCGGGCGGCGCGCGTCTCCGGCGGCACGAGGCCGACGGTGCGCGTGACCGTGGGAATGTCGGCGTAGCTCTCACCGTCGAAGCCGCCAAACACCACCGTCGTGCGGATGCCTAGATCGTCGAGCTTGGCGCGGAATTCGTTGGCCCGTTGCGGTGTGCGGTTCTCGGGCGTGGGTGCGTGCAGGTGAATCGTTGTCACGCCAAGCTCTTTGGCAACGTCAAGCTGCACGCCCATCCCCGCGTCGATACTCGAGAACACACCGATTGGCCACTTTTCCACGTGCACACTCCCTGGTTGGTATACTGGAACGCTGTCGGATCCGACGTCGAAACGGATCGGGTGCGGCAAGTTGTGGCTTCGCCGCGAGTGGGAATTCTACATGCAATCGATCCGTCTGGCGATATGCCCCTTCGGCCGCGACACACCGCGCCCTGGGCCACGGCCGACGCAACGCGAACGGACCACCGACGATGCAGACAACGCGACGGCAGTTCATCGCGGCCACGGCGCTTGCCGCGGCCGCCGGCGTCGCAGCCGCTGATCCACGACGAGTCGCTATGGCAAATGAGACGCCTGAGTCGCCCTTGAATCGGCCCATTATCGATACGCACCAGCACCTCTGGGACCTCAAGCGGCTGCGGTTGCCGTGGCTCGCCGGTGCGCCCGAGAAACTGCAGCGCAGTTTCGGGACGGCCGACTACCTGGTTGCCACCGCCGGGCTCGACGTGCGGGCGGTCTACATGGAAGTCGACGTGGCCGAGGCGGATCACGTTGCCGAGGCCGAGCACGTGATCGCGTTGGCGACCGATCCCGCGCAACCGACCGTGGCGGCCGTGATCGGGGGGCGACCCGGCGAAGACGGCTTCGAAGCGTACATCCGCCGCTTCGCCGGCGAACCGGCCGTAAAGGGGGTGCGGCGCGTGCTGCACGGCG
>JAGQPT010000533.1 GCA_020426575.1 Planctomycetales bacterium
CGAGGCGGTCGCACTCCATGCGGTAGGCCGCGCTGCCGAGCCGCTCATAGTCGTCCGGATCGACATGTGCGTCCCAGGACGACACTTGGCCATAGATCGTCGCCACCTTGCCGGTGAACATCGATTCGCGGCGACGCAGATTGCCCGACACGCCGTACTGAAACTCGAGCCCGATGTAGTCGAGCGTCTCCGTTCCCGTCGCCCCCTGCAGCGATGCACCACCGGCTGTCGTCGTTCGCCCGCCACCAAGTGCCGCGAAGCCGCCGGCGCCGACGGGTCCGCCGCCAACCAGCGAGCGGCCGATGGCCACCGCTTCGCCCGGTCCGTCGGCACGGAAGTCGCCGCTGACCTGTTCGATCGTGAGGTTCACGGCCCGAATCGTTTCGACCGACTGGAGATCGCCGGTCGTCTTGTCGTTGTCGATCTGGTGCAGGCGGACGCCGCCACGACAAACGATCTGGTCCAACTGGGGCTCGGCCTGTCGGCCATCGAGCGAGGCGAGTTGCACCGGGGCATTGAAAATCAGGTCCATTTGTTGACATTCGAGCCGCCCGCCCGCCAGCCGCGCCAGTACGTCACCGGTGACCTCCGCCACGCGACCGTCGAACGTCACGCGACGTTTCCAGTCGACCTCGACCCAATCGGGCGAACCGGTGTTCTGACCGTCGATGCCGACGTCGGCCCGATAGGACAACGAGCCGGCGCCGTCGACCAGTGCCCGCCCGGTCGGCGGCGTCACTTCGATCACAGGGCCCGAAAGTGTGAAATCGTTGCCGACCAGTTCGGCGAGTCCGCGTTCAGCGGCCGATCCGACCGCCACCAATGTGTCGTCGTCCGAGGTGCCCGGCGGAGGCGCGCCGGCACTCGTGCGCTGAGCGGCAAATTGTCGTCCGATCACACGGACGTTCGTGGGCACGACTCGCGCGCCGCCGATAGCGAACTCAACCTGCAGCGTGCCGCCGTTGACGGTGAGCCGCTCGTTGGTCGCACCCCCGCGCGTACGGTTTCGCACCGTCGGTTGCCGCGGTGCCGGGCCGGCCAAGGGCGCCGACGCCGCTCCGGCGTACACACCCCCGCCGGCAGTTCCCGGCGCCGCACGACTCGACGCTGCGGGGACGGCCGTCTGTTCAAACCACATCTCGGCGCGGTCCAACTGTCCTTCGAGTTCGTCGAGTAGGATCGCCACGTCGCGGATCGCCAGCAGTCGGGTTGGATCGGCGCCGCCGCCGATGCCCGGAATCGCGCGGTCACCTTGTTCCGCCGGCGCCTTCGTTTTGTTTTCCTCCGACTTTTGGAACCACACGTAGAGTTCGTCGGCGGCGATCGAGCCACCCGGCGTAGCGGATTGGCTGGCCGCGGCCGGCACGACCTCGACGTGAGCCGCGCCGACGAGCGAAAGTCGGTTTTCCCCGCCGTCGGGCTCGTAAGCGGCCTGCGATTGCCAGCGCGCGACCAGCGCGTCGTGGCCGTCGATCGGTTCCCGCTCCATGAAACCCGCTCCGTTGGCGGCGAAACGCACTAACTCGCCTGCCGGACTCGTGACGAATCGCAACTCGGGCGCCTGGATCGTGGCGCTGCCCTGTTGTTTGAGTTCCGCCGCGGGTTCACCGCGCAGCATTCCGGAGCTGGCTTCGAGATCGTACTCCAGGTATTTACCGACCGCGATGATGCTGGTCGACGGCGACACGAACGTCACCGGATTGCCACGGGCCTCGATCCGGGCGGGTCGCAATTTGGGGAACGCGCCGTCGGGTTCCTGGGCGGCGGTTGTGCCGCCGGCGTCCACAATCGCGGGCGACGCGCCTTCGACGGGCCTGGCGGCGGCAACGGCTGCCGGCTTGTCCGTGTCGCGGACAAAGTACAGCGACAGCTCTTCGCAAGTCAGCTCGTCGCTGCGCTGTTCGCCCGTATTGCCGACGACCCGCACCTTATCGTGGAAGGTTCCTCGGAGGGCGTCGACGTCGAAGACGAAGGGACCGGAACACTGCACGTCGACCGGGATGCCCTCGTTGACGACGTCGTGAGTCGAGGAACGAGTCGCCTGGGCCGCAGCGGGGCGTCCTCCGCCCGGGTGCGCCGGTGCGGCGTTCGGTGCTGAGCCGGCAAACATGCCGGACACGCCGCCCGCTCCCTGCGCGTGGGGTTCACCGCCGCGGTCTTGCGGCAGGAACAGTTTCATCTTTACTTCGCGCGAGAGTTCGATCGTCTTGACCCCGGCGATGCGGGTGCCGCCGCTGCCTTCGACGGCCTCGGTCGATAACTCGATGCGCAAACCGCGGGACGAGCCGTTATGCGGACCATAGTGGAACCAGACGCGTTGATGCGTCCACACCTGCCGCTCGCTGATTTGCACGTCGCGTGTGGAAATGAAGAGGTCGTCTTCGTCGCCGGGCGATTGTTGCTCGCTGCGGATGCGCACCTCGCCGTGGATCGTGCCGCCGGCAAGGCGACCGATCGAGGCGCGTCCGCCGTTGAAATCGGAAAACTGCAGCGTGGCCTCGTCGGCGCGAAGAATGACGGCACTGCGGCGCCGCTTCACCTCGTCCGGGTCGTCCGAGAGTAGGACCATCGTACACGGCTCGAACTTCACCGTGGTCGGTTCCCCAGGCTTTCCCGCTTGCTGCAATTCGTAGTTCCGCACGAGCAGGATGCCCGTGCCGTCGGGCGTGCGAAACACCATCGGCTTGTCGAGTTCCCAACTGCCGGGTTCAAACCAGGCAATGAAATCGGGATCGGTTTTTTCGGGCTCGCGCGGGGCCGGTTCGGGCGCCGCTTGCGAGGGGCGCGAGGCGCGCAGCTTGGCCTTGGGTTCGATCAACGGCACGGCGGCAACGGCGTACACGGCATACACGGCCGCGACGACGGCGAAGCTCACCATTGTGCGTACGAACCGACTATTCACACTGACTCCCTGACGTGTTGCGCTCAATCGCGCGGCTGGTTCCGTTTCATGACGGCCTGCGTGGCAGGTCGCTCATAAGTCGGCTGTCTGGGTGGCCGTCGCTCGGGTAACGACGTCGCCCCAGCGGCCCTGGTGTTTGAGCAGCGTCTCGATGACCTCGCGGACAGCGCCGCTACCTCCCGGGTGGCGTGTGACCCAGTCGGCCGACTGACGCACCTCCTGCCGTGCGTTGGCGACGGCCACGCCCAATCCCACGCGGCGAATCACCGGCAGGTCAGGCAAATCGTCGCCGACGTAACAGACCTGTGCGGGGCTCATTTTCGTGTCGTCGCAAATCGAGCGCACCGTGTGCCATTTGTCGGCGACGCCGTCGTGGAAAATCGTGATCGCCAGTTGCCCGGCACGGCGGCGCACGGCGTCCGACGAACGGCCGGTGACAATACCCAACAAGTGCCCCGCCTCGCGCCAGAGCCGCATCCCCAGGCCGTCCTGGATGTCGAATTCGGTGAGCGGTTCACCGCTGGCATTGAACGTCACGCCGCCATCGGTCAACACGCCGTCGACGTCGAGCAGCAACATTCGGATCGGCAGGCATTGGCTTCTCAAGTTCATACGCGGTCCCGTGGCGGCTCGGTTCGCCGCATTTCTTCTCGGCGCGCCGAGCGGTCCTTGGCACGTCCGGTTCAAACGATTGCGTCGACAGGGCAATAACTAGCAACAAGGTAAATGAGCGGCGAAGCGGCTAACTCGGCAGCACGGGCCGACGCCGACCCCGCCCGTGGCCTCGCGATTCAGGCCGCCTCGTCGGGCAACATGCTCACGACGTCGGTGATGTCAATCATCCCGCAGGGCGTTCCGTCGGGTCGCACGACCGGCAATTCACTGATCTTGCGCTCGGCGAGAACCTGGACAGCGTCGGCCAACATGGCACCTTGCCGCACGACACACGGATGGGGCGTCATCACGTTGCGGATCGGCCCGTCGAGGGCTTGTTCCGAGCGTTGGGCGAAAAGTCGTGCCAGGTCGCTATCGGTGAAAATGCCGCAGAGTATGCCATCGTCGTCCACGATCATGATCGCGCCACTGCGTCGCCCCACTTCTTTGCCAAGCACAAGCACGTCGCGCAACGGCGCCGTGTGCAGCGCCACCCGACACTCGTCGAGCGCTCGCATCTGGTCGTCGACTTTGCTGAGTTCCCGGCCGAGGCTCCCGCCGGGATGAAAACGGGCGAAGTCCTCGCGGCCGAAGCCCCGCATCCGACTCGTCACCAGTGCCAGCGCGTCGCCGACGGCCAGCATTGCCGTCGTGCTGGTGCTCGGCGCCAGCCCCAGCGAGCAGGCCTCGCTCAGCGGTCCCAGCGCAATGGTCACCGTGGCCGTCCGGCCGAGTGTGCTGCCTGTGTTGCGCGTGATCGCGATCGTCGGCGTTCCGAATTGTTCCAGTGACGGTAGCAGGCGGACGACTTCTTCCGTCTCGCCGCTTTGCGAGAGCACAAGCACGACGTCGCGGCGGTGGATCTGACCCAGGTCGCCGTGGACGGCCTCAGCCGGGTGCAAAAAATGACTGGGCGTGCCGGTCGACGCGAGCGTGGCGGCAATCTTCTGCCCGATCAATCCCGCCTTCCCCATTCCGGTAACGACGACGCTGCCCTCACAGTCGAACAGCAAGTCGGTGGCCTGGCAGAGCGTCGTGTCCAGTCGCGCCGCTACTTGGTTGAGGGCGTGGGCTTCGAGTTGGATGATGCTCCGCGCGTACTGCAGTTGTTCGAACGTGGTGAGCGGCGTCGACACACGGGCGGAGGAACTGGGCATGACGCATCTTCCTTGACGACTGTCGAACGGGTGCACTGCGAGCGCCGGGCACGCCGTTCAAGCGTAACTCGTTCCGAGTCAATTGGTTCGGCCTGGGAAGCGGCCGGCGACAAGCAGCGGCGAATTGTAGCGGGCCAGTCCCGCGCGGCCAACATGAACTGTGCGGTGCCAGCAACTCGTGCCGGGCGCACCCCACCTCGCGCGTTCGCCTCACTCGGCAAGGAGAAAAACATGCGGTGAAACCTCGCCGGACGCCTGTTCGGCCCGGGGGCAATTTCGGTAGAATCGGCCTTAGGGCTGCCGATCTGACCCGCGCCATCGGCCGGCTGAGCGTCTCGCGTCAGTCGAGCGACGACATCATCCTACCGCTATCAACAGGCAACCAAACCAAGGGAGTACCTGCGTCATGATCGTCACCACGAAACAACTGTTTGACATCGCCTACGGCAACTACGCCGTTGGCGCGTACAACATCAACAACCTCGAACAGACGATTGGCCTGTTCCGCGGTAATCTGGGCAAAGCCGAGTCGAACGACGAGCCGGCCGATTCGGCCAAGTCGGCTCCGTTTATCATTCAAATCTCCCGTGGTGCCCGCTCCTACACCGACAAACGCTACCTTGAAGCGATGATCCGCACGTCCGAAGAGGTCTTCCCCGAGGCGATTTTTGCCGTGCACCTCGACCACGGTACCGAGGAAGCCTGCTATGATTGCATCGACAGCGGCTTCTATTCTTCGGTGATGATCGACGCCTCGCACGAGGACTTCGATGAGAACATTGCCATCACCCGCCGGGTGGTCGATCGGGCCCACGAAAAAGGCATCAGCGTCGAGGCCGAACTCGGCATGCTTGGTGGCGTCGAAGAAGACATTGTCGTCAGCGAAGAACACGCCTGCCTCACCGATCCCGATCAGGCCAAGGAATTCATCGAGCGCTCGGGCTGCGATTCGCTGGCCGTGGCGATCGGCACGTCGCACGGTGCTTACAAGTTCAAAGGCTCGCAAGGCTTGCACTTCGACCGCATCGAGGCGATTCAGAAGCTGATGCCGAACTATCCGTTCGTGATGCATGGTTCGAGCAGCGTGCCCAAAGAGTGGGTCGACCGCATCAACGCTGCCGGCGGTAACATGCCCTCGACCAGCGGTGTGCGCGAAGGAGATTATCTGCCGGCCGCCAAGCTCGGCGTGACCAAGGTCAATATCGACACCGATGGCCGACTCGTCTGGTGCGCCACATACCGCGAGTCGTTCCGCGACAAGCCAGCCGACTTCGATCCCCGCACCCCTGGCAAGCCGTTCATGGCCAACTACGCCAACTACATCATCCACAAGAATGAGATGCTCGGTTCGGGCGGCCAACTCGAGAACGTCCGTGACGCGCTCAAGGGACAGACGGTCGCCAGCTAGCCTCCGACGCGTCAGTCACTCGCCTTCAGGTGAAGACCCCGGAGTGACGACGCTGAAAACTCGACGATTTTCACAGGCACCGTGCGTCGCCCCGTTAGAGGCACATCGCACGGTGCCTTTTTTGCGCCGTGTCGCACACGGGCGGGCGAAGTGACTGGGCACGTTTCCCCGCGCCGAAACCACACCGCCAACGTTTGACGCGTGCCTTTGCACATCGCAGAATGATGACCGACGCGGCCGCGCGGGCGTCACGGCAAGACTCAGGCAACTCGTCGGCGCAGGCAACGTGCAACGTCCAACGGCACGCGCCCGTGTACAACTTCCGCAGATGGTGAACCGATGGTAGGCACTTTCCGATCCCGCTTGGCCGCCGGCGAGCGGCTCTTGGGCACGATGGTCACTTTGCCGTGCGCGGCGACCTCCGAAATCCTTGCCGATGTCGGATTCGACTGGCTGTTCATCGATGGCGAGCATGGTCCGTTCGAGTTGAGTGACATCGCCGACATCCTGCGCGCCGTCGGCGAACGCGTTGCCTGTGTGGTTCGGGTGCCGGCGGCGGCCGAGGTTCCCATCAAGCGCGTGTTGGACCTCGGCGCCGAGGGAATCATCTGTCCGCAGGTGAACACGGCCGACGTGGCGGCCAACGTCGTGCGCTGGGCGCGTTACGCTCCGGATGGTTTGCGTGGCGTGGGGCTGGGTCGGGCGCACGGCTACGGCACGCGGTTCAGCGATTACGTCAGCGTTGCCAACGACCGGGTCGCCGTCATCGTGCAGGCCGAGCACGCGCTGGCGGTCGAGAACATCGACGCCATCGCCGCCACCAGAGGCGTCGACGCCGTACTGCTCGGCCCCTACGATCTCTCGGCCAGCTATAACAAGATGGGAAAGATCGACGACCCGCAGGTCATCGGCGCCATCGACCGCATCACGGCCGCCTGCCGCGCGACGAAGATGCCGCTGGGCTATTTCGGCGTCACGGCTGACGCCGTGCAACCGTACATCGAACGTGGCTATCAGTTGATCGTTGCCGGTGTCGACACGTTGTTCCTGGCCGGCGCCGCAATCCAGACGCTCGCCCAACTCAAGTAGCGTCGCCCCGGCTGTATTTGCCACAGGCGCGGACGCCGTCATCGACACCACCTCACGCTCGCAATTCCATCGTCATTGCCAAGGTGATCCGATGTCGCGAACCCTGTTCACCGGTGTCAACGTACTCGACTGTTCCGGCGGTGAGCCTTATCCCGGCGCAGTCCTCGTCGAGGGCAACCGTATCGCGGCGGTGTTACACAGTGCCGATGGCCCGCCACAAGGCGCGGAAGCTGGCGATGTCGACGTCGTTGACGGCGGTGGCACGGCAACACTGATGCCGGGGCTGATCGAATCGCACGCCCACTTGAGCGTCGACCATCCCGACGACCTCGCCTCGATCGGCATGATTCCGCCCGAGGAAAACACACTGATCGCCGCCCGCAACGCGTCGCTCTATCTCGACTGCGGCATCACGAGTTGCATCAGCGCCGCAGCGGCCAAACCGCGGCTCGACGTGGTGATCCGCAACGCGATCAACGCCGGCGAACTCCCCGGCCCCCGCCTGCTGGCGGCGAGTCCCTGGCTCACCGTCACCGCCGGCTTGGGCGACATGCGCACGCTGCACAACCCGCATGTCTCGTCGATGGCCATCATTGTCGACGGGCCTGAAAACTTTCGGCGCGTGACTCGTGAACTGATCCGCGAAGGAGTCGACATCATCAAGCTGGTGATTTCCGGCGACACATTTGTCCCGCACGCACCGTCACACGCCACGGTGATGAGCGAGGCCGAGGTTGCCGCCGCGGCCGAAGTCGTGCACGCGCACGGCCGCCGCCTGAGCGCACACGCCCGCAGCGCCGGGGCCGTCAAGCTCTGCGTCAAGTATGGCGTCAAAGTGATCTACCACGCCAACTTCCTCGACGAGGAAGCGCTCGATATGCTCGAAGCGGCCCGAGACTGGGTCTTTGTCAGCCCGAACATCGGTTTCACGGCCGTGGCGGCCTACGAAGGCGACGCCTGGTTCAGCGAACAGGAAGTCGTCGAGCTCGGCTTTCGCGAAGAATTGGCCGGCGCTGCACGCGGTCTTGCCGAACTCAAACGGCGCGGCGTGCGGATACTTGGCGGCGGCGACTATGGCTTCAGCCTCACACCCCACGGCAACAACGCCCGCGACATCGAGCACCTGGCCCGCTATTGC
>JAGQPT010000534.1 GCA_020426575.1 Planctomycetales bacterium
GATTCAACGACCGCTCGGTCGCAGTCCCCAACTCCGCTGGTCGTTTCGCGCATGTCGGTCGCACCGATCAGCGCAAAATTACCGGTCGTGGCGGCCGCATCGGCACTATGCGGACATCCACTTAGAGAGTCTACCTCACGCACCCACCGTCTCCGGTGTCCGCGGCGGTGCTTCGTCGACGAGTTCGTAGAACACGTTCCGACGGCGCGGGATGTACCCAGCGGCGCGGATGGCCCCCTGGATCTGTTCGAGCGTGAGGTGGTGGACCGTCCCGGCCGCGGCCACCACGTTTTCCTCGATCATCAGGCTGCCCATGTCGTTGGCGCCGAATTTGAGAGCCAGCTCGCCCACCTTGAGTCCCTGCGTCACCCAGCTCGACTGGATGTTGGCGAAGTTATCCAGGTACAGCCGGCTGACCGCCTGCGTCTTCAGGTACTCAAACGCCCCCGCCTTCGGCACGTCGGCCATGTCGGTGTGCTCGGGCTGGAACGTCCAACAGATGTAGGCCGTAAAGCCTCCCGTCTCGTCCTGCAACTGCCGCAGCCGTTCCAGGTGTTCGATCCGTTCGGCCAGCGTCTCGACATGCCCGAACATCATCGTCGCCGAACCGCGGCCCCCCAGTTCGTGCCAAACGCGACAGACGTTGAGCCAGTCGTCGCTGAGCACCTTGCCGCGGGTGATGTCCTTGCGGACCCGGTCGACGAGGATTTCGGCCCCCCCACCCGGCAAGCTGCCCAAGCCGGCGTCGCGGAGCCGTTCGAGCACCGTCCGCAGGGGCAATTTCGCCACCTTTGTAAAGTGATGTATCTCCGGCGGGCTGAAGCCGTGCACGTTCACGTGCGGAAAGTGGCTTTTGATGTCCTGTAGCAGTTCTTCATACCACTCAAGCGTCAGCGTCGGATGCAGGCCTCCCTGCATGAGAATCTGGTCCCCGCCGAGCTCGACCGTCTCGGCAACCTTTTCCAACAACACGTCGCGGTCCAGCACGTAGCCTTCGTCGTGCTTCGGTGGGCGATAGAAGGCGCAGAAGTCGCAGACCGCCGTGCAGACGTTCGTGTAGTTGATATTGCGATCGATGTTGTACGTCCGGTACGGCTCGGGGTGCAACCGGCGGCTCACCGCGTCGGCCGCAGCGCCAAGCGCTGCCAGGTCGTTCGACTCGAGCAGCGCGAGCCCTTCGTCCGGCGTGAGCCGCCCTCCGTCGATCGCCTTATCAAGCAGTTTGGCAATGGTCGAGTCCAAGGTCCACTCCCAACGGTGCCAGGTCGAGTTCGGCCGCGTACTGGTAGAATAACTGAAGTCCGCGGCGTTCCTGCTGGCCATAGTAAAAGTGAAGGTTGTCACGCAGATAGCCGAGGCACTCGGGCACGGTGAGTCCCAGGTGCGCCGACTCGCGCTCAGCGATCGTCGACAAGTCAGCCAGTCCGGCGTCGCGGGCGGCGCCCAGCGCCACATCGATGCCGCGGAGCGCAACGCCCGCACGGGCCGTCCACATCGCGAACACAAACGGCAGCCCCGTCCAGCGGGACCACTCATCCCCCAGGTCCCAGACTGCCGCGAACTCGCCGACGGGCGAGTGGATCGCCCGATCGCCGATCAACAGCACCGCGTCGGCCGACGTGTCGGCAAGGGAGCAACCGATCGGCAGCGGTTCGAGCAGCGGCTCCAAGTCGTGGCGGTGTTTGAGCAGAATCCGCACGAGCGCCGCGCTGGTGCGTGAACCTTCGTCCAGCGCCAACGTGCGAATCCGCTTGACCGGCACGCGGCTGAACAATTTCACGCTCAGCACCGGTCCACGACAGGCGATGCAGGCATCCGACACGATCGAATAGGCCGGATCCTGAAACATCTCGATCGAAGGGATCAGGGCAACGTCAACCCGATCGGCGGCCAGGTCGTCCGCTAAACGGCTCGGCAGGTCAAAGCTCAGCGTGGCCTGTGGCGCGAATTCGCCGAGGCGATGGACCAACGGCTTAGTGTTCAGATAGCTCACCGCCCCGACGCGCAGGGGGACTGCGCCCACCGTGTCTCGATCGACCTCCATGTGAACGCGTTCCTCCCGAGGTTTGTCCGACCAGTGCGGCGCAGCCGGGCCGCAGCGGTGCCCGGCGACAGCCCCGTCACCACAGATTGAGCATTGAAATTATAAAGTAGGGGGAGCAAGCGTAAAGGCCGCCGCCTAAACGATCCCAACGTCTCCACGACCCGACGTTGAGCTCACCGATCGCTAAAACTCGAGCCGCCGAAATCCGCGCAGGCCGATCCACATCGGCACCGCGGTCGACGCGGCGCCGAAAACGACGCTGAACACGAGCCCCGCAACCACCCACGGCGACGCCAGCAGGTCGGCCACGGTCGTCAGATCGGCAACGCCACGCGCACGGCTCAATTCGTACGACGAGGGGATCGCCGTGATCGATACCGCGGCAATGATATAAAGCGAACTGACGACGAGCGTGAGTGTGCCGCCAAAGCCTGCCGCGATTTTCGCAGGCGACGTCTCACGGAGATTCGGCAGCCGCGCGCCCAGCCCCACGGCAATTCCGGCGAGCCCGGTGCAAAGTACGACGCACGTCAACAAGTGGACGACAATGATCGACGTCGGCAGCCGCAGGATCATATCGCTACTGACCACGAGCGCCGTGCACAGCGCCGTCATCACGGTGACGGCGAACCAGAATTTGCTCCACAGGATCGTGTCGCGCCGCAGCGGCAATTGCCCGAGAATCCAGAATCGCTGGGCTTCGAGACTCACCAGCGGGAAAACGAATCGGCTGGTGAACGTCGAGAGGATCAGCCCCACGACCGCCAGGTTGAGAAAGCCAATGATGTTCACCCAGCTCACGTAACGAATGTCGTATTGAAACCGCCGTACGTTGACAAAGTACAGGCCCAACAAGGCAAAGAAGATCAAAAACTGCGAAAACTGCACCGGATCGCGACGAAACAGCCGCACGTCCTTTTCGATCAGCAGCCGCACGTTACGCGGCAGGAAGAACAACCATCCGCGCAATAACCTGTCGATGAGGACAAGTCCGCCGCGCTGGCCGCTTCGGCGTCCGTGGCGGTGCCGTCCCAGGGCTTCGCGTAGCCAGCGCCCACCGGCAAATTGCGCGAGCATCATGCCGAACATGCCGTTGGCGACGATCAACGCCAGGAACAACAGAGCATCGAGCAACTGACCGTCGCGAGGGCCACTGGCCATCTGCAACAGCCCGGCGCTCAGCCACCAACTCGGCAACAGGCGGTGTTCGCTGAAGTGGAGTCGGCTCACCACGTCCTGAAACCAATTCGGCGTCATCCAGTCGCTCTCACCGCTGCCGGCAAAGCCCATCGCCAACCGCACGCCAACGGCTCCGATCAACACGGCAGCCAGCATCAGCAGCTTCCAACGCGAACGGGGCAGAAAGCGCACCACCGCCAGGCAGAGGATCCCTCCCGCCGCACCGGGAATGAACGTGAAGCCAACGATCATCGGCAACACCAGCACGTAGAAATACCAGGGCGCCACGACCGACAGGCCGTAGGCCGTGAGCAGCGGACTCGACAACAGCACGAACCCCCAACTGCTCAACAGGATCGACTCCTGCAGCTTGAGCACGAACACGCGTTCGGTCCGCGCCGGGGTGGTCATGAGAAACTCGGTTTCTCGCGAGCGAAACAACACGCCATATAGCACGATGCCGGTCGAAAACACCAACATGATCGTCAACGACGCGAAGAACACGCCGAAGACGGCGCGAATCACGTCGCTGCGCGTTCCTTCGTGCGCGACCGATGTGCTGAGAAACTCGAGTGCCGTTGCCGAAACGACGAACAACAGCCACCAGAACACCACGGTCAGGACGATCACCAACACCAGACGCAGCCGCGCCTGACGCAACGCCTGTCGAAACGTGTTGCGCAGAGCCACTCCGCGCAGCTGGCGAAACAGCCGGGCCTCGTCGCCAAACCCCAACGCCGCCTCTCGGTCAGCCGCCGCCATCGCCACCCCCCAGCTCGGGCAGCACGTCGCCAACCGACTCCACACTCGCGTGCCCCACCTGCCGGCGTTGCGTGACGTCGAGAAACGCCTCCTCCAGTGACGGATACTCTGTGCCAGCGTCGCTCAGCAATTCCCCCAGCGTGCCGACCCGCTCCAGGCGACCGTTGCAGATGATGCCAATGCGATCCGCGATCTCCTCGGCGACGGCAAGTGTATGCGTTGACATGAACACGGTCGTGCCGCCGGCCACCTGTTCACGCAACAGGTCTTTGACGATGCGGGCACTGCGCGGGTCGAGCCCCACCATCGGTTCGTCGATCACCAACACCGGCGGATCGTGCAGCATCGCCGACGCGAACACCGTTCGCTGCTTCATCCCGTGCGAATAAGTCTCAGCGAGCGAATCGACGAACTCCCCCAACTCGAAGCGCTCGACCTCGCGTTGGATGAACGTGTCGACCTCGGCGGTCGGCGTACCGTACATCTCGGCCACGAAGCGGAGAAACTCCCTGCCACTGAGTTTTTCGTAGAGAAACGGCTCATCGGGCACGTAGCCGACCAACCGCCGCGCCGCGCGGGGCCAATCCGCCATGTCATGGCCGCACACCCGCAACGTGCCTGAGGTGGGTCTCAACAGTCCCACGAGCATTTTGATCGTCGTCGTCTTTCCGGCGCCGTTGGGCCCGAGATAGGCGAACAATTCGCCCGCAGACACGACGAGGCTGAGTTGCTCGACGGCGATCTTGTCGCCGTAACATCGCGTGACGTCGTCGAACTCGATCATCTTGCAAACTCAACCCTCTCACGTGACCAGGCGACGTCGCCGCTCGTCGGACGCGCGGCCCCCGCATGAATATCATCGCTCATTCTGGCTTCGACGGGCGCTCCGTCTCCGACAGGCGCTCGAACGTCAGCCGCGAGTCCATCACGGGCAATTCCTGCCGCAGCACTGTCCCCTGCATGTCGACCCACACGCGGCCCTGCTGATTGCCGGCGGACCCAACGCTAGTTCCTTCGTCGGAGCGATACACTACAACGTGCGTTTCGACTTCCTGGCCGTTCCACTCGATCTCCTCGGTCTGCTCGACGCAGGCGTGCAACACCACCAGGGGACTGTATGGCGGGCGAAACGGACTGTAAACCGGCTGTGTCCACTGCTGACCGACGCGCAAATTCGGCAGCCGCGTATACGGCGAAAACGTATCGGCAACCAAGCTGTCCGGCGGAAGATAGCGATCGGCGTGATACCGCAGGTCACCCACATGAACGACGACTTCGAGATTTCGGCCCACGACTTCGCCGGAGATCACGACCGCGTGGGGATCGAGCCCCAGCCCCACCGTCGTATCGAATCCCATCAGCTCGCCCAACGGATCGATTTCGCAGACGCTGCGGATCTCGGCGTGGAAGCCTTGGCCGGTGGCCCCCAGCTCCGCCA
>JAGQPT010000535.1 GCA_020426575.1 Planctomycetales bacterium
ATCGTCGTGATCAGCAAGAGCGGTGGCACATTGGAAACCGCCTCGGCGTTTCGCATCTTCCTCGCCCAGTTGCGCGAGTCCTGCGGCAGCGACGACGCGCAGGTTGCCGAACTCGTCGTGCCCATCACCGGCGATTCGGGACGACTGTCCGATCTGGCCACCGCGCTCGGCTGCCCCCAGCGCTTTCCCATCCCCGACGGCGTTGGCGGTCGGTTTTCCATCTTCACGGCCGTTGGCCTGCTGCCGGCGGCGCTGATGGGACTCGACGTGGTCGCCCTGCTCGAAGGCGCCGCGGCCATGAACGCCCGCTTCCGCCAGGCGGCCGTCGGTGACAACCCCGTGCTCGACTACGTCGGCATCTGCCAGTCGCTCGAAGCGCAGCGCGACATGGCCATTCGCGTGCTCAGCGTCTGGAGCAACGGTCTCGAAGCCGCCGGGCTCTGGTATGACCAGCTCCTCGCCGAAAGCCTGGGCAAACAAGAAGTCGGCCCCACGCCCCTGACCGTCGTCAACACCCGCGACCTGCACTCGCGCGGTCAGCAACACCAGGAGGGGCGCCGCGACCGCGTGATCACCAACGTGATCGTCGACAGCTACGGCCGCGATCCGATCGCGATCGGCGAGTCGTCGCTCGATCAGGACAAGCTCAACGAACTGGCCGACAAGACGCTGCCAGACGTCATGCAGGCGGCGATCCAAGGAACGAACCAGGCCTATCACGAAGACAACCGACCGACCGCCGACATCCACTTGCCGCGCAGCGACGAACGCGCCCTTGGCGAGTTCTTCCAGATGATGATGCTCGCCACGGTCGTCGAAGGCCGTCTGATCGGCATCAACCCCTACGGGCAGCCCGGCGTCGAAGCCTACAAAAAACACATGAACACGTTCTTGCGGGAGAAGTAAACGGTGGCAACCGAACTCACCTGGCTCGGGCACGGCTGCTGGCTGATCGAGACCGGCGAATATACGATTCTGCTCGACCCGTTTTTGGACAATTCACCGACGGCGCCGCTCAAGTCCACGGACGTCGCCCCCACGGCGATCCTGATTTCGCACGCCCACTTCGACCACACCGGCGAGGTTGTCTCGATCGCCCAGCGCACCGGCGCCGTCGTGATCTCCAACTTCGAGGTCTCCGAGTGGGTCGCCGCCCAGGGACATGAGAAGGTCGTCGGCATGAACATCGGCGGCCAGATCATTCAGCCCTTCGGCACGGTGAAGATGACCCAGGCGCTACACAGCTCGTCGCTCCCCGACGGGGCCTACGGCGGCAACCCGGCCGGCTTTATCGTTTCGCTCGACGATGGCACGATCTACTTCGCCTGCGACACCGGGCTGTTTCTCGACATGCAATTGATCGGCACGGCCGGCATCGACCTGGCCGTCCTGCCGATCGGCGACCTGTTCACGATGGGCCCCGACGACGCGGTCGAAGCCACCAAGCTGATCATGCCCAAGCGCGTCGCCCCGGCGCACTACAACACGTTCCCCCCGATCGAGCAGGACGCCGAAGCCTGGGCCAAAAAGATCCGCAAACAGACCGACGCCGAACCGATCGTCGTCACACCCGGCGGCAAGATTACGCTCTGAATCTTCTCCTGCGGGACAGGAAGAAGTTTCACCACTGAGGCACGGAGAGCACGGAGAACAGACAGGAGAAGTCGGTAGAAGCGAAGTTGATGGGCACGCCGAACCTGTCTTTCCCCCCTCTTACCTCAGTGTGCTCTGCGCCTCTGTGGTAAACCCGCTGCGTTCAGTTCTCATCGCGGTCCGGTTTCGGGCGCGGCGTGGTTCGGACCTGGATCTCTTCGCCCTGGACGCGCACCTCGAAGCTGTCGATCTTCACGCGCGGGTTGTCGCACCAGGTGCCGTCGCAGATCTTGAAGCGCCAAGCGTGCCAGGGACAGGCCACCACGCCCTCGTCGATGTACCCCGCCCCCAGCGACGCGCCCATGTGCGGGCACAGATCGTCGATCGCCAGGTATTCGCCGTCGTTGTTGAAAACGGCAACGAGTCGCTCACCGACTTTGAACGTGCCGCCGCTGCCCGAGGCGATCTCGCCCACCTTGGCGACCGTCACAAAGTCCGCGTCGGGGGATTCTGTCATCGTGTTCCGGCTGGTTCGTGGTGCGCGCGAGTCGTTGGGCAAATGTCATCGCCGCGAGCGCCCATGTGTTCTCACGCGCGCTCTCGGTGTTTCGGGGCGATTGTACTGAGCCACGCCCGTCCCGAACAGCACGGCAGGGGATTGCGGCACGTGTGCGCGTCTGCGAAAATTCCGGTCTTCCCGACCATGCACCGCGTTCACAAAGGCACGATCGATGCGGAAAAACCCGGTCAAGCAGAAACTTCGCGACGGGTTGCCGTCGTTCGGCACCTGGCTCTCGCTGGGACAGTTGCATGCCACGCGGACACTGGCGCGCATGGGCTGGGACTGGCTCACGCTCGACATCGAACACTCGCCGGCCGACTGGAGCCAGGCCGCCATGATTTTCGCGGCCATCGCCGACGCCGGTTGTGTGCCCTTGGCCCGTGTGCCCGAGGGGAGCCACCACTACATCAAGCGCGTGCTGGACGCCGGCGCCTGGGGCATCGTCGTGCCGATGGTCAACACGGTTGAACAGGCCCGCACCGCCATCGCCGCCGCGAAATATCCGCCGGTCGGCAACCGCAGCCTGGGCGGCGGCATGCACGCCCTGAACTTCGACGCCAAGGGGGGCGAATACTACGAACGGGCGAACGACGAAATCCTCGTCGTCCTCCAGACCGAAAGTCCTACGGGCATCGCCAACGCCGCGGACATCTACGCACTGCCGGGCTGCGACGCCATCTTCGTCGGGCCGGTCGATCTCCGCGCGAACATGACAACGGCCGACGGCACCAAGGCCAGCGACGAAACCTTCGAAGCCGCCCTGCAACAGGTTGTCGACATCGGCAAACAAGTCGGCACGCCCACGGGCATGCACACCATGGACGTTGCCAACGCCCGGCGCCGCGCCGACCAGGGCATGCAGTTCATCGCCGTCGCCAGCGAACTGCGGCTCATGGCCGAGAAGTCACAGGAAGTGCTCGCGGCACTGCATCCCGACGGCGAAGAGAGCGGGGTGGCAGGGTATTAGATAGGCTTTGGGGGTTTAGGCTGTAGGAGTTTAAGGTTGTGGTGGTGACCTATAGTTGCGGGGTTTGGGGCTGACATCGCAATATTGTCTTGGCGGAGCGTGCCGGTGCTCATTGGGGGGCCTGAGAAACGTGAGATCACGATCGTCGGCTACGATCCAGCCTGGCCCGCGACGTTCCGCCGACATGCCGAACGCGTCACCCGCGCACTCGGCGCGACGGCGCTGGACATCGAGCACATCGGCTCGACGTCCGTGCCCGACCTTGCCGCCAAGCCGATCGTCGACATGCTCGTCGTCGTGCCCGACGCAGCCGACGAAGACGCCTACCGGCCGCAGTTCGAAGCAGCAGGCTACGTGCTGCGCGTCCGCGAGCCCGAGTTCGAGCAACACCGCATGTTCCGCACACCCGAACGCGACGTCCACGTTCACGTTTTCTCGCCCGGCTCGCGCGAGGGCGCCCGGCTGCTCACGTTCCGCGATTGCCTCCGTACCCATTCCCAG
>JAGQPT010000536.1 GCA_020426575.1 Planctomycetales bacterium
GCTGCCGCTGACGTCGAAAAGCTCGCCCAGCGGCATGCGGCGGTTGCCGTGGAACGTCTCGAGGCGGCGGACGTCGTCGAGCGTCTTGCCGCGCACGGCGCTGGGCGTCACGCCTTCGACCTCAATCGGCACGGTCGTGGTGATCTTAGGCGTGAGGACCAGGGGCATTGGCAGCGTATCAGACAGATTTGCGGAATTTGGGACGCCCGGGGTCAAACGTCCTCTGGGGCTTGCGCACGTCGCCTGTATTCTACAGGTCGTGCGAATCGCATCAACGCAGTGTAGACCACCCGTTGGTTGTCAATTCGCGACTTGAGTCATCTCGCGGACGTGCCGCTCGATGCCTTCAAGCACCTCCTGATCACTCGGATGGGGCGAGTCGAACGCCGGACGGAGCGGGATCGGTACGTCATCCATGCGATAGACGGTGCCGGGCACGTTGATGCCGTAAGCGGCGGTGCAAAAGGCGACGGCGGCGTGTCGCGTCGTCGGGGTTTCCTTGGGATCCAGCGCGATGTAGGGGATGCTCTTAAGGTGTCGTCGGGCCGCCTCGCTGAAATTGGCCATCGGATCGCTGGCGATGATCATCGCGGCGTCAGCCTCGCCTCGGGCCAACACGTCGGACGTCGTGTATTCGCCGGGGTTGAAGCGGGGATAGCCCCGGCCCAGGTTCACACCGAACGGATAGCCCGTCTGCCAGGTGACGACGTTGTCGGCCCCGGTGACGTTGCCGTGCCCGCGCATCGGTTTGCAAACGAACCGCGTGTGGCGGTTCATGTCGCGCGCGAGCGCCAACAGCGCGGTCGTGTTGAGGTGTTTGCCCCGCGTCATTGTCAGGCCCATGCCGAAGAGGATCACGCCGAAGCGGGCCTGCTTCATGCGGTTCATCAGGTCTTGCCAGTCGGCCAGCGGAACGCCGGTGTCGGCCTCGACCTGGACCGGATCGAGTTCGATATCGCGGGCCAGAGCCCTTAGCGTCCAGAGTGCCTCGAAGTCGCTGCG
This sequence comes from Planctomycetales bacterium, assembly GCA_020426575.1. Taxonomy (GTDB): domain Bacteria; phylum Planctomycetota; class Planctomycetia; order Pirellulales; family JAEUIK01; genus JAGQPT01. The sequence continues at coordinate 1,003 of JAGQPT010000536.1, forward strand.
CGGCTTGACGCGGAGAAAGACATCGGCCGCCTTCGCGCTCTTGGTCTTGCGAACGTCGATCAGCACACAGGTGCGGTCCTTGCGGCCGCGCGGGGTGAACAGCCCCTTGGCCATCAGGCTGTACTTGGTGAAGTGCCGCGGATGACTCTCGGCCGGGTTGCTGCCCCAGAAGATGATCAGATCGCCCCGGTTCTTGATCTCGCCCAACGTGCAGGTCACCTCGCCCACGCCCTGAAACGCCATCCCCGATGGACCGTGGCAGACGCTGGTCGTGGTGTCGACGATGCCGCCGGCCCAGTCGGTGATGCTCACGGCCACGCGCTGGGCCTCGCTCGTCGTGTCACTGAGGCCATAGGTGATCGGGTACTTGGCCTGGGTGAGAATCTCGGCGGCGCGGCGGACGCCGTCTTCGACGCTCGCCGGTTTGCCATCGATCAGACAACTGGGTCGATGTTCGGGCTCGTGGTTGAGAAACCAGGCCTTGCCCAAGACGCAGGCGTTTTTGGCTTCGACGATCGCTTCCCCTTCAACCTTCAACGTGATGTCATCGCAAACGCAGCCGCAGAATGTGCAGGTGGCGTCTTCGACGATCTTCAGTTGGCCGGTCTCGGTCGGAGTTGCCGTGCTTGCCTGTGCCATGTCAGTGTGTCCGTAGGATGACGTGTCCGCAGGATGACGAGTTCGCTGGGTTATGTGCGATCGCGCTATAAATCGTCAGGGGGCAACTTTTTCCACCACGACGTCGAGCCCCTTGCTGGTGGGGATGCCGGTGCCGTGGGTGTCACCCCCCATGAGTTGACTCGACAGGTCACCGTAGGCGATGAACAACACGCCCGGCGGCAGTTCGTCTCCCTTGGCGGCGACGACGGCGACTTCGATTTCGCCCGTCTCGCTGCGCACCTTGACGCGGTCGCCGTCGCTCAGCGCGAGTCGCTCCATGTCTTCGGGCGCCACTTGCAACTGACGGATTTCGTCCTGGTAGTTTTCGCCGAACTTGCCTTCGCTGATGCCGCATCCCTGCCGGCTGGTGCGCCCGGGAATCAAGATGAACTCGTTGCTCACGTTGGGTCGGTCTCCAGGAACGCCTCTGCTGGGCCGGGAATGTGCGCTGAGGAAAGCCCGAACCGCGCCCGGTCAACATCGACCAGCCGGCCATCGGCCGTCCAGCCTCGCTCCAGATTATAAGCCGTGACGAGTTGCTGCAAACGGTCCCGGGAAAGCTGGGCCTTGGGGTCGTTCTTGGGGGGGCTTTGGAAAAAACGCGCCGGCAGCGTGTCTTCGCCGGGCTGCCAGCCGGCGGCGATATTGAAGGCCTTCTTTGCCGCAACGATGCGGGCGGCCGCCAGGTGGAGTTCTGCCGCGTCGACGTCCCAGCCGGTGACCAGGCGGAGCATCTCGGCCGCGTCGGCGAACAGGTCGTCGAACACACCGCGGAGAAACTTGCAGAGGATCAGAGAATCCATCAGGGCGGCGCGGTCTTCTTTCTCGATCAAGTGCGCCACGGCCGATGCGTCGATAGCGCGACGGTTGACGGCCTGGGAAAAGTCGACCTCGTAGCCCCCGGAGCGGTTGTGATCGGCACCGCGCGCGCCGACGGCAAAGCCGAGGGCCATCGTCTGCATCCCCCGCGGTTCGTAGCCGGGAATCTCGAGGCCCTTGACGTGCGGTGCGATGTCGGCGGCGCCGTGGCCAATTCGCTCGGCGGCGATCCGCGAACCCTCGGCCAGCAGGTCGCCAATGCCCTGGCGTGCGGCGACGGATTCGATGCCGCGTATCAATGCCGTGGCGTCGCCAAAGCGCAGCCATGGGGCGTCGAGCCAACCGCGCTCGACGCATTCCATGGCAAAGGCGAGCGTGCCGCCGGTGCTGATGGCGTCGAGGCCGA
>JAGQPT010000537.1 GCA_020426575.1 Planctomycetales bacterium
AGATCGCCGCCCAGCGCTGGCCCGTGCAGATCGACGCGGCCGGCGACATTCGCCGCTGGCTCACGCGCGGCCAACCCTGGTTGGGGTCCGAGCTGGCGAGCGAACTCTCGGGCAACTTTGCCTTGGCGGCTGGCGCGGTGTGGGGTGCCGACCTGGTCACCGTTTCCGCGGCCGAACTGCAACTTGTCAACGTTCGTGGCAACATGCTCGGCGTGGCGCTCAACGAACCGAGTGCGCGGCTCGACATGGCGGCCAACTGGGACCGTACCCGCAGCATCATTGAACTGTCGAACGTGGTCCTGCGGTCGCCGGCGCTGGCGCTCAGCAGCGAGCGTCTCACCGTGGCCGGAACTTCGTTGGGAACGTTCCGCGGTGAGGGACAGGTATTGTTCGCGGCCGAATTGGCGCGGCTTTCCCCCGAGGTGGCCAGCGACTCGGCCACCGCGGCGGCGGTTCCAGTGCGGCGCGATGCGACGGGACGCCCCGTGCAATCGCTCGTGGCACCACCGCCGCCGGGCACAAAGTCGATCGCGGGCCGGCTGGACGGCTCGCTCAACCTGACACCGACCAACGCGGGCACCACTCTGGCGACCAACGCCACCGTGACGAACTTGCTGGTGACCAGCCCGAGCGGCTCGACCTGGCGCGAGCCGACGCTCGGTACTGGTGCGACCGTTCGCTTTGATCCGAACGACAAGGCAGTGCTGATCGACGCGCTCGAAGTGACGTCGCAGGCGCTGGCCGTCGTCGCCACGGGACGCGTTGATCGCCCGGACGCTGATTGCTTTGTCGACGTCGAGGGCACGCTGAAGTACGACTGGGCCACGCTGCAACCGGCACTGGCGGCTTATTTGCCGCGCGAAGTGCAGATCGTCGGCAACGAATCGCGTCCCTTCTCGATCAAGGGGCCATTGGGGCGCAGCGCCGTTATCGCGGCAAGCACCACCCCCGTCTCGATGAACGCCGCGGGCCAACCGATGGTCGGCCCAGCGGGCGATCCGGCGGCACAAGGTGCGCTGGGAGCCCTCGTCGCGCGGACTTCCGTCGGTTGGCAGGAGGCGGCCGTGCTCGGTTTTCACATGCAACGCGCTGAGCTGCCGCTGACGTATGAAGACGGCACGTTGCGGCTCGCCCGTTCCCAGGTGGCGACCAACGGCGGCGAGGTGACGCTCGACGGTGCGATGCGGCTGAGTCCCTCGCCGCGAACACTTTTCATCCCCGCCGGTCGCGTGATCGACCACGTCGAGGTCACCCCGGAGATGTGTTCCCAGGCGCTGATGTACGTCTCGCCGATCTTTGCCGGCGTCACCGAAGCCAGCGGGCAGTTCTCCGTCGACTTTAAGGACTTTGACCTGCCGGTCGACGATCCGCAGCAGGGACGCCTCTCGGGCGAGTTCACGATCCACACGATCCAACTGGGCCCCGGTCCGTTGATGCGCGAACTGGGCGTGTTTTTTCCCAACCTCGGCGACATTCGGCTGAAAAAAGAGTCTGCCGTCCCGTTCGAGATGTACCAGGGCCGCATCTATCACCGTGACCTTGTGCTGCAGTTTTCCGACTTCGAGATCCACATGACCGGCTCGGTGGGGTTGGACGGTACGTTGAGCATGACGGCGATCATGCCGATCCCGGCGAAGTGGATCGGCAACAACGTGCTGGGCGACTTTCTCAAGAATCGCACGATCGAGGTGCCAATCGGCGGGACGGTCGAACGGCCGCAGATCGATCAGGCCCGCCTCGACCAGTTGATGGCGTCGATCTTCCGCGAATCGGCGACCGGCAGCCTGCAAAACGAGATCGGCCGGCAGTTGAATCGGCTGTTCGGGCCACCGCAGTGACTGCGCAGTGTGTGCCGCGGCCGTGACTAGCCGCCACCGGTCCCAGCCAGTAAGGTAACCGAATGAAGTTGATCTTCCTCGGCACCGGTGCCTTCCATCCCACTGAACGGCGGCACACGGCCTGTTTGATGCTGCCCGAGTTGGGCGTCGTGCTCGACGCCGGCACGGGCATGTTTCGCGTGCGCGATCGGCTGGCGACGCCGACGCTCGACGTCTTTATCACGCATGCCCATCTCGATCACATTTTTGGACTCACCGGGTTGCTCGACATCGTCTTTGAAAAGTCGATCGAGCGGGTCACCGTGCACACGACCGACAAGGCGATCGCGGCGATCCAGTCGCACCTGTTCGACAAGGCGCTGTTCCCGGTCGACCCCATTTGCGAATTCACGGAATTGACTGAGGAAGAAATTCTGCCCGAGGGGGGCAAGCTCACGCACTTTCCTGTCGTGCATCCGGGCGGTGCCGTTGGATTCCGGCTCGACTGGCCGGGCCGCTCACTCTGCTATGTCACCGACACGACGACAACGGCCAAGAGTAAATATGTCAAGCAGGTGCGTGGCGCCGACGTGCTCATCCACGAGTGCAACTTTGCCGACGAGCAGGCGGAGTTCGCCGAGCTGACCGGCCACAGCCACGCCAAGGCCGTGGGCCAGTTCGCCCGCGCCGCCGGTGTCGGACGCCTGCTGTTGGTGCACACGAACCCGCTCTCGACGGACGACGACCCGATTGGCATCGCAGCGGTCCGCAAGTCGTTCCCGGGCGCCGAGTACGCCGAGGATCTGATGGAGATCGAGTTTTGAGGGAAGCACAGGTGTCGCAGCCAACGATGGACGACGCCTATATTCCCGAAGATCTCGATGAAGCCCACGCATCAATCGACACCGCCCTTTGGACGGGACGACACTATCCCATGGTTTCAACCATGGGGTGCTGTCTCAATAAAGTGGTTCAGAGCGATACCAGCTTCGACCTCGACACTCTCGCGTCGCACGTTGACGTGTGTTTTGAACAGGTGCCCACCTGGCGCGCTCAAAAGCGCGTAGTACCACGGTCCCTTGCGGCGAAGTATGCGATCGATCCAAGGTCGCGGCATCCAACTGAAGGGAGGAGGAAGGAAGTTAAATGGCTGATCAATGTAGAACTTGCAGCGCCAACCAGCCTGTCCAAGACCGCCATACAGGCGATAGGGAAGTTCCCCTAGTTCTTTGAATGACAGGTTCAAGCGGTCGCGGATTTGCGAGTGTTTCCTCAGCTCGCGCGCCCCTTCGTGGTTTCTGAGTATCCGCGAGATAACGTCCCATTCGCATTCTGTCACCGTGACGGGGTTGAGCCAGACTTCTGCATTCTTGGCTTGGCAAACGGCAGCCAGCGACCAAAACCCTCGTGCCTTCAAATGCGCATCGAGTATTGACTCGCTTATGTTTAGAGGGAACCGTCGACCATCGTCGAGTATCAGGACGCAGCGTGAGTCGAGCGGCTCTGTGGCAACGAGTGTAGGCACTGTCACGGCATGTGTAATCATCGTGAAATGCTAATCCTCGAGACCATAGGTCAACACGCCATTCATTCTGTTGCCCACGGATTCTGCGAGCAAGCAAAATGTGGCACGTCCTATATGCGGTCGGATTCCGTATTCCCCCCCAAGAACCTCGCCATGAAAGGCCACATCGTCACCGCCGTCGTTTCCGCCGCCATAATCGCAGATCGATATCCTCGGCTTTGATCCCTTGCTGTTGGGCGTACGCCGTCGAGGCGAGTAAACTCCTCTGCCATTTTCGGATCCAGATGGTACTGACCGAGGATATACATACCAACAGGGTGGTCCTGTAGATGCTTGATGCAGAATGGTCGAGCGTAAGCAGACTTAGTGGTGCGGCAAAGGTGGCAGCGCCCCAGGCGCCGAAGAGTGCGGAATGTCGGACGAATTGTCGTTTCTCCGTGGCGGTGAGGTGTCGCTGAATTTCCTTGACCGTCTCAGATGCCCACGGTGATACCCAAAACGACTCTTCACCGCTTCTCTTCATCCAGTAGTGCCACACCAAGCAGATGCCGCCTGGGATGGCACCGAACAACACTCCATAGGTGAAAACCAGCGCGGCGCCGAGGACACTCGTTAGCATCAGCAGGCGGTCCTGCGACGCGACGTCCCACGTCACGACCAGGAACGCACTAGCCAGGGCCGAGCCGAAAAGTGCGCCGAAGGCAAAATAACCAATGGCCCACTGTTTCGGTGTGCGAGAAATGATCCAATCGATCATGGCGCAGCATGGGGTTTTTGAGCCGACCGTTCACGGACGCATAGCACCAAGTTTGTCCGTATTACCCTTTAGAACCGAAGTCAATCAGCCCGCTGCTAGCACCCGTCGCCCGGACAACCCGACTTGATCCGTTCGCGCACGCCATGTTACAAGTCTGCCGCCGGCACGGACGCCGGTGTGCCGTTACCCGCCCCACGTCTTCCCACGAGCCGGCTGGTCCAGGATGTACCGTCGCCACGGGCAAAAACTCTCGCTTGTCTTTCTCTGCTGCGACCTGACCGTCACGGCAATCGTCTGGATTTCCGCGTACTACCTTCGGTTCGCGCTCTGGAACGCCCCGAACGGCGTGCCTGCCAATCACGAAATGTTTTGGGAAATTCCGATCGTGATGGCCCTGGCGGCGATCGTCTATCGGCACTGTGGGCTGTACGAGATTCATCGCTTGCGGCAACTTCCCCACGAATTGGGCGTGCTGCTCAAGGCGAACATCCTGCTGTTCCTGCTCGTGATCGCCACGATCTTCTACCGTCGCGAGTTGTACGAATCGCGGCTGGCGCTGGCCCTGTTTCCCGCGATCAATCTGGTGGCCCTGGCCGTGACGCGTCGCGTGATCTGGCGCTGCCTGAAAATCCTGCGTCGTCGAGGGCTCAACCACGGTCGGGCCATCATCGTCGGCGCCGGGCGTGCCGGTCGCCTCGTCGCCCAAACGATCCGCAACAACGAATGGACCGGACTCGAAGCCGTGGGGTTTGTCGACCAGCCCGGCAAAGTGGAACCGGCGACGCTGCCGCGGCTCGGCGACCTCGACCAGTTGGCCCAACTTGTCACGCAGCACGACGTCGACCACGTGTTCGTGGCGCTACCGGTGGCGCGGTACGACGAATTGCCGGCCGTGTGGGGCGCGCTGAGCCCCCTGCTGGTCGACGTGCAACTTGTTCCCGACCTGCCGAACCTGGCGGGAATGCGGGTGCGCACCATGGAGATCGACCAGACCGCTTTCCTCAGCCTCCGCGAGAACCCCCACGCCGGTTTCAATCGTTATCTGAAGCGGGCGATGGACCTCGTGATCGGCACGGCGGCGCTCATCGCGCTCAGTCCCCTGATGATCCTGCTGGCGGTACTAGTGAAACTGTCGAGCCCCGGACCGATACTCTTCCGCCAGCCCCGCGCCGGGCTGAACAATCGCACGTTCTACATGCTGAAGTTCCGCAGCATGAGGATGGACGCGGAAAAGCGCACCGGGCCGGTGTGGGCCTCGCGGCGGGACGATCGCTGCACGCCGCTGGGAGGGCTCATGCGTCGCTGGAGTCTCGACGAGTTGCCACAACTGTTCAACGTGCTGGCCGGTGACATGAGCCTCGTGGGACCTCGGCCGGAACGCTGGGTGTTTGTCGACAAGTTCAGTCAGCACCTGCCCCACTTCACACAGCGGCATCAGGTGAAGTCGGGAATCACCGGATGGGCCCAGGTCAACGGTTGGCGGGGCAACACGTCGCTGCGCCGTCGGCTCGAATGCGATCTCTACTACATCTCGAACTGGTCGATCTGGCTCGATCTGAAAATCCTGGTGATGACCGTCTGGCGAGGCTTTCGCCACCCCCACGCTTACTGAGCCGCGTACTCGCGCGGGGCCGTGTCCTCGCGCGGGGATGTTAAGCTGTGCCGGTCGCGCGGGTTGGCGCGTGGTAGAGCGCGACGTCGGGCGTAAAACTGCACGCTGGCCCAAGTTTGGCCTTGACCATCAGGTGAAGGAAGGATTAAAACGCGAAGTGGGAATGGTTAGGAATCTTAGCCTATCGGCACGGACGGCCGAATTCCACCCGCCGCGAGTGTCAGTCACGTTAGCGTCAATGCGTTGTTGAGTCGTTGCTCCAGCGAGCCACGACACCAGATGGATTGACGGACGTTGATCGGTTTACCGGCAGTGGAAACCACGTCAGCGGCCGTTCGATCCACGCCCGTGCCTGATGGCACAGGTGATGAGATCACAGAGTGTTGTGGCCGATCTTTACCCGCCTGGTCGACCTACCTGCCGAACTCGGCTCCACGACGCATCGTATCAACAAGGGTCAACCAGCGTTACCTCGCCGCGTGTCGGTGACAGCGCGCCTCGGGCAATAGGAGCGTCTCGACAAGCGGTGCCAGCAATGTGACGCGACGGCCGACGAAATGACTCGTCGCGACGGCGCGATCGTCACGTTTGCAGCGCCAGCGACCGTGTGCTTCCACGAGGCGAGGGATCGAGGAGAAGAACATGAAGCTGAACAGGACTTCGGCCGTCATGGAGTACAAATTCGTATCCAGCTTTGAATCGCTGCGCAACAAGCTGTTGTCGCAGGAGAAGTATGCCGATCGGCTGGAAAAGCCTCTGGCGTACTGGGCACTGCCGAACGACCGGCGTTTGCCGTTGGCATTCATGGACCGCTCGGTCCGACAGTTGCTCAACACCCCGTTTGAAGAACTCTATGCGACGCCCGGGGTGGGGCAAAAAAAGATCCATTCGTTGTTGAACCTGCTGGCTCGCGCGGCCAAGGCACCCTCGCCGAAAGACGACCCGGTCACCACGCTGCTCAAAAACGGTGACATCTTCGAGGAAGACGGCGGGGTGAAGAAGGATGGCAAGATCGATCCCACGACGGTTTCCGAGGCCGCCTGGGCGCGCTGGCGCAACACGGTCCGCCAGTATCGTCTGGAGAGCTACACGCTCGGGCAGCTTGCCCCCAGCCTCGAAATCCTGCCCCGCGTGCTCTGGAACACACCGCTGGAGACCTATCTCGATCTGACGCTCGGCGAAATCCGGCGAATGAAGACGCACGGCGAAAAGCGCGTCGGCGCCATTTTGCAGGTCTTCGGCGGCTTGCACTACCTCTTGGGTGACGCCTCGGCACCGGCTGCCATGGCGATCCACATTCTGCCGAAGACGATCGATGACGTCGATCGTTGGATCAGCACAGTACTCACTTCCGACGAACCGGTCAGCGAAGAGGCGATCCGTGATCGCTTCATTGAGCCGCTGGTCGCGCAGGTCCGCATCGATGCTGGCACGCAGATGGCGCGGCTCACCGAAAGCCGACTGGCGATTCGCGGACGCGGTGCCACGGTGCGGCAATCGGCCAAACGGCTGGGCCTCACCCGGGCCCGTGTGTACCAATTGCTCGGCGACGTTGCCGAGATCATCCAGGTGCGGTGGCCCGACGGAGCTGGACGCGTCGAAGCGCTGATTCATCATCTCAACGAATTCGAGGACTCACCGACGGCCGGTTCGCCGTTTTACGCGGCCATCGAACTGTTCTTCCCCGGATCGTGCCCCGAGTTTGAAGGCGGTGAATCAGACGACGTGGCACTGAGTCGGGCAGGCTGAGTCGAGCAGGCTGAGTCGCGAGCCGGCTGAGTCCGACATGCCGTATTGGGACCTCCGGAAGGCTGCGTTGGCGCTCTATCGGTGGAGCAATGCAATCACCGCGCGTGCAAACCTGACCGCTGGCGAGATCCAAACGCGGCCTCTCCACGCAACCGACCCACGTGGGACCGCGCTTGGCGGTGGTGAAGTCGTTTCACCATCACACTGCGACCCATCGTGACGATCGATTGCCGCGCTGATCTACTGCCGTCCCTCGTGCCGAACGGCGGTACTTGGCGCCGAGCCATCGTCGCCGCGATCGTCGTGCGCCCGGCGACGTACACCGACCACATGAACCTCCGAGCGGGGGCGACCATCCACTGCGAGTCGTTGCTGCTCGGGCCGGTGGCTGCGGGGCACGGTAGTTCGTCAGTCGAGTTGGCGGCTTGCAAACGGCCCGGCAACCTCTAAAATGCCGGGTTCACACCTCATGCGATCGCCCTCAGCAGGTAGTGGTCTCTCTGGCCACCGGTTGAAGCCCCGCAGTTGCGACCGCTGACTCTATTGATGCTCCGGAGAACTCGCCAGTGGGTCACCATCAAACTCCCCAGCACCGCGCCGGTAAACACTCACACCACCAGATTGGCCTCGTCCGTGGTCAGTTCGGCAACATTCCCGAGGCCCAGTGGCTTGACTGGATCGCCGACGCCGGATTCGACGGCTGGGAAGAGGCGAGTTGGGAGCTCGACTTGGCGCGCTGTGGCGACGATGCGGGTGCGAAGGCGTACGCTGCCGAACGTGTCGCGCTGGCTAAGGAGCGAGGACTGGAAATCTTTTCACTCGCCGCACATCTGCAGGGCCAGGCGCTCGGTGACGAGCCGTCCGCCAAAACGCTACAGTTCCTCGGCGGCGAGTCGGTCCAGGCCTACGCCGCCTGGCGTGCGGCCGGGAACCAGCCGCCGCGGACCGATCCCTTTTACGTGCCGGACGACGTTGCCGAGATCGCCCGCAACCAGGCTTCGACCGCATTGGTCAATGCCATTCGCTTGGCGCACTTTATCGGCAAGCTCGAAAACCGCACCGTGCCGGTGTCGGGCTTCGTGGGTTCGCCGGCGGGTTGTTGGAACCACTGGTTTCTTTTTCCGCCACTGCCAGGTTCGCTCGGCGGGCATGCGATTCCCAACGTCTACGAGGTGAGCCTCGAGTTGTTGGTCGAGCGATTTGGTCCAGTGTTCCAGGCATGTCTGGACTATGGCACTACGTACGACCTGGAATGTCACCCCAGCGAACGTGCCATGGGCGACATCACCAGCGCGGGCCAGTACCTCGCCGCCGTCGACGCTGCCGGTTTCGAGAAGGCCGCCGGTTTCAACTTCGACTGCTCGCACATGGAGTGGCAGGGAGTCTCCGGCGTCGACTTCATCCGCACCTACTCCGAACGCATCCATTGCGTCCACATCAAGGGCGTGCAGGTCGTTTCCGGATACACGCGCAGCGGTCGTCTTGGCGGCCACCAGCCGATGGGTGACCGTCACAACGGCTGGAATTTCGTCACGGCTGGAACCGCCCGCGATTCGGCGCCGCTGGAAGAACTCATCGTTGAGTTGAACCGCTCAGGCTACGACGGCGCGATCTCAATCGAGTGGGAAGACAACGACGTCGAGCAACACGCCGGCGCCAAGTCGTCACTGGCCAACGTGCATCGCGCGGACCAACCTCCCAGCACGATGCGCCACGACGAACAGCTCAAGGCCTGAGTCTACGGCGAGTGCTTCGGCCCGGAGTGAAGTGTCGCAGAGTGAAATGGCGCGGTGTCGCGTCCACTATCGCCACGCGAGGTCACGCGGCGCGGCAATGGCGCGAGTGGCCCGACGGCAGCCGTCGGTTCGACGGGCGGTGTGACTCGATCGTCAGCACGGCGTCGTGAGGAAGCTCTTCTTCGGGTGCGGATGTCGCCACGGCCGCAGCGTTCGACACGCTCACGGGCTCGCCCATGGTGGTGGCCAGTCCGCAAATGCTCGCCAGCTTGCGGTGATGTTCGCGCATGCGGCCGATCTCTGCCCAGGCGGCTAACCGGCCACCGAGGTCCCGCGCGACCTGCCACGGCAGCGGTCGGGCAAGCAGCCGCCAGGCAATCGCGAGCGGATGTTTTCCCAGTGCCGGCCCCCAGCCGAACGTCGGTGCGTTGCGCAAGAAGAGGCGTTCTTCACAGCGGCCGTCGCTGGCAATTGCATCGCGCAGCGGACCCGCGTGTGTGAGGATCGCTTCGGGTTCGATCACGGTCAAGTATCCGGCATGCCGCAGACGGGCCGCCAGGTCAACGTCGGCCAGCACATTGCCGACGACCGGATCGAGTCCGCCGACGAGTTGGTAGGCGCTCTTGCGAAAAAAGGCCGCCGTGAGAGTTGCCGCGCGCTCGGTCTCGTGGGCGCTTGCCGTGTTGCGGGGCAGGCGGCGTTCGAGTTGGCGACGTCCGCCTGCCGTGAGCGTTGCGCCGGCTGCCACGGTTCGCCGCGGCCGGCACTGATCCACCACGAGGGGAACGACTGCCCCGACGCGAGGTCGGTGGAAGTGCGTTAGCGCCGACTCTGTCCAGCGTTCGGTCACCTGCACACCGCTGCCCAACGTGTGCACCAGTTCGGCGCGGCTGGCACCGACGCCGAGCGCGATGCGCTCGACCAGGCCGACCTCGCGCGAGGCCTCGACGAACGTCACTTCGTCGCCGATCGAGTACGGGTCGGTGTAGCGTTCGTCGCGGACGACTATGACCTCGCAGTCACTGGGGCGGTTCTCCAGGACCGAGACCAATGTGTTCTCGAACGTTTCAAACTCATCCGCGACAGGGATGATGATGGACAACTCGGGCACGAGAGACCTTCCTTGTCTGGCCACCGGTCGCTGGAGTCGGGACCGCAACGGTCGGGCGGGTGGAGGCGGAGGAACAGCGGACGCGGCGCCAGGCCGATTTCGCTGCTCTCTGCATCGCAACGGGTCCGGCCGACAACCACGTTGTTGGGGCGGTGGCCGGTACGGGCCGTCGCAACAACGGGTGACAGCGAAACGAACGACTGCAACAATTACTTCGGTTTTCCAGCGAGGCGAATTGACCCGAACTAGCGCGAAGCGTGCTTCGGCATCCGGCTGTGTCGCTGCAAGTGGCAAACTCGCCGCAGAGTGCCAGACGGCTCCCGACGAGTGCTGGAAAACTCGGCCAAAGTGTCGGCAGGGGCACGAATGCACAAGTGCCAGCACCGGGACAACTTCGGTGCGGTTCGGCGCCCGTTGCCAGTCGTTTCGGGAGGAACTTGCGACATCGCACGACGGCCGTCTAGCCCCGAATGGGCTCGTCGCTCCAAAGTGCGCAGAGGTGTTTTACGACCTCGCCGGCGTGGAGCATTTCGTCCAGGCAGGCCCACTCCAGCGGTGAATGCAGCGTGTGCTGGCCCGTCGAGATGTTCGGCGTCGGCAGGCCCAGTTCCGTGAGCCGCGAACCGTCGGTGCCGCCACGGATGATCGTCTGCCGCGGTGTGCCGCCGGCCAACTGCATCGCGGCTTCGGCCAGCGCTGTCGCTCGCGGTTCTTTCACCAGACCGTCGGCCATGTTGCGGTACTGGTGTCGCACGTCGACGTCGACTGACGCGCCGGGCCATTCGGCAACGGCCCCCGCCGCCGCACGGCGCACCACGGCGGCGTGGTCGTCGAGCCGAGCCGTGTCGAAGTCCCGCAGCAGCACCTTGACCGTCACCTTGGCTACGCCTCCCTCGATGACATACGGATGCACGAATCCGTCGCGCTCATCGGTCATCTCGGGCGAAAGTTCGCGGGGCAGCCGAGACAAGAAGTCACCAGCTACCCGAAGCGCGTTGACCATGCGATCCTTGGCAATCGCGGGATGAATGTTCACGCCACGGAACGTCACAACCGCCATGTCGGCCGAAAACGTTTCGACGTCGAGCTCGTCGGCTCCTTGCCCGTCGAGGGTGTAGCAAACGTCGGCCGCCAATTCCCCGAGATCGACGTGGTCGACTCCGCGGCCGATCTCTTCGTCGCAGGTGAAGCAGATCCGCAGGCGGCCGTGCGGCAGCTCGGGGTGCTCGAGCAGCCACTGCGCGGTCTCCATGATCACGGCCACGCCGGCCTTGTCGTCGCCCCCCAACAGCGTCGTCCCGTCCGTGGTGATCAAAGTCGCACCAATTAGGTCGTCGAGCTCAGGGTTTTCCGCGACGCGGATCACCCGGTCGGCGGCGCCGGGCAATTCGATGTCGCCGCCCGGATACCTTCGAATCACCTGCGGCCGCACGTCTTTGCCGGTGGTTTCCGGCGACGTGTCGAGGTGCGCGCAAAGCGCCACGGTCGGGCACTCCCGGCCGACGCTCGCAGGAATTGAAGCCAGCACGATGCCGTGGTCGGTATGAACGACGTCGGCGGCTCCGATCGCGCGCAGCTCGTCGGCGAGCAACTTCCCCAGCTCCAACTGTCCCGGCGAACTCGGGTAGCGGCCCGCATCATCGACGGCCGTGGTGTCGATCCGCACGTAGCGGAGAAAGCGTTCCAGCAGGCGTTCGGAATTCATGGTGCGCAGGAGACCTTCGATGGAACGGGTGACGGCGCGACGAGGTTCCCCACGACCCATCCTGCCCATGTCAAGGACGTGGCGTCGCGGACGGTGTGCCCGCACAATATAGCACCCGCACGCCCCTCGTCGCCAACGCCCTGAGTTTGTGCTACGCTGCGGCGAGCACGAGGTAGCGCCACGAGTGACTTGGGAGATGAAGCGATGAAGGACATCCGGTATTTCGTCTTCGACATTGAGAGCGTGGCCGACGGCGCGTTGATCTCGCGCCTGCGTTACCCGGGCGACGGCCTGACGTCCGATGAGGCGGTCGCGCGTTACCGTAGCGAGTTGATGGAAGAACGAGGCAGCGATTTCATCCCATACACGTTTCAGGTGCCATTGGCCGTGGCGATCGCCAAGGTCTCAGCGGACTTTCAACTGCTCGACGTTGTTTCGCTCGACGAACCCGAGTTTCGCCCTCACGTCGTGGCGGAACATTTCTGGCGAGGTTGGGAGCGCTATGGCCGCCCCACCTTTGTGACCTTCAATGGCCGGACGTTTGACCTGCCGCTGATGGAGTTGGCGGCGTTTCGCTTTGGCCTGAGTGTGCCGGGCTGGTTCAATGTCGAAGCGCGGAGTTTCGAACAAGCCCGCAATCGTTTCAACATCGACGCCCACATCGACCTGCAGGAGCTTTTGACGAACTTCGGGTCGAGCCGGTTCACCGGTGGTTTGAACCTGGCTGCCAACTTGCTGGGCAAGCCCGGCAAGATGGACGTCGAAGGCGACATGGTGCAGGACCTCTTCAACGAGGGACGTTTGGCCGAAATCTCGGACTACTGCCGCTGCGACGTCTTGGACACGTACTTTGTCTTTCTCCGCACGCGGATGCTGATCGGCAAGATCACGTTGGACGAAGAACAGGGCCTCGTGGCGCAGGCGAAAGAGTGGCTGATCAGGCAGTCGCCCAGCTCTGGCGCGTGCGAGAAGTACCTTGAGCGCTGGGGGGATTGGCCGGATCCGCGCACCGCCGTCGCTGCCCCGACCAAGGCCGGGACGGTCTGAGTGATGCCGGTCTGATGGATCTGCCAACGGCGCTGATGGCGGCGGTCACGCGCCGCCGCCGTCGTCCGTGATTGACGTTGGCAGCGTGAATAGTTCGGTCGCAATGGCGGCGCGATCAACGGGTTGACCATTTGCAAGGTCTCCGTCGAGTCGCACGGTGACGCGAACCGGTAGCGCCCAGATCCTGGGAGATCGCGCGAGCATGGCGCGATTGAAGGCCTCGACGTAAACAGCCGCTTCGACGCGGGTCATCAGGTGGGGCTCGGCGGGTTCCAAGGCGACGGCGGTCGGTGGAACATCCGACCAATCTGCGGGATTCCAGTCGTCACACCTAGCAACCCACACGCGAAACGATCCATCCCGGCCGACATTTTGACTCAGCATGATAGAACACTCCCTGTGATCATGGCCGTTCGGCGCTGCAACGCTAAATCACTTGCCCAAAATGTCTTGCAGCGATGTGCTCTGGTCGTGTGGAGTGCGTGCCGGACGACTCCCCTTGGGTCGTTTGTCCCGACGGTTAGCGTTCGCCCCGCTTCTGCCGTGGGTGACCTTTTCTGAGCTTGGCTTGACTTTGTCGCTGTGTAGAAGTATACATGCGTTCACATTTCAGTCAATATAAAAAGGGCAATTATTGAACACTGCGTTTTGCATTTTGTGACCCGTGTCGGACATCGCTGCAAACGTTCGCCGACTGATGGCTCGCGACGGCCTGACGGTTGCCGAGCTGTCTCGACGTACCGGGCTGGCCCAACGCACGCTCAAAGACGTGTTGGCCGGCGGTCGGCGCCGGCCCCACGCTCGCACCCTGCACCGCCTTGCCAGCGGACTGAATGTGTCGGTCGAAGATCTACTCTGCGAAAACGTGTCGACCCAGGCGGGACGCTTTGACCGCCAGACCAATCCGCTCGTCGAAGAGTTGATCGCGGCAGAACCGCACTGGTTTGCCGGCTGGACGGAAGACGATTTCGACGAGTTGTACAGTCGTTTCGGCACCGGCGGTGCGCAGACCATCGACGGAGTCCGCCAGGCGGCACAACGCATGTTGCTGCACCGCGACGTGCACGAACGCGTCGCCGTCGTGCTCGAAAGCAGTTTGTCGGACGTCTTGGTCGGCATCGTGAACTCGCTGCACGACAAGGTCGTGCTCAGCACGCCGCAGCGCGACACCCGGGCACGGTCGTCAATGGACGTCGATCATGGCTCGTCCGGCTCGTCTTCATAACGCCGTAGCGGCTCGCCGTCCTCACTTGCGCTGGCCAACGAACCACGCCCAGGCCCGCTGTCCCATCACCTCGTTGATCGCCAACGTCGCCGTCTGCCAACGATCGGTTTCGTCGTCC
>JAGQPT010000538.1 GCA_020426575.1 Planctomycetales bacterium
AGAAACGCCCGCGGCGCCACGAGCGCGATGATTTCGTGAAAGTCGATTGGCGGCAGTCGGCCGGCAAGCAGTTCCGGGCGGATGTGTTTGAAGTAGACGTACCAGTGGTCGCGCGACCAGGCTTCGACGGCGGCGTTGTGGCGAAAGAACGACGCGCCGCAGTTGCAAGCCGCCGCCTGGATTCGCTCGTCATAGGCCGCAAGGAAAATCGTGTCGAGGCCGACGAGCGAATGCCCCAGTGCGCCGATGCGCGCGGGATCGACCGCGTCGAGGGTTTCCAGCACGTCGACGGCGATCGAGTGCTCATAGGTGAATTTGCCGACGGCGGTCCAGCGGGGATGCTTCTGATGGAAGGCGGTGGTGTCGTACGCTCCCTCGGCCGGGATGCGCGTGCCGGAGACGAAGTGCTCCGGCGCGATCACCACGTAACCCCGTCGGCAAAGATGATCGAGGTACGCCTTGTCCGGGTTGTCCGCCAGGCCGGCCGCGCGGCGCATGCCCTGGTCGAACGTGCCGTGTAGTGCCACGACGGCGGGAAACCGCTCGCCACATCCCAACTCCTGCGGTGTGCCCAATGGGACGCCGAGGTAGGCGTGTGCCCGGTCGTCGGCCTCGGTCTGGTAGCTGACGAGCCGGCGCTCGTACACGCCGTCGACCACGGTGGTTTCGTGCACGGTGAGATCCAGCGGCACGCGAGCCGGTTTCTCGCCGTCGCGGATCAACTCCAGGAACCGCGCCCGCAGCACCTCGCGGCGCTGTGCCCAGTCCTCGGGCGAGTCGATGCCGGCGGTCAGATCGTCCCAGGACGATTCGATCACGGGAGGCAACGAACGTGGCCGGGCCGGCTCGCTGTTAGTCGCTTGTTTGTCCGCCGCTTGTCTATCGGTCATTTGTATGCCAGCCGGTTCGTCCGCAACCAGCGGGCAATTGACGACGTACAGACAGAGGCCGACGGCCAGGAGGGCGTGACGTATCATTGTGGTGCTCACGGCGTTGTCGTTGGTAGAGAGTCGAGCGAGTCGTGGCGCCGCCGTCGCGGCGATTTTTATCGCGACCGCCGGTGTGCTAGTGTACGCGGTGGCGACATTCGATACCGCCCACTTCGGACGGGGACGCTTTCGATTTGTAGTCGACGAACGGGGTTATCATACCGTGTGTCACTGGCGACAGAGACGATTGCATCATAGCGCACCGACGTGGCGGCGTCGCTTGCGCGGCGGCGTGGTCGCCGTCGCCGCGCTGTTGCTGACGTTTGTGGCCACGGCGCTGCGGGCCTGCCCGTTCTGCCCAGCCGTCGAACCAACATTCGCCGATCAACGGGCCGTCGCCGACTGGGCCGCGCTGGTCGAAGTCGTTGCCCGCAGCGACAGCGCCGGGCCGAAGGGTGAGACGGTACGCGTGCGGCAACTGCTGAAAGGGGATGATCCACCTGTCGGCGGCACGCTCGAGATCGATGACGCCGGCGAGCATCCGGTTGGTGCGTTGCTGTTGGTGCTGCGCGCCGACGGCGGCGATGGCGCGGTGCGCTGGACCACCCGCACGGTCGACGAACTCGGCTACGCGTATTGCTTCCGCACACCGTCGCCGCGCGAGCCGATGGCCAAGCGGCTGCGATATTTCGCTCCGTACCTGGAGCATCGTGATCCGGCGATCGCCGCCGACGCCTTCGCCGAGTTTGCCGCGGCCGACTACGATCAGGTGGCCGCCGTTGCCGACGCCTTCGACATGGCGCGGGTGCGGCAGTGGATCGCAGACCCCAAAGTGTCACCGCGCCGCAAAGGTTTCTACGGCATGGTGCTCGGTCTGGCCGACGACGCGGCGGATCGCGCGGCCAACGCACGGTTGCTCAAAAAGCAGATCACCGCCGACGAGGACGATTTTCGCGCGGGCTTCGACGGACTGTTGGCCGGCTACTTGTTGCTCGAAGGCGAAGCGGGACTCGACCTGGTGGACGCGCGGTTCTTGCGAGCCGATCCCGCAAAGTCGCGACCCGGCGACACGCGCCATGCGATGTCGGCCCTGCGGTTTTATCAGGAGTTCTGCGACGGCATTCCGGAGGCGCGGCTCGAGCAGTCGCTGCGGCTATTGCTCGCGCGTCCCGAATTTGCCGCGGCGGCGATTGTCGACCTGGCCCGTTGGCAGGACTGGGGCGCACTGGATCAGGTCGTCGGTTGTTGGGACGCCCCCGGTGCCGACGAACCGGCCACGAGCCGCGCCGTCGTCGGCTATCTTTCGGCCAACCCCACGGCGGAAGCGGCGGCCGAACTGGCCCGGCTGCGTGGCGAGTTCCCCGACCGCGTCGCGGCGGCCGAAAGCTTTCTGGAACTATTCGGCGGCGGTTTGCCCCGTCGCCGCGCCGAGTGACACCGACATGATCGGGTAGTGCCGGCTTCAACGACACTACGGTGCGGTGGCTTCGGCCGTATTCACTGCTGGGCGAGCCAGCAGTGGCAGCCAAATTGAACTGCTGGCCAGCGACGCGGCGGCGTGTTCTGTCGATCGCGCAGCTGTGGATGCGATGGCCGCCGTGATCGCCCCATTGAGAGGGCTGAGGGTCTTCCACTATACTGCCCGGCTTGCCGAATTCGACTGAGACGTAATCCTGTTTCTTTGAGGTGGTTAGCCGATGGCCGATCTGATTGCCCCGCATGGCGGTTTGAGTGAACCTGTCTGTCGCACGGTGCCAGCCGACGAGGTCGAGTCGTTTCGGTCCTCCGCGGCGGGATTGACGCAAGTGCCTGTGCCCGATGCAGATCTGTCGACCGTCTACCGCTTCGGCGACGGGGCCCTCAGCCCGCTCACCGGGCCGATGGACTCGGCCACCTACAAACGCGTCCTCGACGAGTCGGTCATCGAGGTCGACGGCAAGAAATACGCCTGGACGATTCCGCTGGCCCTGCCGGTGTCGGCCGAGGTGGCCGCCGGACTCAAGGCGGGCGAGACCGTCGCCCTGGTCAATTCGGCCGGCGAGCTGGTCGCCACGCTCGACGTCAGCGACGTCTGGGAGTGGGACAAACAGAAGTACCTCACGAGCGTGTACGGCACCGAGCGGACCGACCATCCCGGCGGCGACATGGTGCTCAAAGGCGACGCCGAGCGGACGCACCTGGTCGGCGGTGAGGTTCGCGTGCTGCCGCAGCCCAAGAATCCCAAGTTCGGCCAGTACGTGCTCTCACCGCGCGAAGTCCGCAAGCTGCTGGCCGAGAAGGGTTGGGACCGCGTCGTGGCGTTCCAGACCCGTAATCCCCTGCACCGGGCCCACGAGTACGCGCTTGTTTACGGGTTGGAGACGCTGCTCCGCGCGGGCCACAACGCCGGCGCGTGCCTGAACCCGTTGATCGGCGAGACCAAGGGGGACGACGTGCACGCCGACGTGCGGATGCACACGTACGAAGCGCTGATCGATTCGCGCGGCATCGGCGAGGGCGACAGCGACCCCGAGCTCTGGAAGAAACTCGGCGAAGAGGTCCCCGACCGCGTGATCCTCGTTGGCCTGGACATCAAGATGTTCTACGGCGGACCCAAGGAAGCCGTGATGCACGCCATCTACCGGCAGAACTACGGCTTCACGGACATCGTGATCGGCCGCAAACACGCTGATGCTCCCTACCACGACGGCTCGGCGATCTGGGGTGACTTCGACGCCCAGCACATCTTCGACAACCTCGGCGGCGATCTGATAATCCAGCCATTGAAGGTGGGTTTCGCCGCTTACTATGAATCGATGGGCCGCGTCGACCTGATGGAGAATCACTCGGACGAGAAGCCGGTGTTCATCTCGGGCAAGGACGTGCGCAACACGTTGATGGCCGGCGAAGAAGTCGACCCCCGGATCATGCGGCCGAGCACATCGCAGATCCTCGCCGCCGTGATGAGCGGTAACAAATAAGCGGCGACCAGGTTGCAGGTGTCTCTTCCGGAACGTTCATTTCGTCGCAGCCGAGCCCATGAGCGAACCGCCCGTTGACGCCGTCGAGGAAGTCGAGCCACCCGCCGGCGCCGATGACGGCGGCTCGCAATTGCTGCGCAGCGAAGACTGGTGGGCGATCTGGCTCGGTGGGGCGATCCTAGCCGTGTGCCTGGCCGCCGTGCTGCTCTCTGGCGCACGGGACGGGGGCGCATACGGCAGTCCGTTCAAATCGTGGCTCGCCAAGCCCGGTTCGTGGTCGGACGACCCGCTTTCGAGCATCTACGTCGCCGGCGGGAAGTCGTCGCTGCCGGGCATGTTGGGAGCGTTCGTTGTTGCGCTGGCCGGTTTCGGCGCGGCGGTGGCGGCCGGCGGGACCCGCTTCACCTCGTTCATCGGGGGGTTCTGCCTCGTCTTTCTGTTGGCGACGTTTGCCTACGTGCTGGCCGAGCAGGAGGTCATCAATGCGTACAACCTCGAGTACGCGCTTTGGGCGCTGGTGGCCGGTCTGTTGATCAGCAACACGATCGGCACGCCGGCCTGGGTGCGGCCGGCGCTGCGCACCGAGCTTTACATCAAGACCGGGCTGGTGCTGCTCGGCGCCGAGGTGTTGTTCAGCCGCCTGCTCAGCCTGGGGGTGCCGGGCATCTTCGTCGCCTGGGTCGTCACGCCGGTCGTGTTGGTGTCGACCTACTGGTTCGGGCAGAAGATTCTCAAGATCGCCTCGCCGTCGCTGAACATGGTGATCTCGGCCGACATGAGCGTCTGTGGCGTGTCGGCGGCAATCGCAACGGCGGCGGCCTGCAAGGCCAAGAAGGAAGAGCTCTCGCTGGCGATCGGCATCTCGCTGACGTTCACCGTGGTGATGATGGTCGTGATGCCCGCCGTGATCGAAGCGACCGGCATGAGCAACGTGCTCGGTGGTGCGTGGATGGGCGGCACGATCGACGCCACCGGCGCGGTCGCAGCCGCGGGTGAGTTCCTCGGCGAAGAGGCCCTGCACGTAGCCGCCACGGTGAAGATGATTCAGAACATCCTCATCGGTGTCGTGGCCTTTTGCGTGGCCGTCTACTGGGTGCTGTTCGTCGAACGTGATCCGAGTGCGCCACGGCCCGGCGTGGGCGAAATCTGGCGGAGGTTCCCCAAGTTCATCCTGGGCTTCGTGGCGGCCTCGATCATTTTCTCGCTGATGTATTCGAACATGATCGACGGCCCGGCGATTGTCGACGCCACGATCAAAGAGAGCACCAAGACGCTGCGGGGCTGGTTCTTCTGCCTGGCGTTTGTCAGCATCGGCTTGGAGACGAACTTCCGCGAGTTGGCGCAGTATCTCCGCGGCGGCAAGCCGCTGGTGCTTTACCTCTGCGGACAGTCGCTGAACCTCTGCCTGACGCTGCTGATGGCCTGGCTGATGTTTGAAGTCGTGTTCTCCGACCTGACGAAGAGTCTCGCGCAATGAGCGAGCGTATCGACCAGACCGTCGTGACCGAGCAGCGAGGCCGCTCCGGCGGTTGGCCGACGCTCGCTGTCGTGCTGTTGGCCGTGGCGGTCATTTGGGGCGTCGTGCTGCCGCGGCTGGGCGAGCAGCCGGCGGTGCGCGCTCGCATCGAACGTTTCGAGCGTCAGGGCATCGAGCCGGCCGCGCTTTTTTACAGCGACCTGCCGGCGATGTCGCACTGGGAGGCCGAAGTAGCCCGCGCCCGCGCCGAGTGCTCCGAGAAACTTGGGGAAAGTGGAGCAGGACGCTAGCAACTTTGCTGGCACGTGAGGGTCCTCTGGTCGGTTTCAAAACCGGCTGGGCGCCAGCGGCCGCTTGCGGTACAAACCGCGGCCACTCTTCTCCTTCAAGCGCGTCGGTCCTCGAAACGCGTCGGCCGACCCGGGCAGGTTCTACCGATGTTCGATCCGTGGCGATGCCAGCTTTTTGGCGTGACGCTTCGTGCCGTTGTGTTGCTGCTTGGTGTTGTGCTCGCGATACCGCTGCAGGCCGACGATGCGACACCGTCGGGAACGTTGGAGACGTTGCGACACGACGTGCGCCAGGGTGTGTCCGACGAGCGCGAAGACGAGGAGCCGGCAGACGCTGGTCCGATGCCCGCAGCGGATGACGCCCGTCCCGAGTCGAAGCGGTCGGACGATCCGGACGCGTGGTTTGACCGTGAGGACGATGAGGACGACGACGATTCGGACCTCGCCGTGATCGCGCTGACGTCGCCCTTTTGGTTGCCGGCGACGCTCGTCGGAGATCGATTCTCATTTGACAGTGAGTTCCTCGACTATCCGTATCAGCACGGTCGGCCCGGCGTGATGGTGCCCCATCCCGGACGTTCGAGCCCCAGCAAGCCCTGGCTCGTGCGGCTGGCCGGCGAGTACGGCGACGAGTTTGACCGCAACTGGTTTGCCCGCGGCCATCTGCTGTTGGACTCGTGCACACGGCTGGGCTTCGACGGCGAATGGGCCTATCGCCACGAAGATCTCGACGGCGCGCAGGCACCAGAGCCGCGTGGCGATGATCTTTGGACGGGCGACGCCAACGTCGTGTTTCGTATTGCCGAGTCGCGGCGCCTGCAGATGCGCGCCGGTATCGGCATCAATTGGCTTTCGGACGACGACGGCGGCGACGTCGGCTTCAACTTCACCTACGGCGGCGACTGGCTTCCCCACCACCCCTGGATCATCTCGACCGAAATCGACTGGGGGCGTGTCGGCCATGTCGGGCTCTTTCACGGCCGCGTCACCGTCGGCGCGCAGATCGACGCCGTGGAATACTACACCGGTTTCGACTACTTCGACGTTGGCACGGCGCAGACCAGCGCCCTGGTTGCCGGTGTGCGGTTGTGGTTCTAAACGCACTTGCCGTGCGAAATGCACGTAGTCGGGCAGCGCATCACAATCTGCAGCGCATCCTAGCCCGAAGCGTGAGCGAGGGAGATTCAGACGTCCCCCCAAGCAGGAATCACTGCAATGTGCTACGTCGTCACGTTGCCTCTACGTAGCGCCGTTGGCTCCGACGCTGTGGCACGTGTTGGCGCTATTCTGAATGGTTGACGAACGGTGCTTTTCCCTCGCTCACGCTTCGGGCTAGGATATTCATTTCCGGCGACGACGTTCGCATCGGCATGGCATAACCGCCGCGGAATGGGATGGTCGTTGCACTTGCGATTGTTGATTCGGACGACGGTCGTTGCGATGTTCGGTTGTCGCGGCGTTGTGTGTTGTTGGGTGGGTGTTGGTACGACGGTGGCGTTGATATCGGAGTGAGCACACGGACATGCACGACTACGACGCGATCGTGATCGGCACCGGCGGTGTGGGGAGCGCGGCCGTGATGCAGTTGGCCGTGCGCGGCGCGCGGGTGTTGGGCCTTGACCGTTTTGCCGGCGGGCACGACCGGGGAAGCTCGCACGGCCAGACCAGGGTGATTCGGCGGGCTTATTTCGAGCATTCCGACTATGTGCCGCTCGTGCAGCGGGCGTTCGAACTCTGGGACGAGCTGGAGCGGGCCAGCGAACAGCGGCTGTTTCAACAAACCGGCCTGTTGCAGGTCGGACCGGCCCACGGGCTGGTACTGCCGGGCGTGTTGCGCAGCGCCCGGCAGCACCAGCTCGACGTCGAGTCGTTCACGGCCGACGAAGTCGGGCGGCGTTTCCCCGGCTTCGTCGCCGCCCCGGATTGTGCCGCGGTGTTGGAAACCGGCGCGGGGTTTCTGTACGTCGAGCGGTGCGTGTTGGCGCATCTGGCCGAAGCGCGGCGCCACGGCGCCGAACTGCGCAGCGACGTGACCGTGCGGTCGTGGCGAACAAGCGGCGACGATGTCGTAGTCGAGACGGACCAGGGCGCGTTTGCCGCCGGGCGACTGGTGATCGCGGCGGGCGCCTGGGCGGGGGAGCTCTTGGCCGACCTGGGCGTCCCGCTTCGCGTGCTGCGCAAGCCGCTGCACTGGTTTGCCAATGACGATCCTCGCTACGGCCTCGCGCAGGGGTGTCCCGTGTTTCTCTACGAGTGCCCGGGCGGTGTGTTCTACGGTTTTCCCGACCTGGACGACGGACGGGGTCTGAAAGCAGCGGACCACCACGGCGGTGCGGTCGTCGACGATCCGCTCGCCGTGTCGCGGGAAGTCGACACGGCCGAACACGACAACGTCGCGCGATTTCTCGCGCAGCATTTGCCGGGCGTTTCGCACCGCGCCATCGGACACGCGGTGTGCATGTACACGATGTCGCCGGACGAGCATTTCATCGTCGATCGTCACCCAGGGTGTCCGCAGGTCGCGTTTGCGGCCGGGTTGTCGGGGCACGGCTTCAAGTTCACCAGCGTGTTGGGCGAGGCCCTGGCCGACTTGGCGCTTGAAGGAGCGACGACGCTGCCGATTGGATTCCTCTCGGTCGGCCGCTTTGGCGTGTCATAGTTTGTTTGGCATGCCGGAGTTCGTTTGGCATGTCATGGGAAATCGCCCGGCAGCCGCACGTGGTGGAAACCTTGTATTGACCCCCGGTGGTGGTTTCTGCGACCATGCCGCCCCCGCATTTTTACAGAGTGCGACACGGGTGCCAGCATTGCTGGCGCAGTCGCCGCGATTCAGACGCCCCGCGAAAGGATTCGTGCCGTGAACGTCTGCCTGATCCACGACTGGCTCACCGGTATGCGCGGCGGTGAGAAGGTGCTCGAGGTGCTTTGCCGCCGCTATCCCGGCGCGCCGCTGTACACGTTGCTGCACCGCCCAGGTTCGACGTCGCCGACGATCGAACGCATGGACATTCGCACGAGCTTCCTGCAGCGCGTGCCGGGCGTGCTGGACCACTACCGCTACTTGTTGCCGTTGATGCCCACGGCGATCGAGCGGTTTCGCTTGCCGGCCGACACCGAGTTGGTCGTCAGTTCCAGCCACGCGGTGGCCAAGAACGTGATCGCTCCCCCGGGGGCCGTGCACGTGTCGTATTGCCACACGCCGATGCGCTACGCCTGGGACCAACGGGCCGACTACTTCGGCGGCGCGGCGCGACGTTCAAGCTGGTCGGCGGTGCGTCATCCATTGGCCGCAACGCGCGACGCGATTCTCGATCGCATCCGCGATTGGGACTGCCGCGCCAGCGACCGGGTCACGCACTTCGTAGCCAACAGCGGGACGATCAGCGCGCGGATCCGTCGCTGCTACGACCGCGACAGCGTGGTGATCCACCCGCCGGTCGACACCGAGTTTTACACGCAGAGCGACACGCGGCGCGACGACTCGTACTTCTGTATCTCGGCGCTGGTGCCTTACAAGCGGATTGACCTGGCGGTGCAGGCCTGCAATCGACTCGGCCGGCGGCTGATCGTGATCGGCGACGGTCCGGAGCGGCAACGGCTCGAGCGGCTGGCCGGTCCGACGGTCACAATGCTGGGGCGGCAGAGCGACGAGGTGATCCGGCAGCACTATCGCCGCTGTCGGGCGATGTTGTTTCCCGGGCGGGAAGACTTCGGCATCACGCCGGTCGAGGCGCAGGCCTGTGGGATGCCGGTGATCGCCTTCGGCGAAGGAGGCGCGTGCGAGACGGTCGTTGCGCCTGAGCCGGCCACGGCCGGCGGGCAACCCGGCACCGGACTTTTCTTCCATCAGCAGACAACCGACGCGCTGGCCCGGGCCATCTGCGAGTTTGAGCTGCAGCCGACGCGGTTCAGCGCCGAGGCGGCACGGCGTCAGGCCGAGCGCTTCAGCGCCGATCGCTTCGAGCGGGAATTGTTTGCCTACATCGAGCAGGTCGTCGGCGGCAAGCCGCCACTGGCGCGCGCCGCCTAGTGGGCCGTTCCCGCCGCTTCGCCTAGTTGCTTGCGCCCCAGCACGATGTCGCTCGAGATGGTCCGGTCGAGCGAGAAACCGAAGCGCTTGAAGATGCCAAGCATGCGCCGGTTAGACGGGGCGGTTTCGGCGACGACCGAGTCGATGCCCCAGCTCTGGCAGATGCCGAGGCAGTATTCGGTGAGCAGCGCGCCGAGTCCCCGCCCCTGATAGGCGTCGGCCACCAGCACGGCGTATTCGGCGTTGGTGTGGTCGGCGTCAGCGACGAGTCGACCGACGCCAATCAGCTTGCGGCCGTCGCCGTCTTCCACCTCGGCGACGATGGCCAATTCGCGGTCGTAGTCGATGTAGCAGAACCGCGTCGCCATCTCGTGGGTCGTCTGCTTGAAGAGGTAGCGGAATCGGAACCAGAGCGATTCTTGCGAGCAGCTGGCCAGCAAGGCGTGCCACATCGGTTCGTCTTCGGGTTTGATGGGCCGTAGCAGGATCGTCGTGCCGTCCTTGAGCCGGAAGGTTTTCTTGTATTCTTCGGGGTAAGGTCGGATCGCCACGTGCGAGTAACGGCGTCGCGGCGCGAGCAACGCCGCGTGGTCGAGGACGATACGGGCGTCCAGGGCCACCACGTCGCTGGGAGTGACAAGCAGCGGGTTGACGTCGAGTTCCATGATTTCGGGATAGTCGGCCACCAGGTACGAGAACCGCATCAACACTTCGATCAAGCGGTCGACGTTCACGCCAGGCCGACCGCGGTAGCCCTGGAGTAAGGGCCAGCAGAGGAGCGATTCGAGCATGCGCCGGGCGAGCCTTTCGCTCAGCGGCGGCAACTCGAGCGCGTGATCGCGCTGCAACTCGGCCGTGATCCCGCCGCCGCCGACCAGCAACACGGCGCCGAACGTGGGATCACGCTTCGCGCCGACGATCAACTCCTGGCCAACGGGGCTGGCGACCATCCGCTGGACCGTCACGCCTTCGACGGTGGCATCGGGGCGCCGCTCGGCGACGGTGGTGAAGATGCGCTCGACGGCCGCGCGGACGTCAGTGTCGTTGGCCAAACCCAATGCGACGCCGTCGACGTCGGTCTTGTGCGTGATCTGGGGCGAGAAGATCTTCACCGCGACAGGAAAGCCGACGCGGTGCGCCAGTTGCACGGCGTCGTCGGCGTTGCGTGCCACGTAGGGCTTGGCGACGGGAATTTCGTAGGCCTCGAGCAGCGCCTTCGACGTGCTCTCGCTGAGTACGTCGTGGCCTTCACTGAGAATCGTGTCAAACACGGCGCGCAGCTTCTCGCGGTCGAGGGGAAACTCGACCGGCAGGTCGCGCGGTGTTTCGTAAAGCATGTCGCGGGTGCGGGCATAGGAGACCAGGTACATGAACGCCCGCACCGCCTGCTCCGGTGCGAAGTAGGTGGGAATGCCGGCCTCACCGAGCAGTTCGACCCCCTTCTGCATCGTGAGGCCGCCCATCCAGGACGTGAGCACGGGTTTCGAGGCCTGCCGGACGACTTTGACGACTGCCTTGGCCGCCTGCGTGGGATTGCTGACCGCCTGGGGAGCGAACAACACCAGCGCCGCGTCGACCCCTTTGTCGGCAAGCACGATCTCGACGGCCGTGGCGAGGCGTTCCGGCGTGGCGTCGCCGAGCACGTCGACCGGGTTGCCGTGGGACCAGGCCGGCGGCAGGGCGTCGTCGAGTTTCTTGACGGTATCGTCGGAGAGCTTGGCTAGCACTCCCTTTCTTTCGAGCAGTTCGTCGGTGGCCATCACGCCGGGACCGCCGGCGTTGGTGATGATCGCCAGGCGGGGGCCTCGCGGCGGATTTTGCTTGGCCAACAGCTCGGCGCAGTCGAACATGTCGGCCATCTCGGAGACGCGGACGATACCGGCGCGGTGGAAGGCCGCCTCGTAGACGTTGTCGACGCCGGCCATGGCGCCGGTGTGGGAAGCGGCGGCGTGGGCCGACTCGGCGAATCGCCCCGCCTTGTAGGCGATAAGCGGCTTCTGGCGCGCGAAGGCCCGCGCGGCCGACATGAACTCGCGGGCTTCCTGGATCGATTCGATGTAGAGGATGATCGCCTCGGTGTGGCGGTCATTGGCGAAGTAGTCGATCAGGTCGCCCATGCCGACGTCGAGCATGTTGCCCACGGAGACGAAGTAGGAAAAGCCGATGTGTTCCTGCAGGGCCCAGTCCAGCACGGCCGTGCACAGCGCGCCCGACTGGGAGATGAAGGCGACGCTGCCGCGCGGCGGCGTGCCAGCGGCGAAGCTGGCGTTGAGTGCCGCGTGGGGCGCGATGATGCCCAGGCAATTCGGCCCGACGATGCGCAGCCCGTCGAAGGCGGCAGCCTCGCGGCGGACGGCCGCCTCGAGTTCCGCTCCCGCGGGGCCCGACTCGCGGAAGCCGGCCGAGAGGATCACTAGCCCCCGGATGCCCGCCTCGCCGCACTGCCGTACGACTTCGGCGACGGTCGCAGCCGGCGTGCAAACGACCGCCAGGTCCGGCACCTGTGGAAGTTCGGCGACGCTGGCATAACACGGCTGGCCAGCGATCGTCTTGTGCTTCGGGTTGACCGGAAACACGGGGCCGGGGAATTCCGACGCGGCGAGGTTTTCCAGCACGGTGCGCCCCAGGCTGCCCGGCGAATGGCTGCCACCGATGACGGCCACACTCTTGGCGGCGAAGATCTTGTCGAGATTGCGAATCGCCATCGCTATCGCGTCCTTTGTGTCTGTCGGGGGCTCGAGCGGCGGCTCAAACCGCGCGTCGGTCGGTGCGGCCTACGCCCGGCGGGTCGAGTGAGGCGGTATTCTACTGCGCGCGTCAGGTTGATGGCACCGGGGCGCTGCAGGGCGCGGCCTGGAAAACTCGCCCGTCCGCGCAGCGCCGAAAGTCTTGAAAGGCAAGACGCGGAATGCGCATTTTTCTTGACGCCCGCGCCGAATTGGCACTCAATGCACTTATGGCATGCAGCCATGGCTTTGAACGTGTCGTGCCCACTGGCTTCCATCCACTGGACCAGCCTCGTGGAACCGGCAGTTCGGTGTCAGATGGGGATCGGAGTATGGCGGCCGCGAAGCTGGCGACCGCCCTTGTCGGTGCGTGCTCAAAGACGTGGGCTCGAAGAAATGCATGATCGATGGTGATTGTCTGTCGTTGATTGATCGAACCAATCACGAGGCAAGTACGTTGGGTTTGACGCCGGTGCGCTGTGCGTGTGCCCGATAGGCTGCTCGTGAGTTGGCGCCCGGTCGCCGATCCTGTCCTGGGAGCGTGCGACGACGCCGGCTCGGCTTCGCGGCGTTTCTCTGCGAGGCAACGGCGGTGGCCGTCGGGTGAGAGTCGCCCCCGTCCGGTGCACGGCACGGTCCGACGGACTTAAGACCCGCAACCGTCGCGGCGCGAGAATGGCACACCGCGCGTCGCGGCGCGAGCGGTCGACTGGGACGTACCGCTGCTTTTCTGGCCAGTCGGGAGCCGCCGTTCGCAGCTGGCGGCGTGACGGCTGGCCACCGGCGCTTGCGGCGAAGTACGTCTCTTCCCGGGGCGACCCCGACGCACCACTGGTCGGGGTCGCCCTCGGGCGTTTTTTCTTTCCCGCTGAATCGCGGGCGCGGTGCCGCGCGCTTCTGCCACCGTCGGGACGGTCCGGCGCCAGCGAACGACGGCCCAAACCAGTGGCGTTGATCTGCCGGGCCCGGCGTGGTTTACTTCCCTACTTGTCCCGAGCCCGGCGGGCGTCTCACGTTGCCGCCTGAACCGGCTCGCCCGGTGGCGCGTCCGGCCTGGTGTCCGCGATTGGACGCGTACGAACCTTTCCACAGTCAGCGACCGCCCATGTTTCCCCAGCGCGACGGCAGCGTCAGTTTCCCCCAGCTCGAAGCCGAGATCGGCGCCTTCTGGAAGGAGCAGCAGATCTACGAGAAGTCGCTCGCCGCGCGGGCCGACGCCCCCAGCTTCGTGTTCTACGAGGGACCGCCGACGGCCAACGGGTTGCCTCACCCGGGGCATTGCCTGACCCGGGCGATCAAGGACCTGTTTCCCCGCTACCGCACGATGCGCGGCTACCGCTGCGAGCGCAAGGCGGGCTGGGACACCCACGGTCTGCCGGTCGAAGTCGAGGTCTGCAAGGAACTCGGTATCCACTCGAAGGAGGAAATCGAGGCCTACGGCGTCGAGCCGTTCATCCACCAATGCCTGGAAAGCGTGTTTCGCTACACCCAGCAATGGGAGCAACTCACCGACCGGCTCGGCTTCTGGATCCACCTCGACGAGGCCTACGTCACCTACCACCAGAGCTACGTCGAGAGCGTATGGTGGGCACTGAAAAACCTCTTCGACCGCGACCTGTTGTACCAGGGGCACAAGATCGTCTGGTGGTGGGCTCAGGGCGGTACGGCCCTTTCGAGCGGCGAAGTCGGTCAGGGTTACCGCGAAGTGGCCGACCCGAGCGTGTACGTTCGCTGCCCGTTGCTGGATGACAAGGGCAAGGAAACCGACACCGACCTGTTGGTCTGGACGACCACACCGTGGACGCTGCCGAGCAACCAGTTCGTCGCCGTCGATCCGGCGCTGACCTATGCCGTCGTCAGCGTCGAGGGTGAAAAGGCCCAGGGTGAAGAGCGCAAACTCGTGATCGCCGAAGCGCTCGTTGAAACGATTGCCGAAAAGGCGAAGAGCGAGTTTGCCGTCGAAAAGACTTGCACGGGGGCGGACCTGGTCGGGCGCCGTTACTGCCCGCCGTTTGACTATTACTATGGAGAACTCGGCGACACGCGCGGCAAGCTCACTGCAGGAGGCGAGCAGAACGTTGCCTGGCGCGTCGTCGGTGCCGATTTTGTCACGACCGAGAGCGGTACGGGCCTGGTGCACCAGGCGCCGGCGTTCGGCGAAGTCGACTACGAAGTGTTGGTCGCCGAGCGGGCGCGATTTGTCGCCGGCATGGGCCCCGAGTTGATCAACGCCGTAGGTCCCGACGGTAAGTTCACCGACGTGGTCGACGCACAGTACACCGGCCGTTGGGTCAAGGACTGCGACAAAGACCTCACGCGCGAGCTGCGCGAGCGCGGCCTGCTCTTCCACCAGGAGCAGTACCTGCACGAGTACCCCTTCTGCTGGCGGGCCGAAGACGATCCGCTGATCCAGTATCCCCGCGAGAGCTGGTTCATCCGCACCACGCAGTTCAAGGACCGCATGTTGGCCAACAACAGCCAGATCAACTGGCTGCCCGGTCACATCAAGGACGGTCGCTTCGGTAACTTCCTGGAGTCGAACGTCGACTGGGCCCTTTCACGCGAGCGCTACTGGGGCACGCCGCTGCCGATCTGGCAATGCGAAGCGACCGGTTATCAGGAGGCGGTCGGCAGCTACGCCGAGCTGCTCGACAAACCGGGCGTCGCCGGCACCGAGGTCTGGGAAGAGGCCAAGGCGGCCAACCCCGAGTTGTCCGAGCACCTGAAGATCCACAAGCCGTACATCGACGCCGTGACGTACGACTCGCCCAAGAAGTCCGGTGCGCGGATGCGGCGTGTGCCCGAAGTGATCGACTGCTGGTTCGACAGCGGGGCGATGCCGTTTGCCCAGTGGGGCTATCCGCACCAGGGCCGCGACCGTTTCGCCGCCCAGTTCCCGGCCGATTTCATCAGCGAGGCGCTCGATCAAACCCGCGGCTGGTTCTACAGCCAGCTGGCGATCAGCACGCTGTTGTTCAGCGAAGACGACGGTGCGACACAGCGAGACGCAGCGACCAAGGCCGACGCGAATCGCGACGCCGACCGCCCGGCGACGCCGTATCCACACCCGTTCCGCAATTGCATCGTGTTGGGCCTGATGCTCGGCGAAGACGGCCAGAAGATGTCCAAAAGCAAGCGGAACTACCGCGAGCCGAACGAGATCTTCGACCGTTACGGCGCCGACGCGCTGCGTTGGTACTTCTTCGCCAACCAGCCGCCCTGGACGTCGATCCGTTACAGCGAGCAGGCGATCAAGGACAGCGTGCCAGAATTCCTGCTGCGGCTCTGGAACGTGTTGAGCTTCTTTTCGATCTATGCCAACATCGACGGCTTCGAGCCCGAGAAGCTGGTGCCGGGTGACGCGGGGCAACTCACGCCGGCCGAACTCGCCGGCGCGGAAACCTATCGGCCGGCCGGCGA
This sequence comes from Planctomycetales bacterium, assembly GCA_020426575.1. Lineage (GTDB taxonomy): Bacteria > Planctomycetota > Planctomycetia > Pirellulales > JAEUIK01 > JAGQPT01. The sequence goes on from JAGQPT010000538.1 coordinate 15,833, forward strand.
GCGCGGCGAACTCGACCGCTGGGTGCTCAGCGAGCTGCACCAGACCGCGCGGTCCGTGACCGCGGCGATGGACGCGTATGACAACTA
>JAGQPT010000539.1 GCA_020426575.1 Planctomycetales bacterium
CGGCTGCTTCGTGACCGCGCTCAATTGGCGCTGGGCGCGGTGCAGGACATCGGCGCCTCAGGCTGAACACTTGGCGCTAGGCAGCGGCCGATCGTTCGCCCGGCTTGTCTCCGCCGTGCCTCCACTTATTGCTGCGGCAGCTCAAAGTCGGCGACCAGCGGCAAGTGGTCCGAGGCGTAGCGAGAGACCTTTGCCCGCGAGGCGAAACAGTGGATCGGTTCGATCAGCCCTCGGCAGTAGACGCGGTCGAGTGGCCGCACCGGCCGGACCGCGGGAAACGTGAGCACGTGCTGCGAGGAAGGGCGAAAGCCGGCCGGCTCGAGCATCCGCCGCCCCAGTCCTGCCCACACGTCGTTGAAGTCACCGGCCACGAGCATGGGCGTGTCGTGGTGAGCCCGGGCCATCACGTCGGTGGCCAGCAGGCGTCGCATCTGGATCGTGCGCTCGATGCCCGCCAGCCCCAAGTGCAGGTTGAAAAGCAGCAAAGAACGGCTGTGATGTCCGCTGCGGAGCACACAGCGGGCGGCCAGCGCTCGGCGGCGCTTCTTCAGCGGCACCGAGAGGTCGATGTTGACGACGTCGTGCAGGGGGAAGCGGCTGAGAATCGCGTTGCCGTAGTGGCCGTGCGTGAGTCGGACGTTGCGCTGGAAGGCCCGATGCCTCAGCCCGAGCGCCTCACCGAAAAGGTCGACCTGGCGGTCGTGTCGCGAGCGAGGGACGTTTTCGTCGACCTCCTGGAGCATGACGATGTCGGGATCGTACATCGCCACGGTCTCGACAATGCGCTCCGGACGGTAGCGTCGGTCGATGCCGCCGATGCCCTTGTGGATGTTGTAGGTGAGTAGTCGGAGGTGCATGAAGTCGGCAAGCGGCAGGCTGACGTCGAGCGGGTCGAGGACCACCCCAATCTACACCAGCCGCGCGGGCGGCGCGAATGGTCGCGCGGGCCCGGCGACTGGCAAATGTGGTCGATTTGGTTCAAACGGGCCGCGGAAAGTTTGGCAGCGACGGATGGGCCTGCTACACTCAAGTCGAGGGGAATTGTCATATCATTGGGCCAATCGAACGGGTTTCCGTACTTCCGCCCGCATCGGAGCAGGGGAAGGTGCCGGATGCCGCGCGACGGGTATGCTCGTTGAGCATCGCGATCGCAGCAGGCGGGGTTAGCGGTACAGCGACGGTTGCTCCGCACGTTTTGGCCGCGGCTTGCAACCCAGCTGATGCGCATGGCCAGGTACGACAGCGAGTCCGCCGATGATCCGACGCCACCGCCGGTGGTCGTTCCGGATGTCGTTGCGCCGCCGCGTGTCGTCCCACCGCCGGTGCCGCCGTCCCCGCCCCCCGTTCCGCCGGTTGTGGTCTCTCAAAAAAGCGTGCCTTCCAAATCCGCGCCGGCCAAAGTGACGCCGCAGGTTTCTCGCGGCACGGCGGCGAAGGCCATCGATGACAGCCAGTCGCCCGGCGCGGCGATGGCAGCGGTCGTCGCGGGGGAATCACCCGCGAGGCACTCGTCGAGCGACGCGTTTTGGAGTCGCCCCGAAGGAGCGGACGCGCCGCTGCGCGAAGCGCAGCTACCCGAGGAAGACCACGATCACGACTACGCGCGGCAGGCGGCGGCCTGGGACGAGGAGTCGGGCGAAATCGTCGAGTCGGCAAAACAAAACGCGCCGGCCTGGTTGGCCAGCACCGTGCTGCACGTCTCGATCATGTTGATGTTGGCGCTCTGGGCCTGGCACGAACCGGCAACACGTTCCTTTGAGTTGCTCATCAGCGAGTTGCCGGGCGATCAGATGATCGACGACTCGGTGCCGTTGGACGTGCCCGACGCTACTGATAAGGAACAGGCCTTGGCGCTGAGTACTTTGGAAGCGGTCGACGATCCGCTTTCGGCGCCGCCGAGCGTCGAAGAGTTGCTCAATCCTGATTCACTGGCGGCAGACATCACGGCGCCGTCGTTCGGTAACCTGCTTAGGGGACGCAACGAAGGCAGCATTCGGAAGATGATGGCGGGTTACGGTCCCACGGACGGTAGCCAGAGCGCGGTTGCGTTGGGGCTGGCGTGGTTGGCCCAGCAACAGCGCAGCGACGGTTCCTGGAGCCTGCAGGGACCGTATCCCGACGGCAGCATTCATGACGAGAATCCGGTGGCCGCCACGGCGATGGCGATGCTGGCGTTTCAGGGCGCCGGAAACACGCACCAGGACAACACGGCGTTCGGGCGGCGCCTGGCCCGGGCGCTATCGTTTCTGCTCAGCAAGCAGAAAGCAGACGGCGATTTTTGGGATCCGGCCAGCAACATGGATTCTCACCTGTACACACAGGGGCAGGCCACGATCGCCGTGTGCGAATTGTTCGCGATGACCGAAGACGAACAACTCCGCGGTCCAGCGCAGCGGGCCGTCGACTTCTGTGTGAAGTCGCAGGACCCGGCGTACGGAGGCTGGCGTTACACACCCGGTCGCTCAGAAGACAGCGACGTGTCGGTGACCGGTTGGATTTTGATGGCGCTGCAAAGCGCTCGGATGGGGGGGCTCGAGGTTCCATCGGAGACGCTTGACGCCGTGTCCCGCTTTCTCGACAGCGCAGCGACACGCCCCCGCGGGGTTTCCACGGCCACGCGTTTTCTCGAGGGGAGCCGCTACGGCTACTTGCCGGGCTACGAAGTGCCGTCGCTAGCGATCACGGCCGAGGCGCTACTGTGCCGCGAGTACCTGGGCTGGCACCAGGACGACGAACGGTTGGAGGCGGGGTTGGCCTATATCCTGCTGCCGGAGAACCAGCCCAACTGGTTCCAGGGCCGCAACGTGTACTACTGGTACTACGCCACACAGTCGCTGCACAACGTGGGGGGCCCGCGCTGGCGGCAGTGGAACGACGTGATGCGCGAGTTGTTGGTCGAACACCAGGCGAAGACCGGCCCGAACAAGGGAAGTTGGCACCCGTTTAAACCGGAAGCGGATGAATGGGGCTACGCCGGCGGGCGCCTCTATGTCACCTGTCTGAGTCTGTATATCCTGGAAGTCTATTACCGCCACCTGCCGATCTACAAGTCGGCGGCGGAATAGCGCCGCGGGACGTCGGCCCGTACCTACCGCACCCCACTCCCGCCTGGGTGCCGCCCGGTTGAGTTGCCTCGCACGGGTGACTTGCCGCGGTCGCGCCTCGAGTTTGCCCTCACCCTCGATCCACACCCTGGAGTTGTTCGATGCGTGTTACCTTGCGTGCCTTGTACTGCGCGACGGCACTTGCCGTCGGTTCGATGTCACTCACGGCCGCCGAACGGACGACTTCGCCCCCCTCGCATCCACTGTACGAGCGCGTTGCCGACGACGTGTATCTCCAGGAGGTCGGTGAGAAGATCGTCACGGACAAGCCGGTGTCGACCGTCTGCGTCTACGACGGGACGGTGTATCTGGCCAGCGACGGGGTGGTCTACACGCTCAGCGGTGA
>JAGQPT010000540.1 GCA_020426575.1 Planctomycetales bacterium
GCCAGTTGCTGCGGCGGTGTCGGCCGCCCGCCCTGGGAGGCCCGTTTTCGTGGACGCCGACATCCCCTATCTGTTGCTCACCCCCGGGCCGCTGACCACGTCGCGCACCGTTCGCGAGACGATGTTGCGCGACTATTGCACCTGGGACGACGACTACAACACGATCGTCAGCGACATCCGCGACCGGTTGGTGCGTTTGGCAACGACCTCGGAAAACTACACGGCCGTGCTGATGCAGGGAAGCGGCACGTTCAGCGTCGAGGCCACGCTCGGCTCGGTCATCCCGCCCGACGGTAAGCTGCTCGTGGTCAACAACGGGGCCTACGGCGCCCGCATCGTGCAGATTGCCGAGCGACTCGGCATCGCCTGCCGTGAGATCGCACAGCCGGAGGTCGAGCGCGCCGACCTTGAGCGCGTCGAGGCGGCGCTGCGATCGGACACGGCGATCACGCACGTCGCCCTCGTGCACTGCGAGACCACGACCGGCATGTTGAACCCGGCGGGCGACGTCGGTCGATTGGCCCGCGAGTATGAGAAGATCTTCATCCTCGACGCGATGAGCAGCTTCGGCGGCATTCCCCTCTCCAATGACGCCGCCGCGGACGGCTCCGGCGGCATCGAATCGCTCGGTGCACACTTCCTCGTGTCCTCGGCCAACAAGTGCATCCAGGGCGTGCCGGGATTCGGCTTTGTCATTGCGCATCGTGCGACGCTCGCACAAACCGCCGGTCGGGCCCGCAGCCTCAGCCTCGACCTGTTCGACCAGTGGCAGGAGATGGAGAACAAGGCGGGAAAGTGGCGCTACACGTCGCCCACGCACACCGTGCGGGCTTTCGCACAGGCGCTCCTCGAACTCGAAGCAGAAGGCGGCGTGGCCGCGCGGTACGCCCGCTATTCTGAAAACCACCGCCGGTTGTGCCAGGGCATGGAGCGCCTCGGCTTCAAGTTGTTGCTGCCGCCGGCATATCGCGCCCCGATCATCACGTCGTTCATCTACCCGGACGATCTCGCGTTCGCCTTCATGCCGTTCTACGAGGCGCTCAAGCTCCGCCGCTTTGTCATCTACCCAGGTAAAGTCAGCACGGCCGAAACCTTCCGCATCGGCAATATCGGCCACGTCTTTCCTGACGACATGCGGCTGCTGGTCGAGATGATCGCCGAAGCGCTGGAGGAACTGGGAGTACGACTCGTCGGAGCAAGGACATGACCGACGCGGGGCACACGCCACAGCCGAGCCTCATGCAGTTCAGCATCAAGGGCGTGATGATCGTCGTCGTGGTGTTCAGTGTGATTTTTGCCGTGGCCACCCCCTTCGTTCGAGCGCTCGCCGTCGAGCAGCAACGGCGGCTCGCGCTGTTTCTCGCGGGAAACGCGGCCGGAGCGTTGGCATTCACAGTGTATCAGTGCCGTCGGCGGTATCGTGTTGAAGGCCAGTGCGGACAACGATTCGTCGTCCTGACGACGGGTGAACGGTTCCGCCGCATTTTTGAAGTAGCCGGCGGCGCGCTGTTTGCCCTCGTTTTCTTGCCGCAGGTGGTCGGCACACCAGACTCACAGATTTCGCGCCTGATTGCCGTTGTCATGGGCTTCTCCACCGGAGGCAATCTTTCGCAAACGGTGCTGTCGATCTGGTGGCGCCGCACCGCGTCTGGAATCGAGTTGTGTGAGCACGGCATCATTATTGGTGCGATTGTCTTTCGTAGCTGGTCGGACGTTCACATATACAAGTGGAGCAAGCGCCGCGGCATTCTCGTGCTCAACAGCCACAAGACCTTTATGACGTTTCGCGCTGCGGAAAGGGATCGCGACCGTGTCGACGCAATCATTGCCGAGCACGGCAATAGAAGACCACACATTCGGCCCGTTTGAGAGTCGGCCGTAACCGCCAGTGGGCGTACCGGCCGCTATGCCGATCCCGCTTGCTGCCGCGCGATCAAGACGTCGAGTTCCGACTTCAGTCGCGGCAGGATGTCGTCGTAGCCGAACGCGCCGAGTTCTTCTTCGCCGCGTTTGAGGTTCACGTAGTTCGGGCCGCACCACAGCCCCAGGTCGGCGTCGTCGGTCTCGCCGGGTCCGTTGACGCGGCATCCCATCACGGCGATCGTCAGCGCGTGGTTCTTGGCGTAACGCGTCATCTCGCGCACCTGAGCGGCCAACTCCACGAATGCCTCGTTCTCGACCCGCGAACAACTTGGGCAACTGATGATGTTGAGCGTTTCGAGTCCATAGTCGACGACGCTCCGCACCCGCCCGGCGGCGATGTCGGCCAGGATCGCCCGGCCGGCGGCGATCTCTTCTCCCTTGCGGTCGTTCGGCACGGTGAGCGACACCCGGATCGTGTCGCCGATGCCCCGGCTCACCAGTTGCTCAAAGGCGATGCGGGTTTTGATCACGCCCTCGGGCGGCATCCCCGCTTCGGTCACCCCCAGGTGCAACGGCACGTCGGGCCGCGCTTCGGCGAATCGCCGGTTCAGTTCGATCACCTTCGCCGGGTCCGAGTCCTTCAGCGACACGCAGTATCGCTCGAACCCCAACGTGTCGAGAAGCGCGCAATGCTCGGTCGCGCTGGTGATCATCGGCGTGATCGAATCGTCGGCCGCAAAGCTGTCCGCTTGTGCCGGATCGATCGAGCCGCAGTTCACACCGACGCGGATCGCGCAGTCGTGCTCACCGGCCACGTCGGCGATGAACCGCACTTTGTCTTGCCACGACTTTTCCCGCTCGTGGTGATAGAGGTGTCCCGGGTTGTAGCGGATCTTGTCGACGTGCGGCGCCACGTGTGCCGCCAGACGGTAGTTCTCCTGCAGGTCGACCGACAGATTCGCCTCGGTGCGGGCGCGGATCTCGGCGAGCGCCTCGGCGTCCTTGGCGCTGTCGACGGCGATGCGCACGACGTCGGCTCCCGCTTCGGCGAGCATGTTGACCTGCGCAGCCGTGGCCTCCACGTCCTGGGTCTTCGTCGCGGTCATGCTCTGCACGGCGATCGGGTGATCGTGACCGATCGACACGGTGCCAATACGAACCGACCGGCTGGGGTTACGCGGCAACTGCAACGTCGCTTTCTCCGTGTGTGGGCGGGGACCGTCACTTTCCGTGATCGTAACACGGGCGGTGCCATGGTCGGTAGGGCACGTCGACGGCTTGTTGCCGCTAGCGCTGGCGTTTGGGCCGATAGATTTCGGTAGCGGTGCCGTGCTGCATGTGGGCGGCCGTGGCGATCGTCTCGCTGAACGTCGGATGGGGATGGATCGCACGCCCCAGGTCAGCCGAAGTCGCCCCCATTTCGATGGCCAGCACGGCTTCGGCGATCATCTCACCGGCGGCCGGGCCCGTGACGCCGACTCCCAACACGCGGTCAGATTCGGCATCGACGATCATCTTGGTCACGCCATCGGTGCGACCGACGGCCTGGGCACGTCCGCTGGCCGCCCAGGGGAATCGCGTCACCGAGACTTTGATGCCGGCCGTTTTGGCTTCGGCCTCGGTGAGCCCGGTCCAGGCAATTTGCGGATCGGTGAAGACGACGCAGGGAATGGCGCGGGGGGCAAACTCGGCGTCGCTGCCGGCGATTGCCTCGGCCGCCACGCGTCCTTCGGCCGAGGCCTTGTGGGCGAGCATCGGTTGGCCGGTCACGTCGCCGACGGCGAAGATGCGCCGATCGTCGGTGCGTCGCTGCGCGTCGACACGGACGAAGCCGTGCTCGTCGAACTGGACCTGTGTCGTTTCCAGTCCGAGGTCGTCCGTGCGGGGACGCCGCCCCACGGAGACGAGCACCTGGTCGTAGGTCTCGACAAATATTTCGTCACGGCTGGCGATGGTAACTTCGATGTCTTCGCCGCGGTCGACGGCGGTCGTTACCTTGGCGCCGAAGCGCAGCGACGCGAACGTCTGTTTGGTGCGCGACAACAATGGGCGTACCAGGTCGCGATCGACGCCCGGCAACAGCCCGTCGGTATATTCGACGAGCGATACGTGGGAGCCCAACGCGGCGTAGACGCTGCCCAATTCGAGGCCGATGTAACCTCCGCCCACGACGAGCAGCGACGCGGGGACGTCCTGCAAGCGCAGCGCGGCCGTCGAGTCGAGCAGTCGCGGTGAATCGTAGGGGAGATTCGGCAGGCGGACCGGCACAGAGCCCGTGGCGACGACACAGTGATCGAACGAAAGCACGTCGTCGTCGAGCGCCGCATCGCCGCAGGGCGAAAGCGCCAAGGCGTCGGAAGCCGTGAACCGACCGCGGGCGGCGACGACGCGGACGCCACGGCTCTTGGCCAACTGCGCGAGCCCGGCCGCGAGATTGGCAATCACGTCGGCCTTGTGGCCGCGCATCTGTGCCATGTCGAGGTTGGGCCGCGCGTAGCGAACGCCCCAGTCGGCGACAGACTCGGCGTCGTGCATGGCCGCCGTCACGTGCAACAGCATCTTCGAGGGGATGCAGCCCTCGATGAGGCAGGTGCCGCCAAGTGAAGCCCGCTCGTCGAGGATCGTGACGTCGAGGCCGAGGTCGGCCGCCATGAACGCCGCCGCGTAGCCCCCCGGGCCACCTCCGAGAACGGCCAGTTGTGTGTGCATCGGTCTCTGTCGTCCAGAACTTGTAACGGCTTGCAAAACTGTCGGCTTCAACTCTTTTCTGGCGCGCGGCTCAGCAGACGCTCGAGCACGACGGCGTTGGCCGGTGGGAACTCGTAACGGTCAAGCTCGTTGACGGGCACCCAGCGAAAGGGCGCCTGCACCTTGGCGAGATCGGCTTCATTCGCGGTGGCGGGGCGACATTCGTGGAAGCTGATTCGCAGTCGACCGTGAGGATAGTCGTGCACGGTGACGTCGAGTGTGCCGACGACGGCAACGTCGAGACCGCTCTCTTCGAGACATTCGCGAATGGCTGCGGCGCTGGTCGA
>JAGQPT010000541.1 GCA_020426575.1 Planctomycetales bacterium
AAACGACGCAATGGTGCGCCAAACCGGTGACGCGCCGGTCGCTTCTTCCGACGCATCGGACTGTTTCGATCGTTTGGCCATCAAGGGGAAATCCCGGAGGGTGCGACGATTGGCCGCATTTCAAGAACGAGCCGTAGACAAGGTAAAGATCGCCGGCAGCGGCACAAGACTCTAGGGTCAACAGCACTCTAGGGTAAACAGCCTGCCGGGTCTTGGAAAGCGCGAAGAGGCGATCACGGGCTCGATGCCGCCAAAAACCTCGATGTGATCGAAAAAGCGCCTGGGCACAGAATAAAACGAGCCGGGTCTCATTGGTGAGACCCGGCTCGATCGTTGACGTCGTTGCGTCCCGCCGACGGCGCAGGGTGCCGTCGCGGCGGTCGGTCGCACGCGTTATTTAGCCACGGAAGTGGACGGTGCGGAAACCGAAGGGAACGCGCTGGTAGCTGGCCGAGGCGCCTTCGGGAGCGGGGGCTTCAGTCGCCGGAGCGGCTTCTTCGGCACTGCCACTGCAGTCACTCGAACCGCTGCAGTCCTCGACGTAGCCGCTGCAGTCACCACTGCAGCTGTCGCCGTGGCAACGGTTACGCAGACGCTTGAACAGACCGCCGAAGCACTTGCCGTGGCAGCTGCTGCCCGAGCAAGAGCAATCGTCGGCGCCGTCGCAACCACTGCAACTGTCGTCGCCGTGGCAACGGTGGAACAGACGGAAGTGACGACCGTGGCACGAGCCGGAGCAGTCATCAGCCCCATCGCAGCCACTGCAGGCATCGGCGCCGTCGCAGCCACTGCAGCCGTGGCAACCATGGCCGGCAACCGCCTGGGTGTCACCACCGAGCAGCGCCAAACCGACGATGGCAAAAAACACTGCCAAACAAAATACGAGAGTTCGATTCATTCCAAAGCTCCTACCACTGTTATCTGGACACACGGGGTTTCGCAGCGTTGCTCGCCAACCGGTTGCTTAAATGCGTACGGCCTTTGGGCGGCGGCAGGCTGGAGACAAAAAACAACCGTTGGTTCTCGCAAACGCTCGCCACATCACACCACCGCAATACCCCATCCGGGGTGCAGCTTTTACCGATTACAGTGGATGTAGCGAATGCACAAAATACGCAGTAAAGTTAGCACTTTGTCCCGCAGTGTCAACGGCCACAACGAAAATTTGGGGTATTTGGGGCGACTTGGAGTGCTGCAGCCGCGCCGGATCAACTCCTGCGGATGGCTCGAATTTGCACCGTTCGAAAATCAGCCAGGCGGTTCCGTGTCTCGCGCCACCATTGTCTGAGCAGTGTTGCGGCCGACTCGCCCCGGGCCACTCAAGCGATGCCGCAAGGCACGTCCCCGGGCGCATCGGCGCATATCCTTGTCAGCACTCGAACTACGTGCAGCGTCGTCCGCCCCACGTCGTGCTCGCAATGAGTGCGCCACCCCCTCGATTCCAGCGGTGGAACGCTCATACGGCGCCGGTGCGTCCCTCCAATCGCACTATTTCCACCCACCAGGTAGTTGTTTGGCGTCCGGGCGCGACCGCAGCCGTAGAGTCCGGCTGCCACGTAGAAACGGCCCAAAGAAGGGCGGCCCAGCGAAAACCGGCCCAAAGAGGGCTGACCCCGAGAGGGCACGCAGGGAGGACGCCGCCACAGCGAACGGACCGCGCCGGAGTGCCGCGGGGAATCGCGCCACCAACGAAGCGATGCCCGGCGACCGACCCGACGGTCGCGAAAAAATACGACGACGCCGTGCCACGATGAACAAGGCGCCGTACTCGGCCAGCGAGCTCAGCCACGACGTGCAACGAGCGCGTCGGTAGCCAACGCACCGGCGCGCTCGTTGCGGTTTGTCCGTTGTCGCTCGTTTGGCGATCGGGCCCTTAGCGTCGAGCGCCGGTGTTCTCGCCCACCGGCGCCTGTGCCTGTCGTTGCGACGGCTGCGATGAATACTGCTGCTGAGAAAGTTGATTGGGCTGCTGGGGCGTCTGCGACGCGACGTTTGCCGCGGCGCCCGATGCGATCGAACCTTGTGGCTGCTGGCCCACGGCCGCCGTGCCGGTTGTCGCCGTTTCGCCGGTGGTGCGGCGGTTGAACTCCTCCTCGGTGAGGCGTTGCTTTTCCAGCATATCCTCGGGGTTCTCGAAGTTGAGGAAGATCGGCGGTTGGTCGGGAAAAACGATCGTACCAAGCCCGGCGATCCGCCAGCCGCTCGGTTCTTGCCGCAACATCCAGACGAGCGTGTCCGTACGTCGTTCGCCGCCGGCGTCGAGATCGCTCCAAGTGCTGGCCACGTGTGCGCCGCCTCCCTCGATATACTCGACCTCGCCGACCGAGTACTGCGCCGTCGCGCTGCCCGTCGGTGCCACCGTCAACTCATATTCGGCCGTGCGCTTGATCGCCAGCGGGGTCAGCATCGCGGCGGCCCCCTGTTCATCGCCGGTGCGAACCGCTTCGAGGAACGTTGTCACAATCTTGTCGGGCGCAACGACCGTCTTTGCTTTGGCTTTGGGAGCGGCGTCGGCTGAAGCTTGTTGCGTCGGGCTGCTACTGGATTTCGATACGTCCGATTTCGGCGACTCGCCGCAGCCGACAAAACCAGTCAACACGGCGATCAGCGAACCAACGAAGCACATCATGCGGGTAGAACGAAGCGTCGACATTTGTCTCCTCGTAGCGCTGGAAGACGGAACCTTGCTGGAGTGGGAATCCTCAGCAGTGGCCGATACGGGTGGGGTTTGACCGCGAACAGTCTCGCGGTTTGTGGTGCCGACCGAGGCGAGTCGTGGGGCTTCCGGTCGTGTTTGGGGCGGGCGGCGGAGCACCGTGACGCGCGGGTGTACGTCGGGTGTCACCGTGTTTCGGGGGTACTCACTCGTGCGGGCGAGAGTGTGCCAGGAAGTCCCTCGTGGGTCAAGAGAAACATCGGTGTGGGGCGATCCAACAGGCGGCTCCACCGGCTGCATCTTTCTCCACTTTCGAAGCGCCAGTTTTCGGCAATATTCGCAAGAGAGTTCGCCGTCGCCGCAGCACGAGCCCGCCGCCGTGTGGAACGCGCGGGACGACAGAACCGGCCGCGGCCGAGAAAATTACCGCAAATCGCCTATTTTGACTTGTGCTGAAGCACGCAAATTGTAACGATTACAAAAACTTGCACGGCGGGACGCCGCTTTGAGGTGGAAGGCTACGGTGACTTTGCTGAATCCGTTGTTGAGGAAGCCACGCAAAAACACCACGTTTTCGCCTCATCGGAGCACCGCCACGGCGAGTCATCCGGACGGTCGGCACGCAAAATGCAACCGGTCCGGCAAACATGCGAACGGCGGGACGATGACCGTCTCGCACGCGCAACGGCAGCGACGCCGCTGCGGGGATGCCGTTTGCGATGGACCAAACTCCCGACAGGACGTCTTAGGAGAAAACGCCGCATGGCTGCTTGGCTCGTTTCGTTTCCGCCGTTGTTGCTCTTGGTCACCCTGCCGACGGTTGGACTGCTCTTGGCCTGGCTCGATCGCCTCTCGGTGGGGACGGCCCTGCAGCCCCTGTGGCAATGGGCGTTCATGGGATTGATGGCCGCTTCGGGCCTGCTGACTCTGGCGATGCTCAACAGCAATCCGCTCGAGGGATTGATGCTGGGTGCTGGTTTGGCCATTAGCGCACTGGCCGCGACGTGGGACCCGTCCTACGCCCGGCGCACGCGCACCGCCTGATCCGCCCGCGGGGCGCGCTTTTGCCTCGGCGCGGTAGACGTCATTCGCGGCGCGCATACGGCGATACGTAGCGTCCGCGCCGTCCCGCCTCACGTTTTGCGGAACGCGATCTCGCGTGTTTGACGTACCGCCCTGCGCCGCCGTCTCTTGCTAGCGGTGCTGCCATCGCCACGATCGGGCGAATCCCTCTACCCGGCAAAATCGGAAAAAACCTTCCCCGTCGGTCCACCCGCAGGCCGACACGTATTTGTAGGGAAGTCGGTATCAGTAGGTTCGCGCCGGCGGTTCCGGCGTCCGTCGCTCTGGACGGGCGCTGCGAACGAACGTTTGGATCGATCCGGTTCGCCGCGCCGCGGCGACTCGCCCGTATCGATGTGAGTGAACCGTCCGGATGCCGTTTCAACACTTTTCACCGCACGTCGACGATGTTCGCTGCGATCCCGCTCGCGCACATCGTCACGCGCAACAATTTGTGAAATGACCAAGGGGGGGAGCGTCGTCCGGGTTGAACCCGACGTTAGTGGACGGCGCGGCCCAGTTAGCGCAAGCGGATATCATCAAGGGAGGAACGGGATGCGTTACATCGCAACGCTTTCGGCGGCCGCCGTGCTGTTGGTGGTCACACCAGCGAGCGTGATGGCCGACGATGCGGGCCAGGTGGCCCAGGAGATTGCTGATTCGCTCAAAACGAGCGGAAAACTCAACGGCTACAGTATCGGGGTGAAGTACAAGGACGGCACGGCGTGGTTGCGTGGCCACGTCTCCAGCGAGTCGCAACGACAGACGGCCCTGGCCCTCGTGCGTGAGCACGAACAGGTCTCCAAGGTGATCGAGAACATCGACGTCAACAACTCGGCCGTCCGCAGCATTCCCAGCGGAACGCTCGATCGTGGCACGTTGATTCCCGCCACGGCCAGCCAACAGCACAGCCAGCGGGCTTCGGCCTACGGCCAGACCGCCGGAAACGTGCGCCGCACACAAGTCGAGATGGAGATGCCCGAATCGACGACTGAGGTGTTGAGCCCCGGTCCCGCCGACGTCCGCTATGGTGGACAATACGGCGGCCAACCGATTCCCACTCAGGTGACCAGCATGTCCGGGGGAGTGGCGGCTGCCCGCTACGATCATCCCCACATGCCGGGATACGCCTGGCCCAGCTACGCGGCCTATCCGAACTACGCCGGTGTGACCTATCCGTCGCAGTATTCGGCAACCGCCTGGCCGTTCATCGGGCCCTTCTACCCCTATCCACAGGTGCCCCTGGGGTGGCGCAAGGTGACCCTTGAATGGGACGATGGCTGGTGGATGCTCGACTTCAAGCATCACTAGACCCCCGCTCTCTGGCGGACTCGTCCACCGGATGATTCGATCCGCGAGAAACGTGTAACAGTGGACTCGCACCGGCACATGCTGCCGGTGCGAGTCCTTTTTTTATTGGACGACCGGCTGCAGAAAGCGTCGGTAGGTGTGATAATGTCCTCGTTACGCCGGCGCTTGCGGTCCCCTCGTCGGTCATCTCGCTGCTCACACGTTGGTCGAAACATGTGGTCCGCAAAACCAACCGCCGTTCGCGCGGTGCTTATTGTGCTGTTGTTCATCGTCACGCGTCCGCTGGCACCGCGCGCGCTGGCCGATCAGACGTCGCCGCCGCGGGTGCTGCTGATCGTGCTCGACGGCTTGCGTCCCGACTATGTCACCGCAGACGTGATGCCCCAACTCTGGAGTCTCGGCCAGCTGGGCGCCGTCGCCGAGCGGCACCACAGTGCCGTACCTACCGTCACTCGCGTGAACTCGGCGGCGTTGGCGTCCGGCGCCTTTCCCGAACGCAACGGCCTGCTGGGCAACCAAATCTACTTTCCCGAGTTGAGGCCCGCCGGACCGATCAGCACCTGGGATGCGGACCAACTCATCAAGGTCGACAAAGCTGAATTCGGCCGACTCTTCACGTCGACGACGCTCTGCGACGTGCTCGCTGCTCACGGTATGCCCATGCTGGTGTGCGGTTCCGGCTCCAGCGGTGCGTCGTTCCTGCTCAACCACCGCGTCAACGGCGCCGTCGTGAACGTCAACGCCAGCTATCCGCCGTCGATCCGCGAACAGGTGAGCGAAGTCCTGGGACCGGTGCCCGAGGAGCGTTATCCCAACACCGAGCGGACCGCGTGGGCCGTCAACGCATATTTACAGTTTGGTCTGGACCGAATGCAGCCGGCCGTCAGTGCGTTGTGGCTCAACGAGCCGGACCACTCGGCGCATCAATATGGTGTCGGCGCGCCGGAAACCGTCGCCGCGCTGCGAATGATTGACAAGGAAATTGCCCGCGTCGTCGCCGAACATCGCCGTCGCGAACTCGATGTGAACGTCATCGTCGTATCAGATCACGGCTTCGTCACCCACGCCGGGCCAGCCGACGAACTGGCCGCGCTGTTGGAGCGGGCCGGTCTTAAAAAGTCAGCAACCGATGTCGTCGTTGCCGGCGCGGCGATCTACATCAATGAAGACAAAGACGTGAAGCTGCCGCAGGTGGTCGAACTGTTAAGAACCCAACCCTGGATCGGTGCGGTCTTCACGCGCCCCAGCGCCGCCGATCAGAACCTGGGAGTGATTCCTGGCACGCTATCGACAAACGTCATACGCTGGAACCATCCCCGTGCGGCCGACCTCGTCGTCGAGCCCCGCTGGAGCGACGACGCCAACGCGTACGGTTTCCCCGGCACGAACATGTTGTCCGGCGAAGCGGCGGGCCACGGTGGCACCAGCCCGTATGAGATTCATGCCACGCTGATCGCCTCCGGGCCGGCGTTTCGTCAGGGGCTCAAGAGCACACTGCCGACGGGCAACGTCGACGTCGCGCCCACGATCGTCCATGTGCTCGGTTTCACTCCATCGGACGACATGCAGGGCCGCGTGCTTCACGAACTGCTCGATGACGGTACCCCCACGCCCGCGCCTGCCATTCGGGTAGAGCAAATCAGCGTCTCGCACGGCGCGGGTACGACCACGGCCCACACCACCGTCGTCAACGGTCACAGGTATCTCGACTTCGTGACGTCACAGCCGTCCGAGTAGCATTTGCGATAAGCGGGCTGCCTGAACCGCGTCTACTGAATTGTCAGGCATTTTCTAGGAATATCACGTCCCTTGGCGTGATCGCTCCCGCGGGAACGGCACTGCCGCGGGCATGTAATTTGCTTCTTCTATAAGTAGAGAACTGGCATCTGCGTCTGCGACGCGTGATCGTCGGGGTTTTTTTACAGTGGATGTGTGCACTAAGGCACACAACGGCGCGGCGAAGTGAGCAGACTCGCCCAGCGGCGCCGGGCCCCGTGGTGCAGACCTGCGGAACGCGCAGAGGACAGATGCGGTTGCAATGCCTTTTCGCATCGTGGCGCAAGGCGTGTCGCGTACTCCAGCGATGGGGAGAATGACGATGGTCAACGTGAAGAAAGCGATGGAAACAACCCAGCCGCTCGCGTTCGATGAGCTGATCGAAGCTGCCGAAGAGCGCATCCGTCAAGGGTTGGCCCCCCCACCAGAAATCTATCAGGTCAAGTATCGTCGGCGCGTCGATTGGACCCGGTTTCCCCTTTGGGCGCAACCGCTGGATCCTGAGATTTTCGACGGCTGCGGCCACGAAGGTTAGCCTGCGGCGCAGCCACGTCGACGAGCCGAATGATGGGGCGGCGAATATCCAGCGGGAGGGCGCCTTTGCGCTCTCCCGCGAGGCGAAGCGCCCTATGAGCTCAAGCGCTTCGCCAAGTCTGCAGCACGTGGGCGTAGTTGCCGCGAACGAACGCCCTCGGGTCCGGGCAGCGAAGCAGGCTCATCGATCCCTGCATTTGCCGCAGGTTTTCGTACTCGTGCTCTTCGAGCCAGTCGCTCAACTCCTGACGCAGTGTCGCAACGTGTTGAGGCCCGCGCTTCAGCAGCGCGGACACGAGCTGGACGCCGTGGGCGCCGCACATCACGGCCTTGATCGCATCGATCGACGTGTGCACACCACCCGTCACGCCCAGCGAAGCGCCGACGTGTCCCGAGACAATCGCCAGCCACCGCAGACGCAACGACAGTTCGGCGGACGTCGATAGCGTGAAACTCTCGACGACTTCGAGATTCTCCACGTCGATGTCGGGCTGGTAGAAGCGGTTGAACAGCACCAGGGCGTCGGCGCCCACCTCGTCGAGCTGTTTCGCCACATTGGCAAACGACGAGTAAAACGGCGAGAGCTTGGCCGCCAACGGGATCGAAACGGCCTCGCGCACCGCCCGCACCATCTCAATCGTGTCGGCCACTCGTGCCTCGCCCGTTTCATTGGGATCGGTCGGCACGGAGTAGATGTGCAGTTCGAGCGCGTCGGCGCCGGCTTGCTCGATCTGCCGGGCGTAGTCAAGCCAACCTCCCGGTGTCGTGCCGTTGAGCGAGCCGACGAGCGGCACGTTCACGGCGTCCTTGATGCGGCGGATTCTGTCGAGGTATTCCTCCGGGCCGACGACAAATTCATCGAGGGCCGGGAAATACGACATCGCCTCGCTGTGCGAGTTGGCCGGCACGTCCATCGACCGATACGTCGCCAGTCCCTCGGCCATCAGTTGCTCTTCGAACAACGACCGCATCACGATCGCGGCGATACCGGCGTCTTCGAGTCGGCGGACCGTGTCCATGTGATCGGCCAGGGGGCCCGCACCGCTGATGAACGGATTCGGCAGTTCAAGCCCAAGATAGGTGGTGGAAATGTCCATGTCTCGACGTTCTCCCTTCGGCTCACACGTTCATGCCTGAGCGGTCGCTTGTCGCTCCGTCGGTCCGGCCGACATTGGCTCGACCGTCACCGTTGCCCTGGGGGACGACAAGCTGCGCCATGTGGTGGTAAAGCGCTACGCGCCGGTTCATGTCACGCTGCGCCGCCGTAGAAAGTCGGGCAAAGCGCTTGGGATCGATCTTTTCGACCATGCGGAACCGCGTTTCGTTGCGCATGTACTCTTGCACCGACGCCTTGCCTCCTTCCGAGTCGAGCGTCAGCGGCGGCTCGCCCATTGCCACCTTGCGAGGATCGTAGCGATACAACGGCCAAATGCCGCTGTCGACCGCCAGTTTCTGCTGCGACAGCCCGTGCGACAGGTCGTAGCCGTGGGCGATGCAGTGGCTGTAGGCGATGATCAACGACGGGCCGGGATACGATTCGGCTTCGAGGAAGGCACTTACGGTCTGGGTGTCCTTGGCCCCCATGGCGATGCTGGCGACGTACACGTGTCCGTAACTCATCGCCATCAGGCCGAGGTCTTTCTTGCCGACCGACTTGCCCGAGGCGGCGAACTTGGCGGCCGCTCCCAGCGGCGTCGACTTCGAGGCCTGCCCGCCCGTGTTCGAATACACCTCGGTATCGAGCACCAGGATGTTGATGTCGCGCGTCATCGAAAGCACGTGGTCGAGACCGCCGTAGCCGATGTCGTACGCCCAGCCGTCGCCCCCCAGCATCCAGACGCTCTTCTTGACAAGATAGTCGGCCAACTGTTCCAGCCGGCGGGCCTCGGCGGAGTCGACCGCCGCGAGCTTCTCCCGTAGGGCCAGCACCCGCTGTCGCTGCGCGGTGAGCGCCGCATCGTCGGTCTGCTCGGCCGCAAGCAACTCGGTAACCAACGTGTCGCCGACCTGGCCGGCGAGCCGCTCGAGCAACTCGCGGGCCTGCTCGTTGTGCTTGTCGAGCGCCAGCCGATAGCCGAAGCCGAATTCCGCGTTGTCTTCGAACAGCGAGTTCGACCAGGTGGGGCCCCGGCCGTTGGCGTCGACACAATAAGGCGTGGTCGGCAAGTTGCCGCCGTAGATCGACGAACACCCGGTGGCGTTGCCCACCAGCAGCCGATCGCCGAACAACTGCGTGAGCAACTTGATGTAAGGCGTTTCGCCGCAGCCGGCGCAGGCCCCCGAATACTCGAACAGTGGCTGCAGAAACTGCGACGACTTGACGTTGATCACGTCGATCGTCGTTCGTTCGGCCTCCGGAATGTCGAGGAAAAAATCGTAATTGGCACGTTCGCGGTCGCGGATGGGCAACTGCGGCTGCATGTTGATCGCCTTGTGCTTCGGATTCGACTTGTCCTTGGCCGGACAGACGTTCACGCAAAGCTTGCAGCCGGTGCAGTCCTCCGGCGCGACCTGGATCGTGTACTTCATGCCGCGCATTTCTTTGCCGCGGTAGTCGGTGCTCGCGAACGAGTCGGGCGCCCCAGCGAGTGCGGCCGGGTCGTACACCTTGGCGCGAATCGCCGCGTGCGGGCAGACCAGCGCGCACTTGTTGCACTGGATGCAGAAGGCGTTGTCCCAAATCGGCACTTCCTGGGCGATGTTGCGCTTCTCCCAGCGCGTCGTCGCCGTCTGGAAAGTGCCGTCAACTGGAAACGCGCTGACCGGCAGATAGTCGCCCTGGAACGAGAGCATCACGCCGATCACCTTTTGGACAAAGTCGGGGGCCTCGGTCGAGACGATTGGCTTGCGGCCGTGCTCCGCAGTGACCGACGCGGGCACGGCGACTTCGTGCAGGTGCGCCAGTGCAGCGTCGACGGCCGCGAAGTTGCGCTCGACGACGTCTTTGCCCTTCTTGCCGTAGGTCTTGTTGATCGTGCCCTTGATCTTGGCGATCGCCTCGTCGCGAGGCAGCACTCCCGAGATGGCGAAAAAGCAGGTCTGCATGATCGTGTTGACCCGCGTACCCATTCCGGCCTCGCGGGCCACGGCGTAGGCGTCGATGACGTAGAACCGCAGCTCTTTTTCGATAATCGCCTGCTGGGCTTCGCGGGGCAGGTGGTTCCAGACGTCGTCTTTGCCGAAGGGCGAATTGAGCAGGAACACGGCGCCGGGGGCCGCATAGTTCAGCACGTCGTACTTCTCGATGAACTCCCACTGATGACAGCCGACGAAGTGCGCTTCGCGGATGAGATAGGGGGCACGTATCGGCTGCGGACCAAACCGCAGGTGCGAGATCGTCATGGCGCCCGACTTTTTCGAGTCATAGACGAAATAACCCTGGGCGAAATTGTCCGTCTCTTCGCCGATGATTTTGATCGAGTTCTTGTTCGCACCGACCGTTCCGTCGGCCCCCAGACCGAAGAAGACCGAACGTTGCACGTCTTCACCTTCGATGTCGAAACTCTCGTCGACGTCGAGCGACAGGTGAGTGACGTCGTCGGTGATCCCCACCGTGAAGTGCCGCTTCGGCTCGCGACGTTCCAGTTCGTCGAACACGGCTTTGACCATCGCCGGCGTGAAGTTCTTACTCGACAGGCCGTAGCGACCGCCGATTACCCGTACCGTCGCCAGGGACGACTCACCGCGTTCGTCGGCCTCACGTAGCGCGGCAACGACGTCGAGATAGAGCGGTTCGCCGATGCTGCCCGGCTCCTTTGTCTTGTCGAGCACGGCAATAGACCGCACGCTGCGTGGCAGGGCGTCGAGAAACGCTGCCACGCAGAAGGGACGGTAAAGCCGCACCTTGACGAGCCCCACCTTTTCGCCGGCGGCGCTGAGGTGGTCGACCGTGGCGTGGGCGGTCTCTGCGCCTGACCCCATCATCACTACCACGCGCTCGGCGTCGGG
>JAGQPT010000542.1 GCA_020426575.1 Planctomycetales bacterium
CACGGCCGGGGCGGCCTTGGGACCGAGCTCCGTCAGACCGATGCACGCCCAATACTGTGCTTTTTCGTTCTTCAGTGCCGCGTTGAGCATCGGCACGGCGCTGTCGCCCTGTTCGACAATGGCATCCAGGGCGACCACGACGATCGCTGGATCCGTGTCGGCGAGCAATTCGGCAAAGGCCTTGACCGCCGCTTCGGGGCCCGGCGAAACGCGCCGCGCCGCAGTCGTCGCCGCGCGGCGAACGACGGGTTCTGGATCCACCAGCAGTTTCACCAACGCATCGAACGACCCGCTGTCCTTGTCATCGATTTCGCCCAGCGCCCGCGCGGCATGGGCCCGCACCAGCGCCTGTGGATCGGCAAGTGCCGTGATCAGGGCGGGCGCCGCTTCTGCCGCAGCGGGGCCAATCGCGCCTAGTGCCCGAGCCGCATGCCAACGCACGTGTTCATCGTCGTCGGTCAATGCCGTCGCCAGCGCCTCGGTTGCCCCCGCTGCCTGTGGCCCCATTCGCGCCAGCTCATCGGCTGCCGCCTCTCGGTCCGAGGGCAACTTGGCCGACAACTGGGTCACTAGCTCGTTGACGTCGGCCGCCAGCGCCGTTCCAGCCGCGGCCAGCGCGACCAATATCACAAAGCACAGACTAAGTAGACGTGAGGAAATCCAGCGCATCGGTTACTCCACTTGGGGCGGCCCGAAGCCGACGGCCTGCCTGGGAAGGGCGCGGCGAGACCGGGCGGATTGATCGGGGCTGCTGTTCGAACGTATTCGCCGTGTACGGGGTCGAACACCGCGGCATCTGCCGCGATTGCCGAATGGTCTCGCCGACCCACCAATTTTTTGCCGACCCGGGAAGTTGGAATGGGCCAACGTATGGGCTATTATAGGTTCCCAGGGGATCGATCGCGACAGCCCAGGACCGAACTTTTTTTAGTTTGCTGCCGACTAGGTGGCGCGCGCCGCCCACTGCCCCCTTTTTTCGCTAGTGGCTGCACCCGTCGGTCACCGGGCTTCCCAATCACCCAGACGACCCGCCAATGTTGTACACAAATCGCCGCGAACGCGAGGCCCGCGACCTGGAGATTCATGCGATGCCACACCATATCCGCAGAACGACCACTTGGCTCGTGGCGCTGACGATCGTTGGCTGTACCCTCGGGCAGAGTCGGCCCGTGGCCGCGCAGTTCTGGGGGAACGGTTGGGGATGGGGGGGCGGCCCCTACGTCGACAATCGTGCCTCCACGCCTGCCGAAAGCTATGCCCGCGGCGCCGCCGACGTGATCCGCTCGGCCGGTATGGCCAACGTGATGAACTCCGAGGCCGCGATCAACGTCGAAGAAGCCCGTTCGGCCAACATCGACAACCGCATGAAGTGGACCGACACCTACTTCGGGATGCGGGAGAAGAATAAGGCATATCGCGACGCCGAGCGGCGACCGCGCGCCTCGCGGGAAGACATTTATCGCTGGGCAAAAGAAGGCGCTCCGGAACGTCCGTCCGAAAGCGACCTCGACCCACTCACCGGCACCATCGTCTGGCCGCGTGGATTGCAGATTGCAGCCCTCGACGAAGACCGTGAAAAGATGGACGAATTGTTCCGCGAGCGGGCCAAGACGGGAGGAAGCACCCAACTGCAGACGGTCAATGAGATTCGCGCCACGACCGAGAACATGAAGCAGGTCCTTAGGGACCACATCCGCGACATGCCGGCCAGCGACTACATTGCGTCGACCGAGTTCCTCGAAGGCCTCAGCTACGAAAGCCAGTTCTAGGAGCCAACTCTGCAGTGCTGGAAGGTCTGCAGTGCTGGAAGGTTTTTGCAGCGCCGTCGTTTGCCCAATTCATATCACCGGGCACATGGCAGACCACGACCCGTTCATCAATAGATTTTGTGAGCGGGGCCTTTTTTGCCGTTTCGATGCCGCCGCCAACTCGCGGCCGCCGTCCCTGTGCCGCCTTAGCTGTCCGGCGCCGATACGTCCCCAATACGCTGCCGCTGGGGGAACTTGCACAGATCGTGTCGTTCGCCCCACCTCCGTGTTTTGCTAAACGTCTGGAGAAATGGGCGAAGTGGGCGGACTCTTCCGGCGCGGGGCCCTGTTAGATAGCCCGCGGCGGGGGGCAGATGCTTGAACGCCGCGACGGGGCTGCCTATAGTTTCCATAGAAGTTGAGATTTACACCTTTTGGAACAGGAAGGGTCGGTCTGATGAACCGCGTTATCACGATTCTGGCTGTCGCGCTGTTTCTTTCGGTCTTGGCGATACCGGTGGGCCAGGCTTCGGCGCAAGTTTTCATCGGCGGTCCCGCTCCCGTGACGGTCTATCGTCCCCCGGTGACCGCCTATTACGCACCCGCGCCGGTGACCTCGTACTACGCCCCGGCACCGGTCGCGGCTCCCGTGACGACTTATTACGCCCCGGCACCGGTGACGACGTACTATGCACCCGCGCCGGTGACGGCCTACTATGCTCCCGCCGTCGTCGCCGCGCCGGTTTACTATTCGTACCGGCCGTACTACGTTCCTGGCCAACCCGTGCGCAACTTGCTCAGGTCGACCTTCCCATAGCCGGCGGCCCAATGGTTGGCGGCCATCGTCGGCCTGGAGAATGTGCCCGGCATCGCGAACGTATCGCGTAGGCGTGTGATCGAGTTCGCATCATCAACGCGTGCTGCGATCAGGCGCGCGTGATCCGCTGGTACTTGCCTTGGCCGTATAGCAGCGGCTCAGCATCGTTGAACCGCGTGCACTCGACTTCGCCGACGAAGATCGTGTGGTCGCCCCCTTCCAGTGCCGCGGTGCAACGGCACTCGATGGACGTCATCGCGCCGTCAATGAAAGGCGAGCCGCCGGGGGCCAACGTGTGGGCGATGCCGGCAAAGCGGTCCGGCGCCGATGAGGCGAACTGATTCGAGATCGACTGCTGCTCGGCCGCCAACAGATTGATGGCAAATCTTCCGCCAACATGAAAATCGTCGTGCACACTGGCGCGATGATCGATGCAGACCAGCACGAGTGGCGGCTCCAGCGACAACGAGGTGAACGACGTCACCGTGATCCCGCGCGGTGCGCCGGCCGCGTTGTTCAGCGTGACCACCGTCACGCCGCTCACGAGGGTGCCCAACGCCTGCTTGAATTCGTCAGCGGAAACGGCCATTGCGATTGCTCTTTCATCGATCGGTTGCTCGCTGCCGACGTTGCGATGAGCCGGCACGCGTGTCCCAGTATAGCGGGACACGGCTACGGCGATAACCGGCCCGACGTACCGTCGGCACCGACGTAGGTGATCAGATCACCTACAATCTGCGCGAGCAAGGCCTCGTCGCGCGACGCCGATTCGGCAACTGCGCTGCCGGTCACGGCGACCGCGCGGTCCGGTGTGCAGACATTCGTCACCACCGACAGGGCGGCGACCCGCATCGACGCACTTCGGGCGGCCACCACTTCCGGAACGGTCGACATCCCGACCACGTCGGCACCGACCCGGCGCAACATGCGAATCTCGGCACGCGTTTCATAGTTGGGGCCTGGCACGGCTGCGTAAACGCCCCGGTGGGCGCTTCCGCCATGTTGGCGGGCCGAGCGGTGCGCGATTTCGATCAACTCCCGGTCGTACACGTCATCGCGTTGACCGTTGTTCGTCAGGCGCGGCCGGGGAGTGGAAAACGTGAAGTCGATGTGATCGTCAACCACGACAACGTCGCCGGCGCGGTACGTCGGGTTGAGACCGCCACTGGCGTTCGACGCGATCAGCACTCCGGCGCCAAGTGCTGCCGACACATCCACCGGCAGCGTGACCTGCCGCAGTCCATGCCCTTCGTACAGATGCGTCCTGCCCGAAAAGGCAAGCACCGGGACGCCGTTCAGGTGGGCCAACAGCAACGCGCCGCGGTGGCCGATGGCGGTGGACGGCAGAAATGGTGGAAGGTCGGTGTAAGGCAATTCGGCGTCGACGCGCAGTGCGGCGGCCACGCCCCCCAGTCCCGTGCCGAGGATGATCGCCACCTGGGGGACCGGCGCCGTGTCGATTCGCCGCGAATCTCGCCATCGAGACTTGATCGTCGCAACCGCAGCAGCAAGGGCCGCGGCGTTGTGTGGGCGTGCGTCGGCCCAGCGACGCCGAGGCGATGTGGCGTCGCCCGCGGCGCGGCGTTGATCGTGCGTCGTTTCAAACAGCGTCTGCATAGCACGAGATTATCCGCCTCATCCCACTGACGACCAGCCGCAATTTGGATCAAGATCGTGTGAATTCCAGTTTCGTTTCAGGGCGTCGTTATCGTCACGTGAGATCGCGCGCCGCGGTCGCAGTGGCGTGTGCGTAACCCATGACGGCTGCAAACGATAGGACGATTGCGCCGGTAGCAGCGCACCGCTGGCCTTGGCCCAGTTG
Source organism: Planctomycetales bacterium (assembly GCA_020426575.1). GTDB lineage: Bacteria > Planctomycetota > Planctomycetia > Pirellulales > JAEUIK01 > JAGQPT01. Next base: position 4,388 of record JAGQPT010000542.1, read on the forward strand.
CTTCACTCGTGTTCGTCGAGTCGGTACACTATAGACACCGTCGATCGCTTTCCTGCCCCACCATCAGATCGGCGGTACGGCCGAGTACGCGCCTGCGCCGCGTGCCGCCGAGTTCCCACCGTGACAATTTGCCCCCCAGCGAGCTGCTGCGTCGCTGACCGGTCCGTCGATCGAGCGACGGTCAACGTCGTGCCGCTCGGTTCGCTCTGTACGCCCGATGCCTCATGTTCACTTCGCGCCCACCATTTTCCTGGTTCGTGGATTGTATCGTTGCCGTCCCATTGGTACTGGGGGCGGCAGCGTCGGCGCCGGCCGCGGAGGCGACACCGGCGGCCGACGGCGGCGTGGGCGACGCCGCCCAGATCGAGTTTTTCGAAAAAGAAGTGCGGCCGCTGTTGGTTAGCCGTTGCATCGAGTGCCACGGCGAACAACTCGAGGAGGCCAGCCTCCGCCTCGACAGCCGCGAAGCCGTGTTGCGTGGTTCAGAGAACGGCAGCATCGTCGTCGAAGGCGATCCGTCGGCCAGCCGGCTGATCGAAGCCGTGCAGTATCACGGCGACGTGCAGATGCCCCCCGACGGGCCGATGGAAGAGGCGGAAGTGACCACGCTGGTGCGCTGGGTCCGCGGCGGATTGCCTTGGGGACCCAGCCAAATTGCTCCGGACGGTTCGGCCGCTGACGTGGTCGCCTCCACCGCCGATTCCCATTGGGCCTTTCAGCCCATTACCCGTCCCGACGTTCCTGAAATTGACGATTCGGATTGGCCCCAAGGGGACATCGATCGTTTCGTGCTCAGCAGGCTCCGCACCGAGGGAATCACGCCGTCCGCTCCGGCCGATCGTCGCACCTGGCTGCGACGCGTCACGTTCGACCTGACCGGCCTGCCACCCACGATGGAGGAGATCGACGCCTTTGAGCGCGACGGTGAACCGGGGGCGTACGACCGCGTCGTGGACCGCCTGCTCGCATCGCCGCTGTACGGACAGCGTTGGGGGCGCCACTGGCTCGACGTCGCCCGCTACGCCGACACCAAGGGCTATGTCTTTACCGAGTCTACGCTCTATCCCTACGCGTACACCTACCGCGACTATGTGATCGCGGCACTGAACGACGACATGCCGTACAACGAGTTTCTCGTCGAGCAGATCGCCGCGGACCTCTTGCCCGAGGACGGCGACAACACTCGACTCGCGGCCTTGGGCTTCCTCACCCTGGGGCGACGCTTCAACAAGAACATTCACGACATCATCGACGATCGCATCGACGTCGTCACCCGCGGGCTCATGGGCCTGACCGTCAGTTGCGCCCGTTGTCACGACCACAAGTACGACCCGATCCCCACGGCGGACTACTATTCGTTGTACGGCGTGTTTGCCAGTTGCACCGAGCCGAACGACCCGCCCCTGATCGGCACGCCGGCGGAGAACGAGGCATACGTCGCCTACGAAAAGCAGGCCGCCGAGATCCAAGGCCGCATCGACGCACTCGTTGACCAAGAGTTGGCGGCGATTCCCGGTGAGCTGCGCAGCCAGGTGACCGCCTACCTGTTGTACGTCGTCGAGAACGAGCCCGAGAAGGTGTTGGAGAAGGACGGCGCCGCCCTCTCACTAGGCCGCGACGAGGTGAAGCCGCAGATCGCCGAACGCTGGCGCGGTTTTATCGGCGAGCGCAGCAACGATGATCCGGTCTTCGGTCCCTGGAAACAACTGGCGACGATCGACACGGGCGACTTTGCCACTGCCGCCGGTCAGACGATCGCCAATCTGAGCGCGACCGAAGGCACCGACAAACCCTCCGCAACAAATTCGCGAGTCGTGGCCGCGCTCGCGACGGCCATGCCCGCGTCGATGTCCGACGTGGCCCGTGTCTACGGCGAGTTGCTCGCGTCGGCCGACGAAGCGTGGCAACAATCGCAGCAGGTCGAGTCGGGCGAACCGCCGAAGACACTTGACGATCCGGCGATCGAACAGCTTCGCCAGGTGCTCTACGCTGAGAAGTCACCCACGGTGATCGATCGCGCGGCGGTGCCGGATCTGCTCGATCGCGCCTCGAAGAACACGTACAACCAGACCAACCAGGAACTCGGCAATCTCAAGGCCAATTCGCCGGTGGCGCCACCCCGGGCCATGGCGCTGCTCGACCAGGAGACGCCGCACGAGCCCCACATCTTTGTCCGCGGTAGCGTCCACAACCAAGGCGACCAGGTACCGCGTCGGTTTCTCTCGCTCATTGCCGGTGACGACGCCCCGCCGTTCACTCAGGGGAGCGGTCGCCTAGAAATGGCCCAGGCCGTCGTTGCCGATGGCAACCCGCTCACGGCCCGCGTGGCCGTCAATCGCATCTGGCAGCAGCACTTCGGGCACGGCCTGGTGCGGACGTCCGGCGACTTCGGCACGCGCGGCGAATCGCCCACCCACCCCGAGTTGCTCGACTTCCTGACCGACGATTTTCGTCGCAACGGCTGGTCGCAAAAACGGCTGCACCGGATGATCGTGCTCTCGGCGACGTATCGACAGGCAAGCGACGATCGCCCCGACTGCGCGGCGGCCGATCCGGAAAACCGCCTGCTCTGGCGTATGAACCGACACCGGCTCGAGTACGAGGCGCTGCGCGACGCGCTACTCGCCGCGGCCGGTGACGTCGACACGTCGCTCGGCGGGCGCTCGGTCGATTTGTTCAAGGAGCCGTTTTCGCGCCGCCGCTCTGTCTACGGTTTCATCGATCGACAGGAACTTCCCCAGGTGCTGAGGGTGTTCGACTTCGCCAGCCCCGATCAGAGCATTCCGCAACGGCCCAGTACGACCGTGCCGCAACAGGCCCTCTACCTGATGAATTCGCCGTTTGTGATCGAACAGGCCAAACGTCTCAGCGAGCGGCCCGAAGTCGTCGAAGCCGATTCCAGCGGTGCGGCCGTCCGCGCGCTGTATGCCTGCACGCTGTCGCGGCCTCCGTCCGACGAAGAACTCGCCGCCGTGGTTGCCTGGCTCGACAACGAAACGGCGCTCTCGGCCGAGGCGACAAATGCACCGGCCGACGACGACAAACATGAAACCTCGGCGATCGCGCGGCTGGCGCAGGCGCTGTTGATGACGAGCGAGTTCGCCTGGATCGATTAAGGCGCGTGCACCCAACCTGCATGTGACGGACAACGTGAACATGAACAACACCGGCAATCATCAACCGGCCCTGCCGCTCAGCCGACGGGAAATGCTCCGCCGCAGCGGCACGGGTATGGCCATGCTCGGGCTAGCAAGTGTGTTGCAAGACGCCGGCTTCGCGCCAACGGCCGATGCTGCGGGTGTGTCGAACAACCCAATGGTCGTGCGGGCGCCGCACTTTCCTGCGCGTGCCAAGCACGTGATCCACATTTTTCTCAACGGCGGTTCGTCGCACGTCGACACGTTCGATCCCAAGCCGATGCTCGACAAGTACGCCGGCAAAGAGCTGCCGACGAAGAACCTCCGCACCGAGCGCAAGACCGGCGCGGCCTTCGCCTCGCCGTTCAAGTTCCAGAAGTACGGCGAAAGCGGCATCGAGGTCAGCGAACTGTTTGCCAACGTCGCCCGCAGCATTGACGAAATCGCCGTCGTACGGTCGATGCACGCCGACGTGCCGAACCACGAGCCGTCGCTGATGCTGATGAACTGCGGCGCTTCGACCGTCGTGCGCCCCAGCATGGGATCCTGGGTCACTTACGGCCTCGGCTCGGAGAACCAGAACCTGCCGGGCTTCATCGCCATGTGCCCGGGTGGCTACCCGATCAAGGGCCCGCAAAACTGGCAGTCGGCGTTCCTGCCGGGTGTGTACCAAGGCACGTACATCGACAGCAAACACGCGGAAATCGAGAAGCTGATCCAGGACATCCGCAATCATTCGATCAGCGACGATCAACAACAACGGCAACTCGCGCTGCTCTCGGAACTCAACGCCATGCACCTGGCCGAGCGTCCCGATGAGTCGGCAATCGAGGCCCGGGTGCAGTCGTTCGAGTTGGCTTATCGCATGCAGACCGAAGCGGCTGACGCCTTCGACGTCAGCCGCGAACCACAACACATCCTCGACATGTACGGTCCCGGCGTGCAGGCCCGCCAGATTCTCGTCGCGCGGCGGCTCGTCGAGCGCGGCGTTCGCCACGTGCAGCTCTGGCACGGTGCTGGACAACCCTGGGACAACCACGACGACATCGCGGTCAATCACCGCCGTCTTGCCGGTGAGTGTGACCAGGCACTCGGCGCCCTGTTGGTCGATCTGAAACAGCGCGGGCTACTCGACAGCACGTTAGTGATCTGCGGCGGTGAATTCGGCCGCACGCCCACCGTTGAACTGCCGCAGAAGGGAGCCAACGCCGGCAAGATCAACGGCCGCGACCACAACCACTGGGGCTTCACGACCTGGCTGGCCGGCGGCGGCATCAAAGGTGGCCAGACCTACGGCGCGACCGACGAATTCGGCTTCCAGGCCGTCGAGAACAAGGTGCACGTGCACGACTTGCATGCCACGATCCTGCACCTGCTGGGCTTCGACCACAAGCGGCTCACCTACCGCTTCGCCGGCCGCGACTTCCGCCTGACCGACGTGCACGGCCGGGTCGTGCAAGAGCTGATCGCGTGAGGCGTGGGGCGAGCGTTGCCGCCCCCAAAGCGTTTCAGGACATTAGCTCTTCGCGCGGTGTGATCTTTTTTTCCAGCAGCGGGCCGAGCGTACTCTGGGCCGCCAACAAGTCGTAACGCTGTTGCAGATTCAGCCAGAACTCGGGCGTCGTTCCGAAGTAGCGTGCGAGCCGCATCGCCGTGTCGATTGTGATCGGCCGCGCGCCGTTGACGACTTCGTTGATCCGCGTTGCCGGTACGTCGAGGTCACGGGCCAGTTGATTCTGGCTCAATCCAAACGGCTTGAGAAACTCTTCGAGAAGGATTTCACCCGGGTGGATCGGATCGAGCGATTTCTTGGCCATGTTCATGCGCTGTGTTAGTGGTAGTCAACGATCTCGACGTCGTGGGCGTCGTTTCCGCGCCATTCGAAGCAAACCCGCCATTGATCGTTGATGCGGATACTGTGTTGGCCTTTGCGGTTTCCCTTGAGCGCCTCAAGTCGGTTTCCCGGTGGAGCAAACAGGTCTCCAAGAACTTCGGCAGCATTGATCATCTCGAGCTTTCGACGCGCAATGCGCTCGATGGCACCGAAACGCTTCGAGCTCTGCCCTGCAAACAGGGCACGTGTGTCTTTGCAACGGAAAGATCGAATCACGTAGATTTCCTGCCACACGTGTCATTTATCACAGGATACCTTGCCGACTCGATTGGATCAAGTGTCGGCCGCGTGGCCTGTGTTGCTGCCGACTTGACAGCGTCCTATCCGTTCCCAAAATCAGGTGGCTCGCCAGTGCGTTTTGTTGTGGTCAGTTTTGCCTTCTTCCCCCATACCATTCGCCCCTTTTTTGAAGGAATCGTACACACCATGTCCGAACTCGCGCTGTTGGGTGGCCCCAAAGGCAAGACGAAGCCGTTTCCGGCATGGCCCGTGTTTGACGATCGCGAACGCAAGGCGATCAATGACGTGCTGGAGAGCCGTGCCTGGTGGCGCGAACCGGGCACGAGGACCGAGACCTTCGAACGCGAGTTCGCCGCCGCCCACGGCGCCAAGCACGGCATCGCCATCACCAACGGCACCCATGCCATCGAAGTCGTGATGGCGGCGCTCGGCATCGGCATGGGTGACGAGGTGATCGTCCCCGACTCGACGTTCGTGGCCACCGCCAGCGCCGTACTGTTTGCCGGTGCCATGCCCGTGATGGTCGACATCACCCGTGACACCCAGTGCATCGATCCGGCGCTGGTCGAAGCGGCCATCACGCCGCGCACCAAGGCGATCATCGCCGTGCACATGGGGGGGCACCCCGCCGATTTGGATCGGCTCGGCGAAATCGCCCGGGCCAACAACCTCACGTTGGTGGAAGACTGTGCCCACGCCCACGGCAGCGAGTGGCGGGGAACGCGCGTGGGCAACTTCGGCATCGCCGGCACGTTCAGTTTTCAGCAGAGCAAGTTGATGACCGCCGGTGAGGGCGGCGTGATCATCACCAACGACGACGACTTCGAACTCAAGGCCCGCTCGGCCCACGACTGCGGGCGGTTGCCCGGCGAGTGGTTCTACGCCCATTTCTCCTACGGCTCGAACTACCGGCTCAGCGAATGGCAGGGAGCGATTCTCTCGGCCCAGTTGACGCGGCTCGATGAACAGACGGCTCACCGGCACAAAAACGCCCGCTTGCTGGACGAGATGCTCGCCGACGTGCCGGGGATTACGCCGCAGGCCCTCGACGACCGCTGCACCCGCAACGGGCACTACGCCTACATCTTCCACTACGACAAGAACGAGTTCGCCGGCGCGAGCACAAAACGGTTCATCGAAGCGATGACGGCCGAGGGCGTGGGCAACCAGGCCGCCTACCCGCCCGTGCACGCGTTGGCGGTGTTCCAGAACGGCGCGTACCGCAAGCGGCTCTGCGGCGATCAGGCCAAGGATGAGCACCCGTTCCTCGAAGCCGAATACCCCGAGACCGCCAGGAGCGCCTGGGAGTGCTACTGGATCCCGCAGACAAACCTGCTCGGCGACGAAGCCGACATCGAAGAGATCGTCACCGTGATCAAGAAGATCCAGGCCAACGCCGGCGACCTGGTGTAAAGAAGATTCACCGCAGAGGCGCGGACGATACGGAGGACCTCACAGAGAATCGCAGGGAAGGGGTTTGTACCCACGATTCGTTGTTCCATCCATTCCTCTTTCCTGATTTCGCCCTTTTGCGCTACCCGTTGTTGCTGAAGTCGCCGGTTTCTTCGATCGTTTGGTCGCCCAGCGTGAGGCGGATGGTGTCGGTGACACCTTCGACCTCGTTCGCGCCTTTGACGATCCAGGAAGTCATTTGGCCGTCGGCGATCCGCACGACGCCGCACGTTTTCGAGCCGAGCGTCAGTTCGAGTCGCTGGCCGTCGAACGCCACGAACTTCTCGTAGGTTCCGGCGACGTCGAAGTTGAAGAAGAAGACGAATGTACTTGCCTCGCTGCGATGCACGTAGGCCCGCATGTTCTCGCTGTACGTGACCTCGGGCTGCAGGCCGGCCGCAGCGACCACGTCCGCGAAGTTGCCGTCGGCGAACATGTTTTCCTGCTGGTAGACCACCGTCGAGTCCGACCGTGCGCTAGCGGCCTCAACGGCCTCCTTGAGGATAGTGCAGGGTTGCCAGGTGAGGTCGACTTCGGGCAAGTCGCCCGAGATGAACAGCCGGCCACCGGCGCTGACAAAGTCGGCCAATCGTTGTTGGGCCTCGGCGTCCATGAAGAACGCTGAGTGGATGGCCAGCGCGCGGCACTCTTGCATCTGCTCCGCGGTCACCGCTTCGAGTTCGAAGAACGCCACGGCGTAACCGGCCTGTTGCAGCGAATGCGAAAACGGTTCGCAGCCTTGATAGCCGCAGCGCGGGATCTGTCGGCCAGCGAGGCCCCAGTAGCGCTCGTCGGGCACCCAGCACGAGACCGCCGCGTACGGCGCATACAGCAAATACGCCACGTCAGTGTGCATCTCGCATTCGAGCAGTGCCTGTCCGTTGGCGCCGGTCCAGGCGTTGAGCCGCTTGGCGATGTCGTACAGCGGCCCGGGATTGCCGTGTTCGTCGATCGGCGCGTGCGAGGGAAACGTGTTGCACTGCAGCTTTGTCGTGCGATCGAGCGTGTCGTCCCAGTACTCGGTGTTGGCGCCGACGTAAATGTCGTAGCCCGTCGAGCCGGCGGCCATGCACAACAACGTCTGGAAGCAGGGGATGATCGGCTCCTTGGACCGCACGTCGTACAGTGCGGCGAAACCCCAATTCTCCTCCATGTTGATGCCGCGGCGACGGCGGGCCGTGTTGTAGAAGCGGTCGAAGACGACTTCGTCGTAGGCCGCCACGCCCAGCCAGCTGATCAGGCCGTATTCGTACGCCCCGGCCGCGGCGTCCTGGTCGACACGGTTCATGGCGAACCACCACTCGGAGTATGCGTGCGTGAAGTCGCGCGGCACGGCTTCCTGGGCGTCTTCCTTGAGGTCCGGCACGTTCTGTTCGATCACGGGCGTGATGCCGGCGTAGTTCGAAAGGTGAACCACGTCGAGGCCAAAGTATTCCTTGTAGCGAACGTAGATGTCGGTGCGTTGACGCCACTGATACTCGGCCCAGTCGATGTAGCTGAGCAGGTCTTGCTGCGACTTCGGTCCCGGCGACGGTTCGTAGGCCCGCTTGCGCCAACCCACGTAGCTGGCCGGACCGAACTCCCTGTAGCTGGGATCCTCCTGTGGCGTACCCTGGATCCGCAGTTTGGGCCCCGCCACGAAGGCGAACGTGGGATAGCTCGTGCCGTGCAACTCGTTGTAGCGCTCGATCGTACCGTAGCGCTGCTGAAGCAGGCCGTGGTAGTACCGCATCCCCGACGGTTCGTAACCGTAGTTCCAGGGCGGATCGTTCGAGTTGCAGAAAATTGTCTCGTCGTTGAGTTGGACGCCGATGATGGGGCCCTTGCCCCCCGTGGCGTACGGCCGCGCCAGATTACCGACGGCGCTGAGGTACTCGCGGACCAGCGCGTCGTAGCCTTCATCGAAAGGCGCCGGCAACTGCGTGGCGTCGTAGGTCCAGATCGCCGGCCCGCCGTGATGACGCCGCGCCGGCGGAATCTCTTTGGAAAAGTCGGGGCAGACCGCGTCCGGCAGGCCGCCCACGTTCAGCTCCGAGTGCACGAACGGACCCGGTTTGATGATCCCGTACAGCCCGCTTCCCTTGAGCACCTCGAGGAAACCGGCCAGGTCGCGGTTCGTCTTCGTCTCGCCCGTGAAGTCGAAGATCGGTCGACCGCCGACGTACTGCAGGTGGTGGCGCCACGGGGTGTAGAACGTGACGATCTCGCAGCCGAGTTCGCGGAACTTTGTGAGCCGATCTTGCCAGTGCTCGCGGCGATCGCGGAAGTAGTGGTAGTCGGTGGCGATGGCGTACCACGGCGCGCCGCCGCGATAGAAGCGCTGGTCACGGAACTCAACCGTTTGATCGTAGCTCATGTGTCTCTCGGAATGTTTCTGAACAACCGTCACTTCAGTGCCCGGCTCCAGCAGAGTGCGCGGGCTGTGAGGGCCGTGGATCGGGTGCTGTCGCTTTCACGTCTTCTGGTGGGTCGACGCGCGGCCCCGTTTCCGATGGGCCAGGGCTGCCAAGAAGGCCGCCTTCGCTTTGGGGCCGGCCGAGCGGCCGGTCATGGCGTCCAACAGCTTGGCGTCTAATTTATCGCCCCGGCGGCGATAATAGTAGACCCAATACGGATAACCGATCAGCGCCGTTTGTGGCTCGCCCACAATCGAACGGGACGACCAGCGCGGTGCCCTCATCATCGTGGCGGTCAGGCCCGCGCGGGCCTGGGTCTCCGCCTCGCTCGCCTCGAGCGCCGCCGGCAGCCACTGGTCCTCCACGACCGTCTGCCACCGTTGTCGCGAGAGGTCACACGCCGCCACGCCTTGGCCGTGTCCGCAGACCAATGCCTCGAATCGCTTTGTCTTGGCTCCGTCTTCGATGCTGTAGCGAATCCAATAGTGGGGCAGCCAGACGATTTCGAGGTACGTTCCCGGCGGTCGAGACGATGGCCGCGAGCCGAGGAGTCGGCGGAGCCGTTCGCAGCGGCGGTGCGTGAACTTTCGCTCGGCCTCGTCGGCGGTGACCGCGGGCCTCAGGCCGTTCACTCGTCGCCCCGCGGAGGCGGCGACTGCCCCGATCCCGGCGCGGCGCTGGTCTTGTAATACCAGCCCATGGCGACCATGCCGCCCCCGACGGCCAATAATACCAGCGCCGCCACGATGTTGACCACCAAGGCGTGGGGGCGCTGGTTGGCCCATGCCGAGCCGATCATCACCAACGTTCCCATCACCAGAAAGAACGAGCCGAGCATGAACATCGAAACAGCGTCACGCTGGCGGTGTTCCTGATGTTCGTCGGGTTGCATGGTGGTGACTCCTGCGACGGTTGGCGTGGGCTCAACGGCCCCAAACCAGATAGACGGCAATATAAGGCAGCAACAGTAACAGCGACCAGATGCGCAGGTCGCGCCAACGATGTTGGTCCGGAGCGCCGAGATAGACGAAATTTCGCCGCAGCACGCAGACAGCCAATCCGGCAACGACAAAAAGTCCGACGGCACACGCCTGTGCCACCCACATCGGAGCCGCGTCGAGCACCCGGTCCAGCGGAGCCAGCGCGTGCGACTTGATCGCGTCCGCGACGGGATCAAGCGCTCCGTGCAGGGTGGTGACCAACCACGACGGTGCACCACCTTCTTCTTCGCCGGTGGGAGTCACATCGCCGGCTGCCAACATGCCAACCGCCCAGATGACAATCGCGCCAAGTTTACTCATGGCCTGCGACCCTTTCGGCAAGCAGCGACTCGGCCTCGGCGTCCTGCATGACGCTCGACATCACAAGGCCGCGCAGTTTCTCGGGCGGTTCGCGCGGCGTGAGCAAACTGACGACCGCCGTCACAGCGAGCGAAAACAAGAATGACCAGAACGATACAAACAGAAATGGATCTTGCGAGGGAAACAGCCGGTCACCCTCGAAGGTCAAAAACGACGTCATACACACCCCCAGGACCAGGCCGGACAGACCGCCCCAGCGGGTGGCTCGCGGCCACATGATGCCCAGCAGCAGGATGGCCAGCGTGGGGCCCTGGAACAAGGCCAGGAAACCCTGGATCGCCGTGTAGATCGTGGCGAATCGACTGAACTGTGGCGCCGCGAAGGCGGCAATCAGTAACACAACGACGGTCACAATCCGCCCCAGGACCATTCCCTGGCGGTCGCCGAGGTTGCGGCCCGTGGCCAAATGGTAGCCGCGACCGTACACGTCGGTCATGAACATCGTCGAACACGAGTTCAAGTACGAGTCGACGCTCGACATCAGAGCCGCCAGAAAGGCGGCGAACATCAGCCCCATCAAACCCGGCGGCAAGAGCTCGGCCACCATCCGCGGCACGGCGGTGTCGGCTTTGGCAAGGTCGGGCCACAAGGCCCGGCCGGTCAGTCCCGGCACGAACATCAGCAGCGGGATGAACAGCTTAAAAAAACCGGCCGTGATCAGTCCCGCCTTGGCATCCCACTCGCTGCGAGCACCCAGGGCCCGCTGCAGCACCGCCTGGTTACCGACGAAATAGGCCGTCGACATCACGATACCCAAGCCAAACACGATGCCCGTCCAAGGGTACGGCGTGTCGGCCGCATGTGGGGCGAGCAGTTGGAAATAATCGGCAGGTGCATTCGGCTGGGCCTTCACGGCTTCGACAACATCTTCCCAACCGCCGGCTTCCCAGAGCCCCAGCACCAGCAGCGAGCCTGCCCCGACGAACATCACCACCATCTGCAATACGTCGGTCATCACCACGGCCGACAATCCACCGGAGACCGTGTAAATGCCCACGAACACTGCGGTCAGCCAGATCGAGAACTCCACGTTCCAGTCGAGCACTTCCCCCAGGAACACCGCCGATAGATACAACATCACCGAGACGTTGACCGACAGAAAGGCGAACCAGATTAGCGCCTCGATCATCTGCACGGCGACGTTGTAGCGACGGCCGAGGAACTCGGGGATCGTGTAAACGCCGGCGCGCCAGTAATACGGCACGAAGATAAAGGCCGCGATCAGCACGGCGGGCACCGACCCGAGCCAATCGAAGTTCGCCTGCGCGATGCCGTACTCGTATGCGGCGCCGGAGCCTGACACCAGGTCGATGGCACCAATGTCGCTCACTACGATCGATAGGCCGATGGCCCAAAACGGCAGCGCGCGTCCCGCAAGAAACAAGTCGCCGGCCGTGTGCACGTACTTGGCGTAGAACGTGCCGATGGCCAGCATTCCGACCATGTACGCGCCGAGGATCACATAATCGATCGACGCAAGTTCACTGACGGCATGTTCCATATCGACTGGGCGAATCAGGTCGGGGACGTGTCAGGTCCGGGGAAGTGGTGACGATTCTAGCACCGAGGGGCACCCGAGTCGCTGGAGGCACGAGTCGCGAGGCGTCGCCGACGGCCGGACCTTGTCCGGTCGACGACGCCCCGCTGGCTCAGTTGGTCGCGCAGGCGGCTGCCGCACCTGGCCGCCCAGCTCGCCGCGACAATTTGGTGCGACGATGTGCTACTTGGGCCGGTCGGCCGTCGGCGCCGGTGCCGGCATGCCGCCCACCACGCGCTTCTGGATATCGGTTTCCAACACGCCGAACGCCTGTTCGTGACGCTGGATGCTCAAGTGCAAGGCGTGCAGCATTCGCTTGGCCGTGTAGTAGTTCAACACGATCCGCTGCGTCAGCGCCAACGGCTTGGTGGGCACGCCAACTGGTTGCGGATTCAGGCCGAAGTCGAGGATCAACTCTTCGGGCGTCCCCGTGACCCGGCAAAAGTTGGCGTAGGTCGCCGTGATGTGCGAATCGTCGACGTCGACCTGCGGACGCTGTTGCGGCTGCCCGGCAGCGGCCGGTTGATCGCCTTTGTCTTTCGGGTCGTTTTCATCTGTTTTGGCCATCGAGTTGTCCCTCGGGGGCTGAATGCGGTCGATTTACCCCGGGTTGGTGGCGATGCCACAAACCCACAAAGATCGTTCATCGTACCAATTCCCGGGTCGTTCGCAATCACGTTTTTACGTCCGACGCGCTACAACCCCGACCGCGCGGTGCAGCACTGGGGACCGAACCCAGGCGTATGCTCGCATCTTTTGAGCGATCTCCACCGAGCGACAATTCGTCGACGGTGGCTTGTTGATGACGTGACCGTTAAAATTCATACGCGTCGAAGGACGCATCGCGGGTGGACGGTTGGCTCCGTGGCGTGGGACCACGGAATCGCGCGAACCGAGCGGTCGGCCTGGTGTCGAACGCAGGCTTTTTTCAAGGCGACCACGCCCCTGGCGTAGGGAGGATTGGTGATGGCGACGATCAGCGAAATGGTGGCGGTTCCGCAAGTCAAGCAGACCGAGTGTTTCATCGGCGGCAAGTGGGTGCCGGCCTCGAGTGGCAAGACGTTCGAGACGATCAACCCTGCCACCGAAGAGGTGATCGCCCAGGTTGCCGAGGGGGACGCCGCCGACGTTGACCTGGCCGTCGACGCCGCCCGCGATGCCCTGGAAAACGGCCCCTGGGGAAAGATGGATGCCCGCGACCGTGGACGCCTGATGCATTGCCTGGCCGACATGCTGGAAGACGAGTTCGACGAACTCTCGGCCCTGGAAACGCTCGACAACGGCAAGCCAATCAGCGACGCCCGGGCAGCCGACCTGCCGCTGACGATCGATTGCCTGCGTTACTACGCTGGCTTTGCCGACAAACTACACGGCCAGACGATCCCGGTGCGCGGCGACTACTTCACCTACACCCGTCGCGAACCGACCGGCGTGGTCGGCCAGATCATCCCCTGGAACTTTCCCATGTTGATGGTCGCCTGGAAGTGGGGCCCGGCGCTGGCGGCCGGCTGCACAATAGTGATGAAGCCGGCCGAGCAGACGCCGTTGACCTGCCTGCGGATGGCGCGGCTCGCGCAGAAGGCCGGCATCCCCGACGGCGTCATCAACGTCATTCCCGGCTACGGTCCCACGGCCGGCGCCTCGATCGTCAAGCACCCCGGCGTCGACAAGGTGGCCTTCACCGGCGAACACCTCACCGCGCAGACGATCATGAAAGACGGCGCGCAGTCGCTCAAACGTTTCACCTTCGAACTCGGCGGCAAAAGCCCCAACATCGTGCTCCCCGACGCGAACCTCGAAGCGGCTGCCCAGGGAGCACACTTCGGCCTGTACTTCAATCAGGGCCAGTGCTGTTGCGCCGGCAGCCGGTTGATGGTCCACGATTCAGTACACGACGAGTTGGTCGAACGCATCGAGGCGATGAACCGCGACCGCAAACTTGGCAACCCGCTCGATCCGGCGACCCAGCAGGGACCCCAGATCGATCAGGCACAGCTCGACAAGATCCTGCGTTACATCGAGGCTGGCAAGCAGGCCGGTGCCGAATGCCGCACCGGCGGTCAACGCTTCGGCGACGAGGGCTACTACGTCGAACCCACGCTGTTCACCGGTGTCGAAGATGACATGGCGATCGCCCGCGAAGAGATTTTCGGCCCCGTGCTTAGCGTGCTGAAGTTCAGCGACGAGGAGGAACTCGTGCGTCGCGCCAACGATACGATGTACGGCCTGGCCGCCGCGGTCTGGACGCGCGACATTGCCAAGGCCCATCGTCTGGCCGCCCGGCTGCGGGCCGGCACCATCTGGGTCAATTGCTACGATGTCTTCGACGCCGCCGCTCCGTTCGGCGGCTTCAAAATGTCCGGCATCGGCCGTGAACTTGGCGAACGCGGCCTCGACGCCTACACGGAAACGAAGACCGTCACGGTCGCGCTCAATTAAATCGTCGCGCTCAACCAATTGTCGCGCTCAACCGGTCTTCGCCCTCAAGAGAAATAGGAACCGTCGAGTGAGTCGAGACGAACGTTCTCACGCTTACCGACCGTCGAGCGGCGGTGGCTGGGTGGCGATGCGCTACACGCTCGCCAAGGCCCGCGAGGCCGGCGGCATCTGGAAGCTGTACCGCGCATTACGCACGCGCAACGCCTGCAAAACCTGTGCGCTGGGGATGGGCGGACAGGCCGGCGGCATGGTCAACGAGGTCGGCCACTTCCCCGAGGTCTGCAAGAAGTCGATCCAGGCGATGGTCGCCGACATGCAGCCCGGCATCCCGGCCGAGTTCTTTCGCACGCATTCGATCGAGGCGCTCAAGTCGCTCTCGCCGCGGCAACTCGAAGCCAGCGGTCGGCTCACCACACCGATCGTCTACCGCGCCGGCCAGTCCCACTATCAACCGCTCTCCTGGGATGAAGCGCTGGAGCGGATCGCCGACAAGCTGCGGGCGACTCCGCCTGATGAGACGTTCTGGTACTTCAGTGGCCGCAGCTCCAACGAAGCGGGTTTTCTCCTGCAGTTGTTCGCGCGGATGTACGGGACGAACAATGTCAACAATTGCAGTTACTATTGCCACCAGGCCAGCGGCGTCGGGCTGTCGAGCGTCACCGGCAGCGGCACGGCCACGATCGTGCTCGACGACATCGAGCACGCCGACCTCGTGTTCGTCATCGGCGGCAACCCCGCCAGCAATCATCCACGGCTGATGACGACGCTGACGCACGTGCGCCGGCGCGGCGGCGAGGTGATCGTCATCAACCCCGTCGTCGAACGCGGCATGGTGCGATTCCGCATCCCCAGCGACCTGCGGAGCATGTTTTTCAAGAGTGACATCGCCAGCATGTACGTGCAGCCGCACATCGGCGGCGATCTTGCCCTGCTGCTGGGGGTGGCCAAACGACTCACCGAGACCGGTGACGTCGCCACCGAGTTCCTCAACACGGCCTGCGACGGCTGGTCCGAACTTGCAGCCACGCTTGACGCGCTCGCCTGGGACGACGTTGTGGCGTCGGCGGGCATCGACCGAGCCACGATCGACGAGATCGCCCGGCGCTACGCACGCGCCCAGAACGTCGTCTTCTCCTGGACGATGGGGATCACGCATCACGCCCACGGCGTCGACAACGTGCAGGCGATCGCCAATCTCGCCCTGATGCGCGGCATGGTGGGGCGGCCCGGCGCCGGACTGCTTCCCATCCGCGGCCACTCGAACATCCAGGGGATCGGCTCGGTCGGCGTCACGCCCGCCTTGAAGTCGGCCTTCTTCGACGCGCTCCAGCAGCACTTCAGCGTTTCGCTCCCCACCAGCCCCGGGCTCGACACGCTGGCCTGCATGGAGGCGGCCTCGGCCGGCCGCGTCAAACTGGGCGTCTGTCTCGGTGGCAACCTCTACGGCTCGAACCCTGACGCGGCGTTTGCCGACGCCGCCCTCGGCAACCTCGAACTCCTCGTGCAACTGAACACGACGCTCAACACGGGACACGCGCATGGACTGGCCCGCGAAACGATCGTCCTGCCCGTGCTGGCCCGCGACGAAGAGCCGCAGTCGACCACGCAGGAGTCGATGTTCAACTACGTGCGGCTCAGCGACGGTGGGCCGCGTCGCCATCAAGGACCCCGTGCCGAGACCGACGTGATCGCCTCGCTTGCCGCGGCGGTGCTCGGCCACAACGGCCACGCCGACGCCAAGAATGTGATCGACTGGGAGCGGATGCGCTCCCACGATGAGATTCGCCAGGCCATCGCCCACGTCGTGCCGGGCTACGCCGCGATCCGCGACATCGGCCATTCCCACGAGGAATTCCAAATCGCTGGCCGTACGTTCCATCAACCGAAGTTTGCCACCGCCAACGGCCGCGCTCAGTTGCACGTGCACACGTTGCCCCGGCCCTCCGTCAGCGGCGAAGAGCTGCGCCTGATGACCGTACGCAGCGAGGGACAGTTCAACACGGTCGTGTACGAAGATCACGACCTTTACCGCGGCATCGACCGTCGCGACGTCGTGTTGATGCACCCCGACGACGTG
>JAGQPT010000543.1 GCA_020426575.1 Planctomycetales bacterium
CTGAGCTTGTTATAGAGCGTCTTCAGGCTGATGCCGAGTTCCTTGGCGGCCGTTGGTTTGCTGCCGCCGTGGCGGTCCAGCGCCTGGTAGATCGCCTGCATTTCGATCTCCCGCAGCGACTGACCGGCCGTGAACTGCGTGTGCACGGCCCGCAGCCTGCGATGATCGAGATTGCGCGGCAAATGCTCCGGCGCGATGGGATCGCCTTCTTCGCAGAGGATGGCCGCGTGTTCGACGACGTTGGCCAGTTCGCGGACGTTACCCGGCCAGACGTGTCGCTCGAGCGCCTCGATCGTCTCTTCGGTGAAGGCGGTTTGGATCGTCCGCGCGCTCGGTCGCACGCGCTGCAGCAAACAGAGCGCCAGGTCCGCGATGTCCTCGACCCGGTCCCGCAGCGGCGGGATCAAAATCTCGAACGTGTTGATGCGGAACAGCAGGTCTTCGCGGAACTCGCCGTCGACGACCATCTGTTCCAGGTCGCGCAGCGTGGCGCAGACGGCCCGCACGTCGACGGTGACGGCCTCGTTTTCGCCGACGCGGCGAATCTCGCCGCTTTCGAGCACCCGCAGTAACTTCGCCTGCATCGCCTTGGGCAGTTCGCCGATTTCGTCCAGGAAGATCGTGCCGCCGTTGGCGACTTCGAACAACCCGACGCGGTGATCGTCGGCGCCGGTGAAGGCGCCCTTGCGGTGCCCGAACAACTCGCTTTCGATCAAGTTCTCAGGCAGCGCGCCACAGTTGATCGCCACGAAGGGCATTTCGGCGCGGTCGCTCTGTTGGTGCACCGCGCGGGCCACCAGTTCCTTGCCCGTGCCCGTCTCGCCGCGCACCAGCACGGTCGAGCCGGTCGGCGCGACCTTGGCCGCCAGCCGCCGCACTTGTTCCATCCCGGGGCTTTTTCCCACCAACGTCGGAGCGCCTTCGAGGCGTTCGAGTTGACGTTTGGCGGCGCGGTACTTGTTCGTCAGCTCACGCTTCTCACCCACCCGCACCAGTAGCGTTTCCAGTTCCGCGAGTTTGTACGGCTTCGTGATGTAGTCGAACGCTCCTTGGCGCAGCGCGGCAACCGCCGTCTCCAACGAACTCTTGCCAGTGAGCACGACCGCCTCGGTGTCGGGCGACATTTCCTTGCAGCGCCCAATCACCTCGATGCCGTTCATCCCCGGCATGTCGAGATCGACGAGGATGCAGTCGTACGTGTTCAGTTCGAGCGCGGCGACCGCCTTGAGTCCATCGGGACAGATGGTCACTTCGTGCCCCATGCGAGGCAGTTCCAGGCTCATCAATTGTTGCAGCGACGGTTCGTCGTCGGCAAACAACAACTTGAGGCGATTATGCGGCTTGGTGGCGATGGTGCGTCTCCTTGTCTGCATTGGCCAGCGGGATCACGACGCGGAGCGTGGAACCGCGCCCGGGACCGTCGCTGGCGGCTTCGATGTTTCCCCTGTGGTCGGCAACGATGCGATAGGCGATCGAGAGCCCCAGGCCCGTGCCTTGCCCGCTTTCTCGTTGTGTGAAAAACGGCTCGAACAGGTGCTCGAGCACTTCGGCGGTCATGCCGCAACCGTTGTCGGTGAACGTCATCACGGCCGAATCGTCGTGGCTGCCCAGGTCGATCAGGAGCGTCCCGTTCCGTTCGCCCATGCTGTCCAGGGCGTTGGTCACCAGGTTGAGGACAACCTGTTTGATCTCCTGAGGATTGACGCTGACGATGATGGCCTCGCGGTGATTCACGTCGATACGCTTCGACTGGTACTTGGCGATGTGGCCGACCATGTCGACGACGCCGTCGATCAATTCGCCGAGGTCGGTGTGCTGTCGACGCGTGTCGCCCATACGCGAGAAGTCGAGCAGCCGCTCGGTAATTTCCTTGCAGCGAAACGCCTCACTCTGGATCAGCATTAGGTAGCGGCGCGCCAGTTCGGCTGCTTCGTTGCCTGCCTGTTCGCCGTCGCCGGCACTCGGCTCATAGATCGCGCCCAGTCGACCTTCGAGCGACTCGGCACACATGGCGATCGACGCCAACGGATTGTTGATCTCGTGGGCCACGCCGGCGGCGAGAAAACCGACGCTGGCCAGCTTCTCATTGCGGATCACCTGGCGCGTCCGCTCGCGCACCTGGCGATCCAGGTCGTCGCGGATCGCCTGAAAACGGGCCGTCATGTCGTTTGTTGCCGCCGCCAACTCCGCCATCTCGTCGGCCGTGTCCAGCACGATGCGGTAGTCGTAGTTGCCCGTGGCGATCTTCCGCGAACCCTTGACGAGAATTCGCAGCGGACGGAAGACCCATTTGTGAAACAACCAGAAGAACACGAACAGCAACAGGGCGGCCGAAAGCGTGGTCGTCCAGTTGACGAGCAACCAGCCGCGATATTTGCCGCGCACTTCGGTCGTGAGGTCGTGCAGGTTTCGGTGCAAATGGCCTGGCAACTGCGCGGTGAGGTCTTGCAGCGTGGCCAGGTCTTCGGAGATAGCCGCGATGTCCGAGGCCGGCAACAGCCAATCGGCGTCGTGCATGGTGAATTCGATGCGGTCCAGCACGTTTTCGATCTGTAGCGCCGTGCGGTGCTCGCCGCGCCCGTCGCCATAGACCAACCCGGTGCGTTCATTGGCTTCGAGTACGTCGCGATAGCGGTCGAAGGTGCTGCGGACGGCGCGGAGCTTGATGCGAAACTGGGCGTTTGCCAATTCCATCGCCCCCAGCGGCGAGTCACGGCCAGCGTCGGCAAAGGGGCCGGTGTCTTCGAGCCCAGCGCGAGCGTGCTGCTGACTGAGGAGGCTCAGTCGCAGTTCGGTGATTTGCTGGTTCAGCTTCATGGCCGCCGGCATTTCGCTGGCTCGCCGACTCAGGCTCTTGACGAGCCCGCGATAGGCGTACACGCCGTTGATGCCGCTCCAGGAGAGCGTGCCAACGATCACCAGCAATAGGCCGAGGCCAACCAGCATCTTGTTGCGGATCGGCCACTTGGAGAGCAACGACGACCTCCTTGTCGTGCGCTGATCGACTCGGTGCGCCACGCGTCGCCGCAGGCGATGGCGCGGGACTCGTGGCGCAGGGGTGAAGGGGCGAGGAGTCTAGCCGACACCGGTCGTTGGCCACAAGACAACCCAGGCAAGACAGGAGGGCCGCGGCAGCCTCCCTTGTGAACAAGGACCCTGTGGTCAAGAGATCAAGCGCCCCCCACGCCCACGTACGCGGAACACAGACGACACACACGAGCGAGAGACGGGGACGGGCCCTTGGCGCCGATTCTGTGCGGCCACCGAGCTGCGCCGTGTTGCCAGCACTGCTAGCTCGTCGCGTCGTCCGACGACGTCGAACGCTGCGGCGAGGCCGATTCGTTCTGGTGCCGCAATTCGTTCATCATGAAGCTCATCGCCCGACAGAAGTCTCGGATCGCCTGGCGGTACTTTTTCTTGCCAAGCGCCGCGGTGGCGGCGTCGTTCAGCCGACTGAACGCATCCCAGTCGATCCGCCAGGTCTCTTCGACTGCCGCATCGCGCAGTTGTTGCACCACTCGGCTGAGCGAGACGGCCATTTCGGCCGAGGCCTCGCACTTGTACGACCGGTATGGCCCCCGCCCCAGCGCACCGTGGGGAATCTCTTCGTCCGGCTCGGCGGTGTCGGACTGTCCTTCGCGCGTGGCGACGCCGAGTACGAGCCGCAGGCCCAAGCCCACGGTAGCCAGACCACACACGGCGGCGGCAACCAACTGCCCCGCGACGAGGCAGGCCAGCGTGGCGGCGGCGCCGGCGATTGCCCCACCGGCACTGAGGCCGCGCGACCAACTCCAAGACGCCGTCGACCGGCGCCCCGATGTGGGCATCGCCTCACTCCCCCAGTCGGGAACGACCGACGCGGTGGTCTCGGCTTCCCCGGCCCGGACCACGATCGTGGTGATGTTGTCGGGGCCGCCACGAAGATTGGCCAGGTCAACCAACGCGGCGGCTGCTTCCCTCGCTGAGAGCACGTCGAGGATGACGCCGATCTCCTCGTCTTTGACCTGTCCACTGAGCCCGTCGCTGCAGAGCATGAACACGTCGCCCGCTGCCAACGGAAACGGGCCTTCGAGGTCGACTTGGACCTGGGCGCTGGGACCGAGCGAACGGGTGATCACGTTCTTCGGCACATAGGCGGGCAGATCCTCTTCGCGGAGGCCGGCACCTATGGACATCTCCCACACGAGGCTGTGGTCGAACGTCAACTGATCGAGGCGGTGATGGCGAACACGATACACCCGGCTGTCACCGACGTGCCCGACGATCGCCCCCTGCGGCAGCAACACGAGCGTGCTGACAGTTGTTCCCATGCCGTGGAATTCGGCGTGGGCTTCGCCGCGGGTGTTGATCACGTCGTTGGCCTTCTCGATCGCATGGCGCAGCGCCATCGGTGGTGGCTCGCTGCGGAGCTTCTCGTAGGTCAGCGGTACGGTGTCCGCGGCCATCTTGCTGGCGAGTTCTCCAGCCGCGTGAGCCCCCATGCCGTCGGCGACCACGAACAGGTGCCCCCGTTGCGCCCAGGCATGGTCGGTCGTGGCCACGTGCACGGCGTAGGCGTCCTGGTTACTGGCGCGCCTCAGTCCCACGTCGCTTAGGGCATGATACTCCAACGGCTCGATCCCGGGCCTGTGCCAGCATGAGTGTGCCTGCTTGCGTCGATGACAGCCGGCATCGACGCCGGTCGACGGTGTGTTTCCGTCGCCGTACCACTGAAATTCTAGTCGTTCCGCTACCGCCTGAGTAGCAGCGCGGCAATGCCGGCACGGATGAGCATCGACCGCCCTCCGCCCATCGGTGGCCCCCCGCGTTAGACCCGTCTAGCCCCGTCAAGAGGCGATGGCTATACTCCCGGCCCTCGTCACATTGGCAACCCCGCGTTGCCGCACGCCAGATCGGCGAACGTGTGCAAGTGACCAACCGGTCGCGACGCCGTCGCTTCTTGTCTCAACGTTTTTCACATCGACACACGCTGCACGTCGACGCCGTCCGTCGCACGTTCTGCCTTAACGAACACGTATTGCCTAGGCATTCGTCGCTGGCCCGACCGCGGCAACTTCGGCGGCAAACGCCCACGCCTCGATCCCAACTTTCGGTGTCTCACGTGAAGCTTCGCTGCCCTAAAGTGCGACAACACGCGCGTTGGCTCGTCATGGCATTCGCCCTCGTGGCGTTGACCGCGACGTCGGGGTGCGTGCACCGGCGGCTCACGATTCGCACGAATCCTCCCGGCGCGGCGGTTTACGTCGACGACTTCCCCATCGGAACGTCGCCCGTTTCCACGAGCTTCATCTATTACGGCACGCGCAAGATCCGCCTGGTCAAAGACGGCTACGAGACGCTCACTGTCGAACAGAAAATCTCTCCGCCGTGGTATCAGTATTTCCCCCTCGACTTTGTTTCGGAAAACGTCGTGCCGACGGAGATTCGCGACGAACGGGTTCTCGACTTCAACCTCGCGCCGCAGATGGTCGTACCCACTGATCAATTGATCGGCCGCGCCGAACAACTCCGTGCCAACGGACGAGGTGGCGGCGTCAATCTCGTCGGCGCGGAGCTGCCGTTTGGGTCACCCACCCTGGCGGCGCCGCAAAGTACTCTACCGCTGCCGGGACAACCTGTCCCACCTCAATATGGGACCGAGCCGGTTCCCGGCATACGCGAACTGTTGCCGGGCGAGCTTCCCCCGCCGGGATATGGCGCTCCGGCGCCGCAACCCGGTCCAGTGACGCTGCCACCCGGCGGGATGGCGTTGCCGCCCAGTGGATTTCCCGCGGGGGCAACCACGATGCCGCCCGCGACGCCCGGACCATCGCTCAACCCATTTGCGCGTCCCACGGTCCCGCCCCCTACGCCGGGGTTGCCTGCACCTGGGCTCTCCGCACCGGCAACATACCCCCCGCCGCTGCAGTGACGTCGCGCCACTGCGCCGATCACTTTGCCCCCAACGTCACTTCGCCCCGTTGCCGGGCATGATCAGTTGATTCGGTCGCCGGGCAATCTTGTCGGTAAAGACGCGCGCGTTGTCGAGAATCGGCCGGAGCTTGCACGTCAACTCGTCGATGTTTTCTGCCGCTGAGAGCAAGTGGTGGTAAAGATCGGGATCGTTGACCAACTTGTTCAGTGTGCCGTCCGAGTTGTTCAACATCCGGCTGAACTGCACGAGTTCTTCGACGAGTTGTCCGAGCTGCGCGATGCTGCGGTCCATGTTGTCGACCAGCGCCGGTCCACGTTCACCCAACGGCCCAGTGAAGCCTTCGAGGTTTTCCAGGTTGCGTTGTGCCGCACCGGCCAACAGTCCCAGGTTGCCCAGGGCGTCTTCGGCGCTATCGAGCACTTCGGGGACGCGTTCGATGGCGCGGCGCAGGTTCGCCTGCATCTGGGGATCGCCGATCAACGCGTCGGCGTGTTGCATCGTCGTGCTCAGCGAGTCGAGCGCCACTTCGGTCTTGGCAATCACCCGGCGAATCTGATCTTCGTTGCCTTGCACCAGTTGGCCGACCTGTTGAGCAAGCACACTGACGTCGTTGCTCGTTTTTTGCACCGAACGCACTGCTTCGGATAGGGTCGTCTCTAGATTGGCAATCACGTCCATCGGTCCGGATACGACGTAGCCATCGATCTGCTGGCCGGGCTTCAACGCCACGCGTTCAGCGGGAATCACGTTGCCCGGCACGAACTCCAGGTCGACGTCGCCGAGCAAGTCACCGCGGACGCGGACAACCTCGTCATGGTAGACCTTCATGTTGTCGAAGATGCCGGCGTCGACGATCGCACCGCGTTGTTCGGCGAACTTCACGCCTTCGACGCGACCAATCAGGATTCCGCTCTTGCGGATCGGCGTACCCTTGGTGACCCCCGGAGCGCCATTGGGGAAATAGATCGGGATCGTGTACTCGTCGCCGGATACCAGCGGCAGCACCGGCACGGCGTCGAACAACATCACCAGGATGCCGGCGAGGATGATCGCCGCCAGCATCACCACACCGACGCGGAACTGTAAGACGCGTTCGTCCATGTCTCGTTTACTCAAATGGTGGACTTGCCCCCGGTCCGGATCACAATGCGCCGCGCTGGCGCATCTCCATCAACCGCTCGCCGGCCTCGCCCTCGACGAATTGTGTCACCCGCGCGTCGCCGCTGCCGTCGATGTCTTCGGGCGGGCCGTTGAAGATCATCTGTGGCTCGTCTTCGTCGAGTCGCCCAAGCGGATAGAGCATGATCACCCGGTCCGCCACCTTGCGTGCGGTCCGCATGTCGTGCGTGACAACGACACTGGTGACGTCGTAGCGTTCGCGAGAGCGGAGGATCAGTTCATTGATCACGTCGCTCATGATCGGGTCGAGCCCCGTCGTCGGCTCGTCGTAAAGCATCAGATCGGGATTCATGGCCATGGCCCGCGCCAGGCCCACTCGCTTCCGCATTCCACCGGAAAGCTGCACCGGCTTCTGGTCGAGCACCGTCTCGGGCAGCCCCACGTCGGCGATGCGATCTTCGACGATCTGGTTGATTTCGTCGGCGGGCTTCTTCGTGTGTTCACGCAGAGGGAAGCTGATGTTTTGCCGCACTGTCATGCTGTCGAACAACGCCGCTCCCTGGAAAAGGAATCCGAAGCGGGTCCGCTCGCGTGCCAATTCCTGCTGTCGCAATTTCGACAGGTCGTTGCCGTCGAACAGCACCGAACCCTGATAGGGCCGTACCAGCCCGATGATCGATTTGAGCAACACCGTTTTGCCGCAGCCGCTCTCGCCAATCACAACCAGCGTCTCACCGCGGGGAATCTGCACGGTGATGTCGCGCAGCACCTCGTGACGTCCGAATCCGACGCTTGCGTCGCGGATTTCGACGAGGAACTGTCCTGGTTCGTTCGTCTTGCCAGCTTTCGCCACCATCGACGTCACTCACAACGATTTGAACACGTCCGGCCAAACGACGTCGTAGACGTTGTCCATGGCCACGCCCAGAAAAAAGTCGATCACCAGGATCACCACGAACGAATGCACAAACGCGCCGGTGGCCGCTCGTCCCACACCTTCGGCCCCCGGATCGCAGTAAAAACCCCGGTGACAACTGATCACGGCAATGGCCGCCCCGAAAAACAAACTCTTGAACACGCCCGTGAACAGGTCGAACAGGTCGACGTAATGCTGGGAGTTGGCCCAGTAATGGTGCCAGTCGATGTCCAGCATCACAATGCCGTAAAACGCCCCGCCGGCGACACCCATGAAGTCGGCCATGATCGTCAACGTCGGGATCAGCACCAGGCAGGCGAGGAACCGCGGCACGACCAGGTAATGAATCGGACTGGCGCCCATGCTCGACAGGGCGTCGATTTGCTCGGTCACGCGCATCGTTCCTAACTCGGCCGCGATGGCGCTGCCGACGCGGCCGGCCAACATCGTGGCGGCCAGCACCGGTCCCAATTCACGCACCAGCGAGAGGTTGATCACGGCACCCAGCCGGCTTTCCAGGTGCATCATCTTGAATTGGCTATAGCTCTGCGCTGCCAGCACCATGCCGATGAACGTACCGGTCAGCGCCACGACTGGCAGGCTGAGCACGCCGACCTGGTAAAAGTTCGGCAACATCGTTTCGCGGCGAGGGATCCGCGTGAACAACCAGGACAGCGTCCGCCCCGTGAACAACGATATGCTCCCTAGTGCCGTGACCCAATTGATCAACAACTCGCCGAAATCGGCGATGAAGTCAGCCAGCCGGGCCAGCGGGCCACCGCGCGGTGTTGTCGCCAGCGAACGTGAGCCTGTGGACATCGTCGGTCTGGAACCATCAGCAAATGGGGCGTTAGCTCAGTCCCGGGGCGAACACCGCCGGGAAACGCCACCCGGCCAGTGCTGCCATGCCAGCATCCGGCGCGCACATGTGGCGCATCCTCATTGTCGACCATCTGGTCGTACGCCTTGACCCAAGAGTGCGGGTTAGGAGAAATGTAACGGATTCAGGCGGGGCGGCGGCGGCGTGACGCTGGGCAACCGTTGGGGGAAAACGACACGAGGCCGCACCGGCAAGCAAGCCGGGCGGCCTCGTACGTGTACTCGTTCTTTCGACAGCAGGGTCTTCCTAGCGACGACGGATCAGACCCAGCGCCACACCTGCAACCGCCAGCAGCGCCAGCGAAGTCGGCTCGGGAACCATCCCGCGAATCTCACCCGTGCCAGCAGCCGTGAACGCCGAGACGGTTTCCGTCTGCTCGTTGACCACCAGCGAACCCGGGTTCACTTGCGTGGAGAACGAAACGGAGACAGGGTCACCAATCGTCAAACCAAACGGCAGTGATTGTCCCGACACGGACGCGATCGAACCGCCGAAGACAAATTCGACGATGCCCGAGATGTCGACGTATACGACCGTCGCTTCGTCGAGGTCGAGTTCGAGGAAGTCACCACTCGGCAGGCCCAGGTCAAAAATGCCGCCGGCCGAACTGATGACCGTATCGCCCGCAGCAGCGATGTTCGTGACGTTGGGGATGAACATGTCGAGGTCGATATCCGACGTGAACGTGCCGAGCGACGAGCCATCAACCAGGAACGTGACCGTATTCAACGGATCCGGATCACTGTTGCCGGGATCGCTGTCAAAAAGATTCGTACCGTCGTACTCGACATCGACACCCCCTAGCTGAATTTGCAGCAGGGTGCCAGCTGACGCACTACCCGCCATCAGGGCGAGGGCGAGGGCAGAAACTGACGCGAAGCGCACTGCGGCGCTCAAGAATTGACATCTCATAATGGCGCATTGACCCCAGCAAGTGGAAAGGTTCTTGTATGCGCCTCTTCCTTCGTCCCTCCGATCTCAGTCACTAAGATATCGACATCCGGCGGGGTTGCAAGGGAAATCCGTCAAAAACGCGGAAATAAAAAACACGTCGCAAAGGCATGTGAATAAATGATTTGCATCATGCGGATTGGCCACATCGACGCGTTTCCACGATTTTTGTCTTGAATACTACGCCCCGTACCGTAGTCCGCTTGGGGGGAGTGCTCGCGCACCGAGCGGCCGCGAATCTCTCGATAAACCTGACGCCCGTTCCTCTCCGTACGACATTACATTGATAGCTGCCCTGCAATGGTAGCGGCCCCGATGGGCGACGAAACCATCATCGCTGCTGCAAAGCAGTGTGACCGAAACACCGCACCACCAAGCGGAATTGCGGCAAGATATCAAGAATTAAGGATAGGGCGACCCGACGAGGAGGCGTCGAGGACGTTCCGTCCGGAGGCAACCACTTCGTGTCGCAACACATCATCTCCGAACCGCGCGCATCGGCAGCAACCTGGGGAGTTGAACCAGCCTCGAACGACGCCGCCCTGATCCGCCGTTTTGCCTCCAGCAACGATCAGGCGGCCTTTGCCGCGCTGGTTCGACGGCACGGCCCGCTCGTGATGGGCGTCTGTCGCCGCCTGCTGCGCGATCACCAACATGCCGAAGATGCGTTCCAAGCGACGTTCCTGGTGTTGGCGAAAAAGTCGGGCACGGTGCGCTGGCGGCGTTCGATCGCCTCGTGGTTGCACCGTGTTGCCTACGGCGTGTGTCTGAACGCGCGACGCCGCCTTGCTCGTCGCCGTGAACTGGAGACGCCCTTG
Organism: Planctomycetales bacterium; assembly: GCA_020426575.1. Lineage (GTDB taxonomy): Bacteria > Planctomycetota > Planctomycetia > Pirellulales > JAEUIK01 > JAGQPT01. The sequence continues at coordinate 10,599 of JAGQPT010000543.1, forward strand.
GACGCCCCACTGCTCGACGTACTGACTCGGTCGACGCCGTCACCGGCCGGCCCACTGGAAGCGCTCACGCAACGCGAAGAGATGTTTGTCTTCGATGAAGAGCTCGCGGCGCTGCCTGAACGTTTTCGCGGCCCACTCGTGCTCTTCTACCTCGATGGGATGTCGCGCGGCGAAGTCGCGCATGCGCTCGGTCTTAGCGACGCCGCGGTCAAGTCGCGTCTTGAGCGCGGTCGCCGTCGCCTGCGCGTGCGGCTGCTGCTGCGCGGCGTCGCGCTGAGTTCGGCCGTCGTGCTGTTACAGCAAACGCAACCCGCCGCAGCGGCCGCCGTCGGCGAGTCGCTCATCGCAGCGACAACCGGGGCCAGTGCGTCATTGGCCAGCGGTGGCGCCACCGGCACACCACCGCCGGAAGAAGTCGTTTCTTTAGCCGAAGGACAACTACGCATGATGACCTGGACCACGTTTACCACCAAAGGCGCGCTGGCCGCAACGGGCCTGACCAGCGCCGTTTTGCTCACGTGCGCGCTTGGCAGCGGCATGGCCTTCAGCGACGATGCCGCGTCGGCGCCACCGGCGGCGGTCAAGGCAACCGCCGATGATCCGCCTGACCCATTTGGCGGTCCGGTCGTGGTGACGGCAAAAGCTCCAGCAAAGGAAGTGGCAACGAAGCCGGCAACGGAAGTGGCGGTGCCCGCAGAAAGTTCTATCACGGCTTCTCGAATCATCATACGACGTTCGTCCGAAGAAAACACAGGTAAGGATGTGGGCGGCCCCGCAGGCCAGTACACGCCGTCCATGAGCGAACAAGAAGAGAAGATCGTCGACACGTTGGACGCGCAAACAAGCTTCGACTTTGTTGAAGAAGAACTAGGACGTGTCGCTGAGTACCTCAGTGATCTTCATCAAATTCCGGTCGTGCTGGACGCGCCTGCTCTGGAAGATTTCGGCGTAGGAACCGATGCGGCCGTGAACGGGGGGTTCGAGGGCGTTCGCCTCAGTTCGGCGCTGCAGATGCTGCTCAAGCCACTCCACCTGACAACCACCGTTGCCGACGACGTGTTGCTGATCACAACACCGGATGAATTGCCCAACTACGCCCGCATTCGCACCTATCACGTTCCCGAACTGGTCGACGCCGACTGGACGGCCGATGAACTGGTCGAGATGCTCTGCACGATGTTCGACGACATCGACGAAGAAACGGTCGTCGGCCACGGCACGACGCTCGTCGTCCGCGCCACCGTCGAAA
>JAGQPT010000544.1 GCA_020426575.1 Planctomycetales bacterium
CACCCCTTTGTTGCCCCTGCCCCTGCCCCTGCACCTGCCCCTGCACCAGAGCCCATGCCCCTGAGCCCATGCCCCTGAGCTCAAATTCGGTCTGCCCCTTGGCGCCAATGCCCCTGGCTGTGTGCGGGCCGTTGGTCGGCTGATTACTTCACCAACACCACCGGTTCGAAGACCTGGTAGCTCTGCGTGTTCGTGTCAGTGCCTTTGGCCGCGGGGTCGACGACGACCGCCGGCTGGATCGTGACGTACTTGGTGCCGCCGGTCAGTTGCACCTCAAGGACACGGACGCCGGCGAAGCCCACGATGTGGTAAGACGTGTTGTTACCGTTGCCGGTGACGGTGTCGTACAGCGGGATCGTGCGGGGCTCGCCGATGATCGCGGCAAGATCGTCCTTGATGCCGGCGCTGATGCCGGTATCGCCGTTGAGCGAATCGCCGATGTTCAGTTCGCCGCCGATCAGGTCGAGATCGGCCGACGAGACGCCGTCGACGATTTGCCGCGAGAGGTCGGCTGTGCTGTTGTTCGCCGCGCCGATGTCGACCGTCCCCCAGTTGCCGGGGGTGATCTTGGTCTTTCCCTGCCCCTTGCTACCCGTACTGCTTGCGGAGCCGGGAAAGAGTTTTCCTTCGGTGATGCCGTCGCTGCCGGCGGTGACGTCGCCGGTCGCGGAATCGTAGTCCCAGGCGTCGCCGCCGTTGCCGTTGACGATGTCCAACCAGTCGTCGATTTTCAGGGCAAACGGCAGCAGGCTGGTATTGGCCACGTTGGTGCGCGACTTGAATCCGGTGATGCCATCGTGAAACACGGCGGTGGCTTCGGCCTGCACGGCGCCGGCATTGCGGCCCAGCACGCGGGCGAAGAACAGGGGCACCTCGCCGTTGGTGTCGGCCGTGCGCTTGACGACGACGCGAACGGCGTTGTAATCCGGGGGATCGACGGCCGTGTCGATGGCGTTGCCGGCCGTGAGCCGGCCGAACTCGACGTCGCCGCCGGCGGAGTTGTCGATGTTCAGATTCACGGTCGGTGCGTCGCCGGCAACTTTGTTTCCGCTGGCGTACTGGTAGGCGGTCACGCGGGCGTCCCACTCCACTCCGTACATTTCGGCGTCGCCGAGCAGTCGGCGCTGATCGAGCAGCGTCCAGGCGGCCGCCATCGCAGCAGAGTCGGCCGAGTTCTGCAACTGGTTACGGGCCGTCAGCAGGTAGCCGACGTCGATGGCGAACGCGGCGAAGGCGAGCAGGCCGACGATGGCAAACGCCATCAGTACCAGCGTGGCGCCGCGGCGGTTTGCACAAAGGCAACGACCAAATTCGTGTCGAGGGCGTGCGTCCATTTTGAAAGAACCTCGCTGGCCTGATGCAGGGTAACTGCACTGCACACAAGTGATCGCGTCGACATTTGTGCAGGTGAGTTTCGCTGGGTTGGTTGACAGATTGGCGACGATGACCACAGGAACTTGGATAGGAGAATTGGGCGCGGCGTGTGGGACTGTAGAAAACCTAGGTCGCACGGAAGCGTTGTCAAACGGACGCCTGTGGAATCCACCAACACTCCATCTAACATGTTTAAATAAAGGCATTTACGACAAAATCGCGAGGTATTGGGGGATCGAATTATTGGGTATCGTTTCGTTCACTCGCTACCATCGCAAAAGTCTTGACGCGCATTAATTGGGGCGGGAATCCATGGCAACCTTTTCATTCAGAGATGTGTCTTGGCATATCCGCACGAGTCCAATCCCGAAAAAAAGCGCAACGAACGGTAAAAACACACTTGACCCGTACAAAGCACGACGCGAAGATGCTAAGGTTGGCAAGATGGTTTGGTTTTAGTAGGCGCAAGGGAACTGTGCTCAATTGAGCACTTCTTGGAACATCGGAAACAGTGAAGAGGCGACGGCCGATGCGCGGGCATCGGTGCGCGAGAGAGGCCGCGACGGTGCGCGACATCGCGGTCGATTACGCTGTCCATTGTTTTTTCACTGGTGGTCGATCCGATGAAGACTCTACGCATTCTGTTCGCACTTTCTGCGCTGATGGCCCTGCCGTCGGCGGCACTCGCGCTGCCGGCACTGCAACTTGGCCCTGGAGCCGTTGGCAGTTGGTCGTACGACAACGGCACGCAGACCTGGGTGAATCAATCCAACCCGTTCTCGGTCAACGCGTACGCCAATAGCAACACGTCCGGTGCCAACGGCGCGTATGCTTGGGACTCGGCAGGTGCCGCTACGCAGACCGCCTACCTGGTGATTTCGGCCATTCCGATGGTCAACGCCGACGCCTTCGACGTCACGGTCGAGAACGATGGCGGCGCTTTGGCGATTTTCGACTCGGGTTTCGGCGCGCCGCCGCTGGAAGACTCGAACAGTCTTGCCCCGCATGGCATCTTCGACACCTACTTCGAGATCTATCAGTTCAACTTCGACGGCCCGCTGACGTCGATCGGTAATACCGAACCTGGTCAGTCTGGCTCGGGCGATGGCTTCGTCGAATCTTTCGACGTGATGATCAACTCGATGGTCGATCCCGTTTATGGCGTGCACATGGACCTGTTCGTCGTGCAGGGTGACGGGACGTACACGCCGGGAATGACGCCGGACAACAAGCTCGTCAACGCCTTCGCGCCGTTTTCGCATGACGCCGAGAGCGTGCCGAACAATTTCGACGTTCCCGAGCCCAGCTCGCTGTTGCTGTTGCTCGTCGGTTTCGCCGGTGCGCTGACGGCACGTCGCCGCTAGGCGAGCTTCGCACGCTGTCTGGGGGAGCCCCCCGGGCCTAGACCGACTCGAGAAAGCCGAGCACGAGGCTCATGAGCCGCGACGTCTCGGCCCAGTGCACGACGTGGCCGACGTTGGGCAACCTTATCCTGGTGACGTCCGCCGCGAGCGCCGTGATCAGTTCCGCGTCGTCGTCGGTCAACATGCCGCCGGCCAACACGTCGGCCTGCACCAGCAAAACGGGGCAGGTGAGCCGGGAGAACACATTGGCGACGTCGTAGTCGTCCATCCAGCGACGCTCGACGATCGGCGTGAGGACTTCGGGGTCGAGTTCGCGCAGGCAGCGGGCCATGAAGCGCAGTGTGGTGGCGTCGCGCACGTCGCCAAGGCGAATCTGTGCGCCACTTTGGGGCACGTGCAGAACGACGTCGGCCAGATCGGCCGCAATGCCCCCCGGGTCGCGTTGCGATCCGGCGTGTTCATGCAGAGCTTGGAAAAAGCCCAACAGGGGCGTCTCCGTCATCCGTTGGCCCATCGTCTCCATCGGCGGGTCTTCCAGCACAACGGCGCGGGTGCAGTGGGGAACTTTCGCGGCCACGGCGGCCGCCACCATCGCGCCCAGCGAATGTCCGTAGACAACGGCGGGCTCGGCGAAGCTTTCCACCAGCGCCACCGCCTCGGCGACGTAGTCGACAATGCAATATCCGTCCGGGGCCCGATCCGACCGACCGTGCCCGCGAAAATCGAGTGCGTGCACGTGCCAGCCGGTTGCTAGCGCCGACAACATCGGGCGAAAGGTCTGCCAACGCCGCGTCACACCGTGCAGCATCACCATCGGCGGGCCGGCGGCGGGGCCTTCGGCAACGTTCAGTTCGAGCACCCCGTGACGAAAGCTTCGTTCGACGAACATTCCTTGTCCTCTTGCTTGCAATCCCGAAACAGCTCGATACTTTGCAGTAGAATGGAACCACAACGAGCGAATTCTCGGGCATGCCGATCGCCCTCGGGGGGCGTCGCTTCCCGATCGTTGTGTTCACCGCACCGCGTCCTCTGCCCTGCCTTCTCACTCCCTCCTTGAGCACCGTCGTTAGCGCTTCCTTCATCACGACAGGGACACAAATCTATATGCGTTTCATGCTGTTTTCAATCGTGGCCGCGCTGTGTTGCCTCGCGGCGCCCACCGATGCGCTTGCCGGCGAACTTCCCGACGATGGGGTGTTTGCCCGCGACAACCTGGTGGCCTGGTGCATTGTGCCGTTCGACGCCGCCAAGCGCGGGCCGGAAGAGCGGGCCGCGATGCTCGAGCGGCTGGGCATCAGACGGTTGGCATACGACTACCGCGCCGAGCACGTTCCCACGTTCGACGCTGAAGTCGAAGCGCTCATGCGGCACGGCATTGAACTCACGGCGTGGTGGTTCCCCGGTGAGCTCAACGACGAAGCGCGGTTGATCCTCGACGTGCTGCGACGGCACGACGTGCACCCGCAACTCTGGGTGACCGGCGGTGGCGGACCGTTGGCGCCTGAGCAGGAGGACGCCTGGATCGACGCGGAGGTGGCGCGATTGCGGCCGATTGCCGAGGCGGCCGCTGAAGTCGGCTGTAACGTGGGTCTGTATAACCACGGCGGTTGGTTCGGCGAGCCGGAGAATCAGATCAAGATCATCGAGCGGCTACAGGAGCCGAACGTCGGCATTGTCTATAACCTGCACCACGGCCACGCGCACCTGGACCGCTTCGCCGAACTACTGGAACGGATGCGGCCGCACCTGTTGGCCCTGAACCTGAACGGCATGACGGCCGACGGCGAGGCGCGGGGGCAGAAGATCCTACCGCTGGGGGCGGGCGAGTTGGACCTCGCGTTGTTGCGGACGATTCGCGACAGCGGTTACGACGGACCCATCGGCATCCTCAACCACACCGACGAAGACGCCGAGGCGCGGCTGGCCGACAACCTCGACGGGCTCGCCTGGCTGCTACCGCAACTCGACGGCGTGGCGGTCGGACCGCGGCCGATTTACCGCAGTTGGTCGCGGCCGTACGACGAACAGTTTGTCGCCGAACTGGCCGAAGCCGCCGGCTCAGAAGGCATCGCCGACCACGGGGTGGCCGTGTTCGCATCGGTGCAGAACGCCTGTCTTTCCTGCCACAAGATCGGCCGGCACGGCGGCAGCGTCGGCCCCGACCTGACGACGATCGGAAGCCAGCGTTCTGCCCAGCAGATCGTCGAATCGCTGCACTGGCCGAGCCGTACCGTGGCACCGGAGTACACGGCCGTCAGCGTGCTCACGACCGACGGCAAGCTGCACGAAGGTTACGCCGTACGTTCCAACGACCGCCGCATCCTGTTGCGGGAACCGACGAGCGAGACCACGATCGAGATACCCCGCAGCGAGATCGAAGCAGAATCGCCGCGCGGTTCGTTGATGCCCGACGGTGTGACGGCCGCGATGTCGCGCCGCGAACAGCTCGACCTGGTGCGGCTGCTCGCGGGGCTGGGCAAAGACGAATCGCCGAAGCTGGCCGACATCGAGGCAGTGCTCGCACACGCGCATGACCACGCCGCGGCCGAGTTCCCCTACGAGCGTGCGCCGCTCGAACCGGCGCGTCATCCGCTCTGGCAGGAGCACGTTAACCGCGATCGCATCTATGATTACTACGCGAAGGAGGCAGAATACTTTCGCGGACAACACCACGTGCCGATGCTGTTGCCCGAGTTTCCCGGGCTCGATAGCGGGCGGTTCGGTCACTGGGGCAACCAGAACGAAGAGAGTTGGGCCGATGGCCGCTGGAACGACACCAACCTGGGCGCGCTGCTCTGCGGCGTGTTTCGCGGGGCCGGTGTGACCGTGCCCCGCGGTGTCTGTGTGCGGCTCGGTGACGCCGGCGAGATGGCGGTCTGTTTCAATCCCGACACGCTCACGTACGACGCCGTCTGGACCGGTGGCTTTGTCGAGTTTTCTTCGGTGCGGCACGGCTTCCTCGGCGGCGCGATCATGCGCGGCACGCCGCTCGACGAGGCGTCGCTTGCCGATGCCGACACGGCCCGAGTCGGCGCGGCGGACGAGCCGTTTGAATATCTCGGCTTCTACCGCCACGGTCGCCGTGTCGTGTTCGCCTACCGCGTCGGCGACGTGGAATACCTCGACGCGCCGTGGGTCGTGGACGGGCGGTTCGTGCGGACGGTGGCGCCGCTGGCCGAACATCCGCTTCGCCACGTGACCGAGGGTGGGCCGGCCCAATGGCCCCAGGTGCTCGACACGGCGATCACCCTCGGCGACGAGCGGCCGTATGCGATCGACACGATCGCGCTGCCGTATGACAACCCGTGGCACGCGCCGATGTTTATCGGCGGTCACGATTTCCTGCCGGACGGCAGCGCGCTGGTCTGCACAATCCAGGGGGACGTCTGGCGCGTGAGCGGGTTGGTGGACGAGTCGGCCGACGGCCAGCCTAGCAAGGTGGCGCACTGGCGGCGGTTCGCCTCGGGCCTGCATCATCCGCTGGGGCTGGTCGTGGCCGACGACGGCATCTATGTGCAGGGCCGCGATCAGACGACGCGGTTGGTCGATCGCAACGACGACGGCGAGGCCGACTTCTACGAGTGTTTTAGCAACGCCTTGGAAACGTCGCCGGCCGGCCATGACTTCATCTGCGGGCTCCAGCGCGACGCGGCGGGGAACTTTTACACGGCCTCGGGCAACCAGGGACTCATCCGCATCTCGGCCGACGGCAAGCGAGCCGACGTCGTAGCTACGGGCTTTCGTAATC
>JAGQPT010000545.1 GCA_020426575.1 Planctomycetales bacterium
CGGATCGAGTGGCACCAACTGCACTTCTCCCGATTCGAGCTGTACTGTCGCACGCAGGCCGAATTGCAATGCCACTAGCGTGAGCACGTCGCACGGCGACGACCGCCCCAAGTCCAAAGCTGGCCAGAGATCGTACGGCACGCGCTCGCTGCCGCCAATCTTTGTGAGGGCCGAACTCTGCACGAGGACGATCAAATCAGCAGGGGTCGTGAGTTCAGGCCATTTCCAAACGCGTGCGTCGACCCAATTCTGTCGTTCGGCGCGCCCGAGTTCGGCCAATTGTTCCCGAAACGCCACGGCCGAAGTGCGAGCCACCGCGGCCCATGAAGGAGGTCCCACGTAGACGATCGGCCCGACAATGGCAACGTCCGCGCCGACGGCCCCGGCGATCTGCTTGACGGCCTGGCCCAGCGTGGCTTCGGACAGTTCCAGATCGACGGACCGTGACGGGTCAACGCGGCGGTCCAACCAAATGGGAAGATCGTGGGATTTGGCAATCTGCCCCAGGGCGTCGCGGACCGGCGACTCCGAGAGTGCAAGGCTCGTCGGCCGCGCCAACACGACATCCAGCGAACCGGCCGGCCAGTCCGCCTCGGCCGCAGCACCAGCCGGAGCCGTCTCGCGCGGGGCAGCGGACAGCGAATGCGGGCCAATGCCGCCGGCTATCAACGCGGCCAAAAGCAGCAACGCTGTGCATGAATACGGTGGGCGGCAGGTAATCGCTCGCCCTGTAAAGGACGGTCTGTACACGTTTCTGAACACGCCTTGGGACGTCGCAATTAAAGGGGGATTTATGGCCACGTCGCGACCGCCGGTTGTTCGCGACCGGCGGTTGATGCACCTCCGGTGACGCAAGTGACGATGTCCGCCCAACGTAGGGCTTCACACCGCACCAGCTAATATTCTCGCCCATGATCGACAAAGTTTAAACCACCTTCTCCGCCACTTCGTGTCCGCGGGGTGCTTGGTCGATTGCCGAGCTCTGACTAGACTGGAATATGACGGTGAGGGTCGGGGGGGAATGTCCGCTCTCAGCCAAAGAAAAACACCCAATTGCCAGCGATGCGGGAGTAGACAGCTTTGAGCGGGCCAACACTGGATCCGGCGGTACTGACGGCCTATCAACAGTACCTGGCGGACGAGGACTCGACACGCTTCATCAGACTCACCGGTGCGCTGTACACGTTCGGCACACTTGAACGACTCTCCGTGCACCCGAGGCGTGAGGTTCGACGCGCCGCCGTATTGGGACTGGGATTGCTCGGCGGATACGAGTGCAATGACGCTCTCGGCAAAGCCCTGCTCGACGAGGACCGCGTCGTCCGCAACCTCGCCGAAACGGGTATCCGGGCGGTCTGGCTTCGCGCGGGCAACGACGAGCAACGCCGTCACCTTGGCGAGGTGATCCGGCTCAATCTTTCGCAGGACTACGGCGAGTGCGTTCGGCTGGCGTCGACACTGCTCGAGCAGGTCCCCTGGTTCGCCGAAGCCTGGAATCAACGCGCCATCGCCTGCTACAACCTCGGCCGCTATCAGGATTCGGTCGACGATTCGCACCAGGCGCTCGAAATCAATCCCTATCACTTCGGGGCGGCCGCCGGCATGGGGCAGTCGTACCTGCA
>JAGQPT010000546.1 GCA_020426575.1 Planctomycetales bacterium
CGAGGCAGGGCGACAGGCGAACCGGCGGGCGGAGATTTTCCTGATCGAGGCGGAACGGCCCGTCGTCGGTTGGACCGACACAATCACTCGGCTGTATCGCTGAGCGCCTTTCCCAGAGCGGGTTGGGTTCCCCTCGGGCGTGGGGGATGTTCGGGGGCTTACCAGCGGTCGACTTCAGGCCTTATAATCAAAGAGATTGTCGATCGACGTCGGGTGCCACGCCGTCGGTCCGCGATCCGCCCGCGGCGTTCTCGGCGTCGCGCGGGCCGCCTTCCTCGACCGATGATCCCACCCCGCCACGGACCATGAGCCGGATTCGTCTTCGTTCACCCGAGCAGCCCTGGCTGGTACGGCTCCTGTTGGGAACGTACGAGTTCTGTGCGTCGCTCAAGCTGGCCGTGTTTTTGATTCTCTGTTCAGCCCTCGTGCTGGGCGTCGCCACGTTTGTCGAGTCGCGCTATGGCCTGCGGGCCGTCCATTTCGGCATCTACGGCACCTGGTGGTTCGGCCTGCTCAATGCGTTGTTGGCGGTGAACATTTTCTGCGCGGCGGCGATTCGCTATCCCTGGAAGCGTTACCAGACCGGCTTCGTGATCACGCACATTGGCTTGCTCACGCTGCTCGTGGGGTGTTTCATGTCGCGAACCGGCGGCATCGACGCGCAGATGCCGATCTGGGAAGACGGCACGAACAGCATCGCCACGGAAGACGAACAACACTTTCTGGTCTCGGTGCATCCGCACACTGACGGCGACGTCGAGAAGGCCCACGACGGTCGGCCGGCCGAGTCGTACCGCGTGCCGTTCACTGCCGGGCCGTTCAATTGGGACCAGCTCAGCGAGATGCCGGTCGTGCCCTGGAAGTTCGCCCACCGCGATCACGGCACGTTGTTCGACCACGAGGGCATCAAGCTCGAAGTGCTCGACTATTACGCCGATAGTGAAGAGATCGACGTGCCGCGGATCACGCTGAAACTGAGCATGCCGGCGATGTCGCGGACCGACCAGGAGACGGGCAAGCAGGTTGAGACGCCCGAGACGTTCATCCCGGTCGAGTTGACTGCCGAGCGTCCGAATTTGTCGATGGTCGCCACGCAGCGGCGCGACCGGCAGTCGGTGGGCGGCGGTTCGATCGTGTTTTGGGCGGCCGAGAACGCCAATGAAACCGCTGCGTTTCTCGATAGTCGTCCCGAGGGCGAACTCGGCGAGTCGGGGCAGGTCGTGTTGTACGTCGACGGCCAGGCGCAGCGGATATCCGTGGCCGATCATCTCGAGGGTGACCCGGTGCCGCTGGGCGACAGCGGGCTGGCAGTGTCGATCGACAAACTGCATCGCAGCGACGACGGACAGGGGGCCTCGCTGGCGGCCGTGGAACTGACGATCCGCCCAGCCGAAGGCAACGCCGCATCGGACAATGCAAAATCAGACGACGAGAAATCAGCAGACGCGGATACGCTCGCGGCGGAGAAAGACGCAGTTGCCGGGGGTGACGATGGCGAGCGGATGTTGCTGATTGCCGATCGGCCGGAGTTGAATCAACAGGCGCGGCGGCTGGGCGTGTACGGCACGTTCTGGTTCGATCACGGCGAGATCAGCACGGCGGACAAGATGCGCGGCGCCGGCACGTCGCGGATCGACGTGATCGAAGGCGACGACGTCAAGCTGTACTACCGGTACTGGAACCGTCGCGAGGTCGTGGAGCTTGCCGAGTTGCCGACCGACGGCACGCGGGTCGACGCCTTCACGATGCCGATGGGCACACTGAAGATGTTCGTCGAAGAGCACCTGGCCTCGAACGACAGCGGGACGATCGTGCTGCCGTTGCCGTTCAACAAGCAAATGACGTCGGTCAACGCGAACCGGGCCGCCAAGATCCGCCTCACCGTCGACGACAACAGCGAAGAGTTCTGGATCACTGGGCCGCGGATGATGTTCGGGCTGGGCGGGACGCGGTCGTCGTCGATTGGCACGGTGGCGGGCCACGGCCGCAGCGCGTCAGTGCTGATGCCGCTGGACGAAGTCGACGTGGGTTTCGACATCAAACTGCTCAAGTTCACGCGCAAGCTCGACCCGGGCACGTCGCAGGCGGCCGATTTTGCCAGCAGCGTCGACTTCCTCGACGAGCGCGGTGACACACTGGCCCGCGACGTGTTGATCACGATGAACGCGCCGGTCGACTTTGCCGACCCCGAGCGGGGCCGCTCGTACCGGCTGTTTCAGGAGGCGTATCAGGGGCCGTTCGTGCCGGATTCGGCCGAATATCAACTGCATTACCGCGGCGCGCGCACGCCGCAACAGCAGCGGCGCGACCGGCTTTATATCTCGATTCTCACGGTCAACTATGACCCGGGCCGCTGGGTCAAGTATGCTGGATGTTACTTGATCGTGGCGGGGATCGTGACCATGTTCTACATGCGGGCCTACTTTTTCAAACCGGCGGCCGAGCGGCGCGAGGCCGGGGTGAACTAGCCCAGCGCGCGACACACCTGTTACCAAACACGAGGAATCCGGACATGCGACGTGGACACATGACACGACTCGTTTCGCTGGCACTGGTGGCGCTCGTCTCGGTGGCGATGTTGACGAGTGGCACGGCGTCGGCACACGCGGCCGATCGTGCACCGCAGGTCGACTACGAGGCCTGGCGGAGCATCCCGGTGTACCACAACGGGCGGATCATGCCGCTGGACACGTTCGCCCGCCTGAGCGCCGAAGTGGTTTGTGGCCGCACGAACCCGACGGTCGCGCCACCGGCCGAGGGCGTGGACGAGCCGGGTGACGATGCCTGGCAGGCGTTGTTTCCCGACGGCGGGCCGCGGAAGTGGCAGGCGGCCGAACTGCTGTTGAGCTGGATGGTCGAGCCGGAGCGTTGGGAGGACGTGCCGTTCCTGGAAGCCAAGCACGAGGAGCTGCGCCGCGACGTGTTGGACATCCCGCTGACCGACGCCCACGGTGAGTTCATCGCGGGGGTGTCGCCGCGGACGGTCGCCGATTCGGCGGGTCTGCAAGAGCGGATCGGGCAGATCGTCACGGCCCGTCGCGAAGCTGCCGCTAAGGGGGAAGAGTACCGACTTTCGGCCGTCGACAAGAAGGTCGATCAGCTTTTCCGCGCATACAATCTTTACCGCGAACTGACGTTCGATCAGCGCGTCGGTCCGGCGGCACAGCGGCAGTTACAGATCGAACTTGCCGGTTTGGTCGACGCGTGGATGGCGATCGATGCCAAGCTAAAGAGTTCCGAGCTGGGGAGTGTCGTGGGCTCGACGCTGCTGAGCGCGGCCAACAAGCCGTTGTTGGACCTGTATCAGCTCTTCGAGGCTGAGCCGCAGTCGCTGGATCGGGCCGACGTCGCGGCAAAGCTCGACGCGCTGACGGCGGCGACGAAGCAGATGCAGGAGTCGACGGCCAACCTGGCCGACCGGCTCGAGGAGGAACCCCCCGAAGCGCTCAGCGCGGAACAGGTTGCCGAGTTGCGGAAGTTGGTCGGCGAGATTGAACCCGCGACCCGGCAGCTTGCCGATCAGAGCGCCGACATGGCGCTGGTCCTGTTCAGCGAGGCAAACGGCCTGTGTGTGATTCCGGCGCTGAACCCGGCGGCGCTCGAAGCCGATCGCGACAAGGAAGACGACCTGCAGGCGCCGTGGTTGGGGTTGCAAGCGGTGTTGATGGCGCCGACGCCTGCGCTCGGTGCCTATCCGCAGGCCGAGATCGAAGACGTGCGGCAGGCGTTTGCCAAGTTGTCCGACCGGTTCAAAAAGCGATTCAGCGAACCGGCGCCGTTTGAAAGCGCCGAGCGCGAGTTCGCCCACAACCTGCGAGAGCTGGGTACGGCGGTGGAACCCGCGCGACAGAAACTCAAGATTCGCGACCGCGACGAAGCGATGGTCGCCTACACGGCCTATCCCACGGCTGCAACAACCTCCGCCGAGGTCCGTTACAACACGCTCGACCCGTTCCGCTGGAGTTGGGTCGTGGGCTTCTTGGCGCTTTGCTGCTATGGGCTGTCGTTCGGGCGCATCCGCACGCCGATGTATTGGGCCGGCTCGCTGTTGCTGTTGTTCGCCCTGGTGTGGACGGCGTACGGCTTCTACCTGCGAATCGTGATCAGCGGTTGGGCCCCGGTGACAAACATGTACGAGACCGTGATCTTCGTGCCGTTTGTCGTGGGGGTGTTGGGATTCTGTTTTGCCTTTGCCCCGATCCTGGCGCCGGCGTGGCGTAACGCCTGGCGGCTTTCGGCCGTGCCGGGCACCTGGGAAGCGACTCCGCCCAGCGAAGAAAACCTGCGGATGATGTCCCCGGCGGCCTGGTCGACGGCCAATGTGGTGTTCTTGTTGCCGCGGATCGCGCTGGCAGTGCTGACGCTGTTGGTATTGTCAGTCTGGCCGTATGCGGCCGGCGGACGCACGATCATTGGTCTGCTGCCGAACGTCGACGTCGGCGCGTCGCTGCCGAGCATGAACGACGCGATGGTCTGGATCGTCGGCCTGATGGTGCTCGTGCCGACGGTCTGGTATCTGCCCCGGGCCATCCTGGCGGCCGTGGTGTTTCCGCTGACTGTGCTGTTGACCATGCGCGGCCGCGTCGGCGAACTTTGGCCGCAGGTGCTGCGACGTCGGGCTTTTGCCATCTCCGCGACGACCGTGGCAACCGCCTGCTGGATCATCGCCTGGTATTCGCCAGTGCTGGACCCGAACTTCCGTCCGTTGATGCCCGTGTTGCGGGATAACTTCTGGCTGTTGATCCACGTGTTGACGATCGTGGCGAGTTACGGCGCCGGCGCGCTGGCCTGGGGGCTGGGCAATATTGCGCTGGCCTACTACCTGTTCGGGCGTTATCGAAAACCGGCCCTGGCGACCGGTGTCGATGCGGCGCTGCGCACCGGTGCGGCGGACACATCGAGTCAACACGGCGCAAACATGGCGACGTCGTCAGGCGGCGGCGCGCGGATGGCGATGCGTCCGCCCGAGGCGTGCGCGGCACTGGCGGGTTACACGTACAAGGCGATTCAGGTGGCGGTCGTGCTGTTGGCGGCCGGGACGATTCTCGGGGCGTTGTGGGCGGACGTCGCCTGGGGACGTTTCTGGGGCTGGGACCCCAAGGAAGTCTGGGCCCTGATTTCGCTGTTGGTTTACGTGGCGATCCTGCACGGCCGTTACGCCGGCATCACGGGCAACTTTGGTTTGGCCGCCGGTTCGGTGTTGGGCGCCACGGCGATCATCATGTCGTGGTACGGCGTGAACTTCGTGCTCGGTGCCGGGCTGCACTCGTACGGCTTCGGCGAGAGTGAACAGGGGCAGATTTACGTGGGCAGTTGTATCCTGGCCAACTGGGTCTTTGTCGGCCTGGCCGCCACACGCTACTTCACGATGACGTCGGGGGGTGGGCCGAAGCAGCCGCCCCAGCCGACGCTACCGAGTGGGCTCGTCGCCGCGGCCAAAGCGGAAAACCAGGAAGCCGGTGGTGCGACGCCGATCGCCGCAGAGATTGAAGAGGCCGTCACCCACTGAGACCGCTTGTCGATGGCTGAGCCGGTTTTCCGCGTGGGGGACGCCATCAATGCCGCAGATGTGATGAAAACGGACATCAATCCGTGTCGCGGTGTGGACGGATCGTCTTGATGCTGGCGTTCGGGGCGGCGATCCGTTCGCTGGGCGACGTGCTCCGCGTGGTCGGCGGCAGGGGAAGCCACTGCATGACGGTAGCAGTGGCCGGCGTGGCGGGCACCATCACCTCGCACTCTGGCATCAGCGCCACGGCGAGCGCCAGCGGCTCGACGCTACCGGCGGTGTCGAGGATCAACGGCGCGCCGTTGACGTCGCTCATGATCGCGCCGTTGCCGGCGGCCGCCGTCAGCCAAACGCCCTCTACGGCCAGTTGAGCCGTGCAGGACAGGCCGTTGTATTGATAAATCTCGTGGCGGTCCGACGGCAAGCGTACATCCATTCCATCACAGCCGGCGAGTGCTTCGAGCAATTTGCGGCTTACGGTGCCGCTGGGCGACGTGAGTCGTGCACCGGCCGTGACGATGTGGCCGCCGGCGAGCGTGACACTGGTGTCGATGAAGTCGGCTTGCCCGGAAAGGATGCGTCCCGAACCGCCGCCGACGAGTTGTTTGAGTGGCACGCGGCGCAGATCGCCGGCGATTGTGCCGTGCCAGCCGTCGGCGTCCTCGCGCAGGCGCACGCTGCCGTGGAAAGTGGCTTGGGAACCGAGCAAGGCGACCTCCGGGACGAGCGCCGCAAGCAGCGGACAGGGCAGGTGGGCCGCGCCGGTGTCCAGCACCAGCGACGTGGTCGGTGGGACCACGTCGCGGTTGCGGGCCCAAACGACGGAAATGCGGGCGTCGTTCGGTGCAGCGGATTCACGATTGCGATCCGGGAAGCGGAACCAGAGTTGTGCCTGCGGGCCCGCTTCGTGCATGCGCAGCTCGATAGCGACGTCGTCGAGCGTTTGCGCGCCTGAATCGGCCGAGGCCAGGATCCACTGACTGGGAAGCACGCGGATTTCGCTGAGTTGGTGTTCGGCGCCCGCCGTTTCCCAGCGGCCACTGAGTTGCTCCGACAGGGCGCTGATCAACTCGGCCAGTCCGCCGGCCTGACAGCAGGCTCGGTCGAGGGCGATGTCCAACCGGCTGCCACTGGTCGTCGCTTCGAGCACGTCGGCCGTGAGGATCACGTCGCCAGTTTCCGGGTGCCGCAGCTCGACGTCGTGCAGCCGGGTGACGCCGGGGCGGGCGTGCACCATGCGCCGGAACTCGACGTGACGACCGGTGAGGCCGGCCAGGGCATGGCGGTAGCCGCGGGCGTGGGACGGCAGGTTCCAGGCCAGCGCCCAGGAGCCGATCCAGAGCGTGGGGGCGAAGGCGAGTGTGAGAAACGCCGCGCGGCAGACGAGCCGCCGCTGGGGGGCTGTGAGTGGGAACATCCGTGTTCACCAGTTCGTTTGAAGGATGCGGAAGATTTTGGCAATGGGGCCGGCGGCGCGTCCTAGCGCTGCCGGGCCATTTCGTGGAAGAGGTCCCAACGGGCTTTCATCTCGGCGAGGCTGTCGCCGCCGAACTTGTCGACCATTGCCGCAGCGATCTCGAAGGCCACGACATTTTCGACGATCACGCTGGCGGCCGACAGTGCACAGACGTCGCTGCGCTCGTAGCTGGCCGACTCTGGCTTTTTGGTATCGAGGTTGATCGAATCGAGCGGTTTGCGAAGCGTGCTGATCGGTTTTTTTGCGGCACGGATGACGATCGGCTGGCCGTTGGTCATGCCGGCTTCGATGCCGCCGGCGTTGTTCGTGGGGCGCGTGTAGCCGAGCGTGGGGCCTAACGCCGCGTCGGCGTCGTAGTGGATCGGGTCGTGGACCTGGGAGCCGGGACGCCGGGCGGCCTCGAAGCCGAGCCCAATCTCGACGCCCTTGATGGCCTGCACCGCCATGACCGCCTGGGCAAGCCGTCCGTCGAGCTTGCGGTCCCATTGGGCGTGGGTGCCGAGGCCGAAGGGCACGCCGTCGACGCGGACTTCGACGACGCCGCCGAGTGTGTCGCCTTCCTTTCCGGTGGCGTCAATGTACTGCTTGAGTTCTTCGTCCTGGGAGACGTCGAGCGTGTAGAGTTCGCTCTTGTCGCGCTCGGCGCGGAGTTGGTCGAGTGTGCCCGACTTGGGTGGGATTTTGCGGTCGCCGAGTTCGACGACATAGCCGAAGGCCGTGATGCCGAATTCGCGCAGTAATTGTTTTGCGACGGCACCGGCGGCGACGCGCACGGCCGTCTCGCGGGCACTGGCCCGTTCGAGGATGCCACGGATCGAACCGAGGAACTTGACCGCGCCGGTGAGGTCGCCGTGGCCGGGGCGAGGGCGGGGCAGATCATCGAGCCGTTCGAGCTTGTAATCCTTGTTGGGCACTTCCAAGGCGATCGGGCTGCCAAGGGTCGTGTCATGCCAGATGCCGCTGAGAATGTTGACGTGGTCGGTCTCGATCCGCTGTCGTCCGCCGCGGCCGTAACCGCCCTGGCGACGGCGCAGTTCGACGTTGACCGAGTCGGTCTCGAGCTGGACGCCGGCGGGAAACCCGTCAATCAAGGCGATCAGGGTTTTGCCGTGGGACTCACCGGCGGTCCAATAGCGCAACATCGGGACTCACGTCGAGAAGCTGAGGAGAGGTGATAGCTTGCCGGGGCGATCCGCGACCAGAGGGCGGCCGGGGGCCGAAAGCGGTTGGCAACACGGTCTAAATTTTAACCGCAGCGTGGGGGTGGCGGTAGGCCGGTTGGCGGCGTGCTAGCTAGCGTCGGTTCAGCGCCAGGGGAACGATTCGCCGACGAGCAGTTCGTAGGCGGCGACGTATTTTTCGCGCGTTTTGGCAATCACGTCGTCGGGCAGCGACGGCGGCTCGCTGTTCTTGTCCCAGTCGGTCGACTCGAGCCAGTCGCGGACGAACTGCTTGTCGAACGAAGGTGGGGAGCCGCCGGGGGCATATTGGTCGGCGGGCCAGAACCGCGAACTGTCGGGGGTGAGCGCCTCGTCGATCAGGATCAGCTCGCTGTCGCAGTGGCCCCACTCGAACTTCGTGTCGGCAATGATGATGCCGCGCTCGGCGGCGTACTCGGAACCGCGGCGATAGACGGCGATGCTGCGGCGACGCAACTCGTCGGCCACGTCGCGGCCAACGGCCTCAGCCATCACGTCGAAGCTCACGTTGATGTCGTGGCCACTCTCGGCCTTGGTCGCCGGCGTGAAGATCGGTTCGGGAAGCGGGTCGCTTTGCCGCAGGCCGGCCGGCAATTTGATGCCGCAGACGGTGCCGTCGGCCTGGTATTCGCGCCAGCCGGAGCCGGCGAGGTAGCCGCGGACGACGCACTCGAACGGTACGACGATCGATTTGCGCACCAACATCGCGCGTCCGATGAGCGGCGCGAGGTCGACGCCGTCGGGCAGCCCCTCGAACTGCTCGATGTCGGTCGTGATCAGGTGGTTGGGCTCCTGGAGGCGCGCGAACCAGAACTGGCTGAGGCCGCTCAGTACCCGCCCCTTGTCAGGGATGCCGTTGGGGAGGATCCAGTCGAAGGCGCTGATGCGATCGGTGCTCACGATCAGGAGCCGCTGGCCGAGGTCGTAAACGTCGCGAACCTTGCCGCGGGAAACAGGCAGGTGAGCGATTTCCGTTTTCGTCAGAGAGGTTCGGCTCATGGGAACGCCAGCCGGAGAGTGTGTTGGTGAATGCAGATGACCGGTGAATGCAGGTGACCGGGGCGTGCGCGGCGCGAGGCAGCGCCGTCGTCGGCGTGGTCAACTTGCTGCTGCCGGAGCGTGTGGCTAAACTTGCGGTTTGATTACGTCGTGTCGGTGCCGACTGGGTGAGCACCATTTGTACCCGTCGTGGTTCTTTTGTCCACCGGCCAGGGTCGCGCGCCTCATGGGCATCATGCGTTTCGTTGTAGACTGCGCCGACCGGCTCGCCGCTGACGCTCTCGACCGACTGCTGTTGTCCGGGACTGATCTGGTTCCCTGGCCGCATAAGTTGCGTCGGGAAGACGACACGCTGTTTCTGGTGCGCGAGGTCTCTGACTCGGGCAATGTCTATCTGCCCTGGATGACAAGCGACCACGGTGAGGTGGTGCTGGCGACGGCGACGCTGATGGAACGAGAGCGGCCGTATCGGCTGAGCGTGGAAATCGCACGGGGCACTCTGCAGCAGGTGCGCAACTACGTCGCCGAGTGGCGAGCGATTGGACTCGTGGTGCCCGAAGCGGCGATGCAGGCGGTGCACGAGGCGACCGCAGCTTTTTCTTGTGCGGCGACGTGGCAGCGTAGCTCAGACGGCGTGTTGGCCTATTCGCAGGCAACGATCGATCACGCGCTGCGGGCGGCCGATCACCTGGTGACGGCCTACGTCGATCAGGCGATGGCGGTGCGGCACCGTTCGGCCGCTCAACTCGAAACCATCCTGGCCGTCGCGATCGGACGTAAACGGCTCAACGAGCCGATCGCCTCGGCCGTCGAGCGGGCCTTTAACACGGCGGTTGTTTCGCTCAATTGGCGGAGGATCGAAACCAGCGAGGGAGATTACAACTGGTCGTCGACTGATCGGCAGATTCGCTGGTGCCACGACAAAGGCTTGGGAATGGTCGCCGGGCCGATCGTGCGTTTCGACACGGGCGGACTGCCGGACTGGTTGTTCCTCTGGGAAGACGACTTCGACAACATTGCCGCTTTCGTCACCGGTTACGTCAAGGCGGCGATCGAACGATACCGCGGTAAGGTTTCGATCTGGCGGTTGGCGGCGCGGCTGGGCGCCGACCGCATCTTGTCGCTGAGTGAAGAGGAAAAGTTGCGACTCGTTGTGATGGCGCTGGAGACGGCGCGGGCGGCTCACCCCACGGCCGCCTTCACGATCAGCTTCGACCAGCCCTGGGGCGAAGATCTGCGTTCGGACGACGTCGATTTGGCGCCACTTTACCTGGCCGACACGCTGACGCGCTCGGGGCTCGGACTCAGCGGCATCGAGCTGGAAATGAACGTGGGTTATCACCCGCACGGCAGTTCGCGTCGCAGCCTGCTGTCGTTCAATCGACTCGTCGATCAGTGGGGCATGTTGGGGTTGCCGCTGTATATTTCGCTGACGTATCCCAGCCAGGGCGGCAGTGACGCCAAGGCCCGGGTCGACTCCACACCGGTGCCAGGCGTGCTCGAAGGCAGCGGTGATCCCCAGGAACGCTTCGTGGCTGACCTCGTGCCACTGTTGCTGGCCAAACCGATTGTTGCCGGGGTGGTTTGGAACCAGTTGCGCGACGGCGTGGCGCATGATTTTGCCCACGGCGGACTCTTCGACGCCGACGACCATCCGAAGCCGGCCGTCGACACCCTGTCCCGGCTGCGCCAACAGCACCTTGTCTGAATGGCCGCCGAATTGCGCGGACGCGTTCCCCACGGCGGTTGTGGGGATCGCCGACATCGGTTCAGCGATGCGCGGGCGGCGAGCCCGGGTCGGCTCAATGCTCGGTTGAAATTTCGCGTCGCCGCGACCACCACAGTATGGCGCCGATGGCTAGCAACAGGCCTGTGGCAGGTTCGGGAATGGCGACGCTGTCGAGCGGTCCGGAGCCGTACTGGCTCGCCCAGAGCAGATAGTCGAGACCGTCGACCAGGCCGTCGCCATTGAGGTCGCCGTTCATCGGCGAACCGGGTGGATCGGCCGCCGGGTTGTCGCCAAAGAACTCGGCCCAAATGAGGTAGTCGAGGCCGTCGACCGAGCCGTCGAGGTTGGCGTCGCCAGTGACCGGTGCGTACAGCAGCAGCGCGTCTGGGAGGTAGAGGGGATGGAGAAAGTCGAGATATCCGGGGCCAAACACGACGTCGCCGGTCAGCGCGTCGAACTGACCATTGTTGAACGAGTATGAGAGCACCTCGAACGTGTCACCGGGGCTGGGCACGAAGTTGTTGATCAGGTCGACCTGTAGCGTGCCGCCCAGAAACGCCACGCCCGAGACGTCGAGATTGTCGTACTGGGTTCCCAACGCCTTGCCACCAATTTCAACGGCAATGGTTCCGGTGGGGGCGTTCGTGAGCGGGCCCGTGCTGGCGTGCCCTGGGCTGTTGCCGACGGTGAGCGTGCCCCGGTTCTCGACGGCGACGGAACCGGTGTCGGCGCCGTTGGCCAAACGCATGTTGCCCGTGTTGGCCAATTTGCCGAAGCCGTTGAACGTGGCGCCTGCGAGCACGGTGGTATCGCCCGACATCCGCAAGTACGTGTCGATGGCGCCCATGTTGGTGACGGAGGTGGAAGTGAACACCGCGTCAGCCAGTATCCCCACATTCGTGCCGCTGGTGACGTTCGTCGTCCCGCTGATGCGGACTTCGTTGCCGGCGACGCGGTTGACGACAAAAATGTCGTTGCCAGTGAGGTTGAGCGTGCCGTCCATCACCCAGAAATCGGCCGGGTTGGTGAGGTTAATGCTCAACACGGGAACGATCGCTCCGCCGAGGAAATTGAGTGTGCCGTTGAAGGCGGAGCCGGCCGTCTCGGTGGCGTCGGCGTTGATCGTCAGCGCGCTGTTGATGTTCCATGTGGCGGTCCCGGTCGAGCCGTCGAGGTCGAAGACGTCGGCATCGATCGTCGTGGTCAGCACGACCGTAGCAGTGTTGTTGACCTGGGCGACGCCGTTGAACGTGACGTTTCCTTTCCAGGTCGACGGGCCGTTGAAATTGACGTCGCCGTCCGCTTCGCTCGTGCTGAACGTGTTGAAGGTGCCGCCGCCGACGGTGGTGGAGCCCTCGAAGTCGATTCGGCCACCCTGGTCAAGCGTGAACGTGCCGCCGTTGACGGTGGTCGTGCCGGTCGTCTCGAAGAGGTCGTTGAGCCCGACGTTGACCGATGTACCCGGCTCGAACGTGGCATCGGCCGTGACCTGGCCATATCCGGTACTGCCGCTGCCGGTGACGGTGATGACGGCGTCATCGAAGGTAACGTGACCGCCGGAAATCACGGCCGGCTGGCCGCCGGCCGCGGATGAGGCGTAGAAGTTAATCGTGCTGCCGGTGCCGGCGGTCCAGCCGTTGGTCATGTTCATGGCGACGAAACCGCCGGCGGTGAGGTTGATTTCGCCGTTGAACGTGTCGGCGAGCTGAGTGCCGTTGATGGTGATGTGGTCGAATGCCGTGCCATCGATCTTGCCGGCACTGGCTGCGATGATGCCGTTGCCCAGGTCGCCGTCCAGGTCCAACAGGCCGGTGCCTTGTTGGTTGATCGTCATGCCGTCGGTGCTGGGGTCGAGAACGCCATCGAGCACCAGCACCCGTGAGTCGCTGCCGATGAAATTGACCACGCCGGCGCCGTGCAGACCGCTGCCGGCCGCCACGGTGAGCACGTTGTCGACTTCCATGATGCCACCGTTGGCAAAATCGATGTCGGCGTTGTTCGAGACGGTGATGTTGTTGGCGTCGAAGTCGTCGGAGCCGGCACCGCGGTCCACGCGAACGCGTGAGGGATAGCTGACGTCGCCGACGAGGTTGCGTCCGCTGATCGTGACGTCGCCGTTGACCAGCAACGTGAATCCGTTGGTGTCGAGCGTCATGCCGTCGGTGATCGCGAGGCTGCCGATGATGTCGTTGACGTCGAGATTGACGAAGTCGTTTTCTTGGCTGAAGAGATTGCCGATGAGCACGTCGTCGGCTGACAGGGGCACACCGACCGGCGACCAGTTGCTGGGATCGTTCCAATTGTCGAAGCCGCCGTTCCAGCTCTTTGTGGCCGCTCGGACAGGAAGCGGGGCGACAGCAAGTGCCGCGACCATGATGATTGCGATGTGACGCATGAGAGTCTCCTCGCGAAAGCTCGCCCGGGACAGGAACTGGGAGCCCACAAGTGAACAAGCGACCGAACGCCGCCTGGAACGAAAAGCCGGACGATGGCGATCGTCCGGTACCAATCGTAACCTGGGGCCAGGCCGGACACTAGAGAAGCGCGAAAACAGGAGGCGTCGTCAGGGAACGGGCGTCGGGGGGGTGAAGCTGTCGGCAGGCTTGGAGACGGCGGGGGCCGTGACGACCGAGCAGCGGTTACGCCAGATTACGACCCACGCAGGCGATGCACATGTCGTCGCTCTGAGGGCGGTTGCGGACGAACTTACGCACGTCGTCGAGGATGGCGGCTCCCAGGGCTGGCACATCGGTGACGGGCTGGGTCACGCGCTTTCGCAGGCGTTCGAGTCCATAGAGCGAGCCATCGGGGCTCATGGCCTCGCTGATTCCATCGGTGAACATGCTCAGCATGTCACCGGCGGCCAACTCGACCTCGACCGACTCGTACTCGAATTCGTCGTCGATGCCAAGCGGGATGCCCGACGCTTCCTCGCCGATTTCTTCAACATCGCCCGTGGCATGCCGCAACAGTGGCGCCATGTGCCCGGCGTTGACGAGCGTGAGCCGGTGCGATGTCGTGTCGAGCAGCGCGAGCACGAGTGTGACGAAACGGTCGTCGAGTCCCTGGGCCACGAGGCTGGCGTTGACACGCTTGATGGCGGCGGCGGGACACGTCTCGGTGACGAGAGCGAAGCGGACCTCCGAGGAGAGCTTGGCCATCAACAACGCGGCAGCGATCCCCTTGCCCGAGACGTCTGCCAGCACGACACCGACGCGGCCCCCCGGCAACTCGACGTAGTCGAAATAGTCACCGCCGACGCGCTGCGCCGGTTCGTAGAAGTCGAAGAACGAGTAGCCGGCGACCTCCGGCGACGTGTCGGGTAAAAAGCTCTGTTGCACCTGTCTCGCCAGTTTCAACTCACGCTCGATCGCCTGTTGACGCAGCGCCGCATCGTGCAAGTTCGCGTTGTCGACGGCCAGTGAAGCCTGGCGCGACACGCCGGCCAACACGTCGAGGTCGTCGGTCGCGAAACGGTTGCGCTGGTCAAGCGTGTCGATCTGGATCACGCCGATCGAGTTACCGTCCGAGTCGATCAACGGGGCACACATCATCGAGCGGATGTGAAAGTCGGCAATGCTCTGGCTCATGTTGAACCGCGAGTCGTTCTCCGCGTCGGCCGAGAGGATCGCCTCACGCGAGTCCATCGCCTGGCGGACGATCGTTTTGCTGATCCGCGGTGACTCGTCGTTGCCCTCGCGTCGATGTTTCACGGCGCGGGGAATGAGGTTGCCGGTGTCGCGGTCCTGGAGCACGACAAAACCGCGGTCCGCCTGTACGAAGATCTTGAACAGGCTGTCGAGGGTCTTCGCCAACACCTGGTCGAGTGACAATGCCTTGCCCAGGTTTTCGCTGATTTCGATGATCGCCCGCAGCTTGGTTTCCGGATTGACCGACATCCGCAGGCCGGAGTGGCTGACCGAGACGTCGAGCTTCGACATGATCGACGAGCTGTTGGCGTCGTCGACGAGCAGCGCGGCCGCTGTGGGGGGATCTTCGAGTCGTAGCCCCGACTCGGGGACCGGCGCGTCGCGATGGAACGTGAACGACAGGTCGCAGATCTTGACCCGATCGTTTTCCTCGAGGCGGCGGGGACTTTCGATCACCTCGTCGTTGACCAGCGTGCCGTTGCGGCTGCCCAGGTCTTCGACGTAATAGTCGCCGCCGTCGAGAATGATGCGAGCATGGCGGCGGCTGATCGCGCCGACGTCCAGCACCACGTCGCAATCAGGGTGGCGTCCCAGGACCGCTTCGTCGCCGTCGATGCGGAAAAGTTGCCCGGGGGTGAGGCCCTCGACCACCTGTAAAACGGCCATGACAATCTCACCGAAATCCTGGGCTCACCACGGAGGGGAACTCGACCGCAATCCGCCGCGTCGATGCGAGCGCACCGGCACCTTCGGCCACGACCGATGAAGCCCCGATTCTAGCGCGGCCGAAATACGATCGTCAACTGGCGGGGCGTTCGCCAAGCCCCAGAGCAGGGCAGGGGGCAAGTCGTGCGTCGCACGGGGGCTGTCGACGCCGCCAGCATTTCCCGCACTCAACGCGGCTGCCTTCGCAGGTAGACCTTGACCTGTTTGCCGGGCCGCCTTATCGTGCTCCTACGTTGGTTCGGCGAGCGCGGGGCGTCAGACGTCGCGCGCTCGAACCGAAGCAGGCGCTGGCGTGTCGAATGCAGGCGGGCGGACACTGCGGTTCGCCCGAGATTGGCACGTTTTCGATCATCTTCCCGCGGCCGTCGCGCCGCGAACCACTGCCCGGTGGTGTAATGGTAGCACGGGTGGCTCTGAACCACCTAGTCAAGGTTCGAATCCTTGCTGGGCAACTCGCTAAGTGCCGTCCAATGTGACGGCGTTTCCCCTTACGAGAAAGCACGGGGTTTTGGCCCGTCGGCCCATGCGCTTTGTGACGCCAAAACACTCCGAAGTGGTGCAGCAGGTGGCGCAATTTTGGGCGCATCAGGTCGGACACCAGTCGCTTTCGCAAAGTGCTCATCGGTTAGCGGAAGGTAGTGCTTGGTAGCCGCGCTTTGGCTGTTGCCCAGCCAGCGGCAGGCTACGTGTTGCGGGAATTCGCTGGCCAGTTCCGTTTCTCGGGTACTTCGCATGTTCTGGAACGGCTTCGGCCACATCTTGACACCCCCATTGGCGGCGATTCGGCGTATTCCGGTCCGCAGATTCGTGTTGCGGTCGTGGTACCACGTGATGCAGTACTCCGAATTGCCAGACAGTTCTTGGGGGTCCTCAAGGTAGGGACGCAGTTCCGGAAACAGCGGAATTACCCTCGACGCCATGCCGGCGTGGTGTGCCGTCTTTGGACTCGGCACGGTCACGCGAGCGTGTTCCCAGTCGATGTGCTCCCACTTGAGCGACAACACTTCGGACGGGCACCGCAGACCACCATGTCGGCACAACGCGACGATCAATCTCCACTCGACGTCCGGTGCCGCATCGATGAGTTGCTGGGCCTCCTCGCTGCGGACGAAATAAAACTCTACGATCGCACTGGCGGCCGCCGCGCTGGA
>JAGQPT010000547.1 GCA_020426575.1 Planctomycetales bacterium
CTCATAGTACGCCGTACTTCTCGAACGCCGCCGTCGCAGACATGCCGGAGCGAATGGCATCTCGGGTGATGTTTTCGTCGTGCACCTTTTTCCAGGCCGCTGCGATGACCCACTCTTCGACGCGCTGGGGCACGACCACGACACCGTCCTCGTCGGCAATCACCAGATCGCCCGGTGCGAATGTGACACCACCGATTTCCACCGGCACGTCGACGGCCGTGACACGATGGCGGTGCAGGCTGTCGTACGGCGAAGTGCCGCGGGCGAAAACGGCGAAGCCCATCGAGCGCATCGCGGCGACGTCGCGAACCGCCCCGTCGACGATCGCGCCTACGCAACCGGCGTTCCGCGCGGCGGTGGAAAGCAACTCGCCCCAGAGGCCCGAGTCCAACGAACCGTCAGCCGCCGCAATCATGACGTCGTCCGGGCGGCACTCGTCGACGGCGCAGAGTTCGAGTTCATACGGCCGCGGGTCCTCGCCGTCGATCTGCTCCCACTGCGTCGTTTTCGCGCGACCGACGAGCTTCGTCATGCCCGTCAGGGGCGGCAACGGCACACGGCAACACTGCTGCCGCAGTCCCGCCGCGTCGAGCGCGTCGCTCACGACGGCACTGTACAGCGCGTCGCGCATCATCGCGAGTGTGATTTCGTCAGGCATGGTCGATTCGCGGGTTCAAGATGAAGTTCGCCACGGGCTGGGATCTATTTTCATAACTTATCAGACGGCATCCGGTTCGCAACTCGGCTGGTCGGGAGAATCCAACGGACGCGAGTGGCACGATGTTCGTGCTGTGGATAAAGTGTCACTTGAGCGCATGACAAACGTCCACACGGAGCAACACGCGATGCACATTCTTCGCCCGCCCGTCGTCCTACTGCTGTGGTTGGCGTCAGCAACCATCGCGGGGGCCGAGCCGCACAATGATCGTCTGGGCAAGGTCCACATCAAGAAGGTGGCGGCCGTCGTCACCGAGTATCGGCACAACTCACACGCCGACATCATCATCAGTCGGTTGCTGCAGACCGACACACTCGACGGCAAGGGCAACGACTCGCCGCTGGAACTCGTGGCGCTGTACACCGACCAGCGGCCGACGAGCGACACGAGCCGGATGCTGGCCGCATCGCATCGCTTTCCTATCTATGACACGATCGCAGGCGCGCTGACGCTGGGAACGGGCAAGCTGGCCGTCGACGGCGTGTTGATCATCGGCGAGCACGGCGACTATCCACGCTCGGAATCGGGCAACACGCAGTACCCCAAACGCCGGTTCTTCGAGGAGACCGTCGACGTGTTCCGCAAGAGCGGGCGGGTCGTGCCGATCTTCAGCGACAAACACATCGCGGACAACTGGGCTGACGCAAAGTTCATCTACGACACGACGCGGGAACTGAAGATCCCAATGATGGCCGGCTCGTCGTTGCCGACCGCTTGGCGGAAGCCGGCCGCTGACGTGGAGCGCGGAGCGCCGCTCAAAGAGATCGTGGCGCTGACGTTCGGTTCGACCGACCACTACGGTTTCCATGCCCTGGAGTTTGTGCAGGCGCTGGCCGAACAGCGTCGTGGCGGTGAGACAGGGATCGCGGCCGTGCAGTGTTTCACGGACGATGCGGTCTGGGACGCGGCTGACCGCGGTGTGTATGACGCGGAGTTGTTTCAGGCCGCCTGGGACCGCCTGCCGCGCCGCACCAACGGCGAGGTGCCGCTGCGCGAGGCCGTCGCCAAGCCGATCCTCTTTCACATCGAGTACGCCGACGGGCTGGTGGCCAACGTGCTGGAACTCAACGGCGCGGTCGCCGAAT
This sequence comes from Planctomycetales bacterium, assembly GCA_020426575.1. Taxonomy (GTDB): domain Bacteria; phylum Planctomycetota; class Planctomycetia; order Pirellulales; family JAEUIK01; genus JAGQPT01. The sequence continues at coordinate 1,804 of JAGQPT010000547.1, forward strand.
GGTCGGCCGCCTGGCGCTACGCCGACGACGACCGCATCGAGTCGGCCCAGTTCATCACGCAGGAAGCGCGGCCCGGGATGCACTTCACTTACCTGCTCTGGGGCGTCGAAGACATGATGCTCAGCGGTCAGCCATCGTGGCCCGTCGAGCGAACGTTGATGACCAGCGGAGCGCTCGACGCGCTGCTGACGTCGCGTCAGAAGGGCGGTGTGCGACTGCCGACGCCGCAGCTCACGTTCGCCTACGACTCGGATTGGCGCTGGCAAGCGCCGCCGCCGATGCCGCCGGGACGGCCCTGGCCGGAACAATAGGCGGTGAGTCGCTCCCCTGCCCTTTGGCCTCAAATGCCCTTGTTGCTCAGGTGCCCACTACTCAGGCGGCAGCGGCGTGACGCGGCGGTACGAGCAGCGGTTCGCTACCCCGCTGGCTGAACCAGTGCAGGCCCTCGTTGACCAGATCGATCTTCAGCGTTGAGGTGTCGGCCGGATCGATCGGGACGGCGAGTTCGCAGCTCGCGCCCGGGGCAATGTCGGCAGCCAGGTCGACGCGGCTGACGTCGATGTCTTCGCCTTCGGGCACAACGCGCCGCACGCCGAGTTGCACGTTGCCCCAAGCAAACGGCGAGTGACGCAGCCAGGTCGTATCGCCCGTGTTCGTCAGCCGAACCGTCGCCACGCCACTGCGGTGCGAAACGAGTTTGATCTCGGCGGCCGGGTGCTTGGGGAAGATCGAGTGCGGCTGGGGTAATTGCCGCAGCCAATCGCTGTGCTCATCGCGCTTGCGGCCGAAGTAGAAGATGCCGGACGGGATGTGCGACCGCTCGATCACGTCGTTGGGCAGGTAGCGATCGACCCAGACGACGCTGTTGCCGACGACGTGATACATGCCCTTGACCATGCGGCGGTACAGGGGTGAGGTGTTCAGATCGTTGAAGAAGGAATAGACCATCTGCGCCACGGTCGACGTGGGACCGACGCAGGCGCCGACATCCAGCGGATCGCAAAACTCGAATGCCTGTGCGAGGCCGACCTTGGTGAAGCGGCGGTAGTCCTCGAACTCGACGCCGTAAAAATCGTGGGTGTGGTAGTGCTGCATGAAGGGGATTTCGATGTAAACGAAACCACCCGGCTTGAGCACGCGGTTGATCTCGCCGACGCTCTGTTGAATGTCCTCGACGTGTTCGAGCACGGCCGCCGAGATGATCACGTCGACCGATGCGTCGGCAAAGGGAATCGCCTCGCCGCGGGCAACGACGTCGACGTTGCGCATCTTGAACGGGTTGATGTTCAGTTCCATCGGATGATTGCGGTTCGGCCCGCCGCCGAGGTGGACCACCCGATGCCCCTCGCGATAGATGATCGGACTCTTGAGCGAGAAGCGGTCCATCTCGTAGTGGTAGAGCGGTTCCGGGCGAAACAGATCGAGCATGACGGGTGGATCCCTGCGCTGGAGCGTCGTTACCGATGGCCGGCACGGCGTGCTAGCACGCGCACGATCGGCGGCGTGCCGGAGCCGTTACGACGACTGAATACGCGATTCGCCCGCACCGTGTCAACGGAAACTCAGGCGCCGTGAGAGAATTGCGGCTGGAACCACCGCCGAGGGTTTGGGTTGACGCCGCTTGGCCGGTGCCGGTATGGAGTAACGCCAGCGTGTCCGCCCTCCCGTCTTTCCGCCGTTTCACGTAGCAGTTTCGCGCATGGGAATCGTTGTTCTCCATCACCCGGGCGATCATTGGGTGGCCGAAGTGGTGCACGCCGCGTTGTGCCGCTCGTTCACGGTGGCCCAGGTGCGGCGTTGCCACTACACCGAGTTTGCGCCGGCGTCGCCGAGCGAAGTGCCGCGGGCCGCGGTGCTGATCCATCCCGACGACGCACAACTCGACACGCTTTCACGTTTCATGTCGGCCGGCCGCAAGGCCTTGGTGTTTGGTCGACCGGGCGACGCGGCGGCGGACCGTTTGGGGCTGCAGGTGCGCGGGCCGTCACGTATCACGCCGGCCGACGCCGACGCACGACTCGACCGGCGCGAGCCCTGTAACGTTTCCCCAGTCGCGGTCCGCTACACGTCGCATCGGCCGGCCGGTGTCGCTGCATATTCTGAGCGGCCGCTCTGCCGTTTCGACTTTGAACTGGAGTGGAACAACCTCGGTTTCGGTCGCATCCCGGCGCAAGATGCCGTCTGGGGCATCGCGGCCGACGTCGTCGCCTCGGGGGCCGACGTGCTGGCCACGCTCGACGGTCCCGACGACGCCACGTTCGGCGTCTACGCGGCGATTGCCGATCGCGACGATCACGCGGTGCTCTGGTTCAACCGCGCGGTTGGACCGGTCGACAGCCTGGAGTGGCGACTGATCGAGCGTTTCCTGGGCGACTATCGGCACGAAGAACTGACGTCGCTGCCGTACCTCGCCGAGATACCGGCTGGCTTTGACGCCGCGGTGACGATGCGGCTGGACTGCGATGAAGCGGTTGCCACCGCCCTGCCCTTGCTCGAGTTGTACGCAGACCACGGTCGCCCGCTGTCCCTGGCGATCCTCACGGGCTTGGAGATGACGGCCGGCGACCTTGCGGCCATGGATCGCGTGTTGGCCGCCGGTGGTGCGGTCGTGTCGCACTCGCAGCGGCATATGCCGAACTGGGGCGGCAGCCATGCGGCGGCGCTCGCCGAGGCGACCCAATCGCGGCGCTGGCTGGAAGCGCGCACGGGCCGGTCGATCCGCTTTGCGGTGTCACCGTTCCACCAGAATCCCCCCTACGCGGTGCAAGCACTCGCCGATGCCGGCTACGCGGGATTCGTCGGCGGGATCATTGCCAACGATCCCGAGTACGTGCTCGGCCGCGCCGGTCGCGTGCCGTTCTGCCAACCGGCGATCGTGTCGCACTCGGCCCAATCGATGCTGCACGGCGACTGCTATCACCGCTACGGCAACACGATCGCGCCCCATGCCGACAGCTTCGACCACCACATGGCGGCGGGCACCACTTTTGGCTATCTCGACCACCCGTTCTCGACACGCTATCAGTACGGCTGGCACGACGAGGCCGAACGGTTGGCGGCGCACGCTGCACTGCTGGCGCACATGGCCGGGCGGGCGGAGCGGATCTGGTGGCCGGCGCTCGACGAAGCGATGGCATTTCTGGTGCGGCGTGATGTCGCCTTGGTCGAAATCGACGAGACGGGTACACTGCGGACCGCCTGGCCCGAGGCCGAATCGCTGGCAACCGCTGACGTTGCCAGCAAGGCCGATGGTGTGGCCCGCGGCGTGGTTTGCTGGAAGGACGAGCGACACGTCGTTTGACTCAGGTGCAATGCGGAAGCTTACTGCGTTTCCTCGCGCGCATGGCGTAACGATGCGCTGACGCCGTTTGACGTTTATTCTCGAAACCGAGTAATTGCCAAAACCGATTCTCCCGAGAGCGACGCAGATGGATCTGCCGCGGGACGTGGTCCTGTTCTCGACTGCCGACTGGGACCACCCGTTCTGGACGAACAAACAGCACGTGGCGCGACAGCTTGCGCAGTCGGGTCAGCGGGTGCTGTACGTCGATTCGTTGGGACTGCGTCGCCCGACGGTGAACACCCGTGACCTGACCCGGATTGGGCGGCGGCTGTTGCGTGGTTTATCGAGGCCGCGGCAGGTCGAACCGAATCTCTGGGTGTTTTCGCCGCTGGTGCTGCCGTGGCACAACCGCGTCGCCACCCGCCGCCTGAATGAACGGGTGTTGGCCGGAGCTCTTCAGCGCGTGACGCGGCAGCTTGGTTTTCGCCGCCCCATTGTCTGGACCTACAACCCGTTGGTCGAACCGCTCATCAGTCGGCTCGATGCCTCACTGGTTGTATATCACTGCGTCGACGACCTGGGCGCCGTGCCCGGCGCACCGACCGACGTGATCGAGGCATGCGAGCGGCGAATCACCGCCGATGCGGACCTGGTGCTGACGACGAGTCGAAACTTGCAGCGACGACTCGAACCGTTGAACCCCGCAGCGACGTCGTACCTGCCGAACGTTGCCGATTATGAGCACTTCTCCACGGCGCGCGCCGACGGCCCGCTGCCGGAAGACTTGCGCGCGATCCCGCGGCCGCGCATCGGGTTCATTGGGGCCGTGAGCCACTACAAAGTCGACTTTGAGCTCGTGGCCGAGGTGGCACGCCGCCGGCCGGACTGGCACTGGGTGTTGATCGGCCAGGTGGGCGAGGGTCAGCCGCAATCGTTGCCCGAGGTGCTTGATGCGCCGAACGTGCACTTGCTGGGGCCGCGCTCCTACGGTCGCCTGCCCGACTACCTGCGTGGTTTCGACGTCGCCACGATCCCGGCCCGTGTGAATCCTTACACTGAGTCGATGTTTCCGATGAAGTTCTTCGAGTACCTGGCAGCCGGCTGCAGTGTGGTTGCCAGCAATGTGCCAGCACTCGACGAATTCAGCCATGCTTGCCAGCTTGTCGCCGGCGCCGATGACTTCACGGCTGCGATAGCACGCGTGCTTGCCGGGGGGGGGCCGGACCTGGCAACAAGAGACGAACTGGCCCGGCGACACACCTGGACCTGGCGTGCCCAGGAAATACACGCATTGATCGAAGCACGCTGGGCCGAAAAGAATAGAGGGCGCGATAGGGGCCCTGTGCCCCGCCCCCACTTGACCACAGCGGCCCTGAAAACCACGACGGCCCTGAAGATCTCAACGGCCCTGGCGGCGACGTCCTTGCCCCGCACGCCACCAGACACACCTGCCGGCACTTCCTCAAACGGTCACTGACCCTAGCGCGGACGACAAACCAGCGACGAGTGATGAACGATCAATCGGCACCAGCAGCAGTAAACACGGCCAACGACCGCATGAGCCTCCAGCGACGCTTGTTTTGCGTGGCTTTGGCGCTTCTAGTGGCAACGGCGGGCATCGCCGGTGTGCTGCGCTATCACCACGTTCGCTATCGGCACTTCGCCGTCCATGAACCCGGCAAGGTTTACCGCTCGGCCTGGGTCGACGACGACGTGTTCGAGGAACTTATCCGCAAGTATCATATCCGCACGGTGGTAAATCTTTGCAGCCCGGGAGAGATGGGAGACCGCAGCGTCGGCCAGCGGCAGGCGGTGAAGCACGCCGGCGCGCGCCTGATCGAGTTGCCGTTCCCGCCCAACAACACCTGGGACACGGATTGGCCGGCCGTCGCCGAGATGGAAGAGATCCTCGACGATCCGACGTCGTATCCCATCTGGATCCATTGTCAGCACGGTCGCGAGCGGACGGTCAAGGCGCTCTCGATCTACGACATCCGCCGCCGGGGCATGACGGCCCAAGAGTCGCTCAAGCGGATGCCCCTTTTCGGCATGGACCACCCGTGGCCGATCGTCACGTTTGCGCACAACTACGAAGAAGAGCAGACGTGCCACGACGGGTCGACGTGCATTCCCCACGTGGCAGAGTCGCATCGCCCCGAACGGACGCGGACGAAGTAACCCGGCTCCGACCGCCCATTGCTTGGTCACGCCGGGCCAATTCGCTGCGAACGCGGTCACCACACCGCACTGCCGCACCGGCAAGGCCATCGCCGCGATGCGGGTCGCGCCACCGTCGGCGAACTGGACACGCCCAGTTGGGCCCGATATCTTCGGGGCGAACATGGCGGCACCGCAACCTCTGGTGAGCACGATCAGATGCCCGAGAAAGTCTGGCACCTGAAAGAGTTTCGTCTCTTCGAGCAGCTTTCTCCGGAGCAACTTGCCCGCATCGAGGCGCATGCGCGGATGCGGCACTTTGCCCGCAAGAGCCTCGTCTATCTACCCGGCGATGCGGCCGAGGCTGTCCTGCTCGTCGTCTCCGGACGCGTGAAGATCTGCAACTTCACGGCCGACGGCAAACAGTCGATCCTCACCTTCATCGAACCGGGCGAGGTTTTCGGCGAACTGGCGGCATTGGACGACGTGCCGCACGAGGAATATGCCGAGGTGGTCGAGCCGGCCACCATAGTGCTAATCCCCCGCGACGAGATGCGGCGGCTGATGGAGGAAACACCCATCTGGACCGTGGCACTTACGCGGCTGTTCGGCCTGCGGCGGCGGCGGATCGAGCGTCGGCTGCGCAACCTGCTCTACCGCAACAACCGGGAGCGGCTCGTCCACCTGTTACTGGAATTGGCCGAGCAGTATGGGCACGAATGGGCCGGCGGCGTGCAACTCGACGTCCCCCTCTCGCACCAGGACTTGGCCAGCCTGATCGGCAGCACGCGCGAGTCAACCACGGTCGCCCTGGGAGAATTGGTCAACGAAGGTTACGTGCAACTCGCCCGCCGGCGCGTGTTCATCCGCGATCTGGCCGGTCTGGCCGCCAGTGTCGACACCACGGCCCCCGAGGTCGGCGTGCCCCCCTGACCCGGTACCTGCGGGGAGTGTGAGCCGTTTCACATACTCCCCCATCGATGAGAAACGATATTATGTAATTGGGTCGACCCTGTGCCGAGTACGGCGGCCCGCTTTCGAGGAATGCCAATCATGAATGACCAACACCAACGGGCGTCGGGCCTGGATCTGCCGGACGACGACGCCACCGAATGGGCACCGTGCCGCGACGGCGAACTGCGTCGGATGATCGCGCACAACCGTACGGCCCGTCTCAATCGCGCGCTGGCGCGTGGCGTCTCGACCGGAGCGGTCGTGCTGGTGTTGCTCGGCGGCTGGGTCATCTTCGACCGAGGAGTCAAGACGAGCCGCGAACCCGGCGGAATCGATTGCGCGGCGGTACGCGACAACTTCGCAGCGTATACGAGCGACAAGGTCACGCCGGAGATGCGTCAGCGAATCAACGAGCACCTCGAAGGCTGCCCAAAATGCAAGGCGGCCTATGAAGAAATGCTCTACGGCACGGCCACCGCTTGGTGGCGCAGCTGCGACGATCCGAATTGCAAGGGCTACAACTGCCCGTACTGCCGCGACACCGAGTTTGCACGTCGGCTGGCATCGTTGACCGACGACGAATCGGCGACGGTGCCGCTCGTCCTGGCAATGAAGTGACACGGCCCCGCACGGTGCGTCGGCGCGTCATACCAACTCGTCGATCACCTGACCGCTGCCCAATATCGGCACAGGTCGTCCGCTGAAGTCGACCAGCGAGCGCTGCGGGTCGATGCCCAGATGCCGATAGACCGTCGCCAGCAGGTCCTGCGGCGTGAGCGGCCGCTCGGTGGGATATTCGCTCTTGGCGTTGGTCGCGCCGATCACTTGCCCCGTCCGCAAACCGCCGCCCGAGATTAGCGCCGAGTAGGCCTGTGGCCAATGATCGCGGCCGGTCGAGCCGGTCACGCTGCGGTACGCGATCCGCGGCGTGCGGCCGAATTCGCCCACAACGACGATCATCACGCGGCGATCCAGACCGCGCTCAAAGACGTCTTCGATCAGTGTTGCTAACGCTTCGTCCATGAAGGGCAGACGTCGGGCCATGTACTCGGCGAAGTGGCCCGGCTGCCCAGCGTTGTCGGCGTGGTCGTCCCAGTTCGTGTACTCCGGCCCGCTCTTGGGCGTGTTCGAATAGATCGTCACGACGCTGGTCCCCGCTTCGACGAGTCGGCGGGCCAACAGACACGCCTGGCCCCAGGTGTGTCGGCCATAGCGGTCTCGCACCGCGTCGTCTTCCCGGGCAATGTCAAACGCGTCGGCCACTCGGGGGCTGGCCAGCATCTCGAACGCCTGGCGGCGGAATTCGTCGGTACCGCGCATCGCCTCGCCGAGATCGAGATCGCGCCTGAGGCGGTCGAGCTGCGCCACCAGTTCGCGGCGCTGGGCCAGGTCTTCCGATTCGAGTCGCCCGGTAAGTTGCAGATGCGGCGGGGCGTATTTTTCGGCGGCGGGATCGCCTGCGGCGAACGGCGTGTATTGGGCACCGAGATAGGTGGGCCGCGTCATGTGGAACTGCGACGGAATCGTCACGTGTCGGGGCATTGCGCGAGGATGCGCCCCGAGCACCCGATTGGCCACCATCGCGAAGTCGGGGTGTTCGCTCTTGGCCGACGACGTGGGATCGAGCTTCGAGGGCCGCTTGCCGGTGAGCACCTCGATGGCCGCGTCGTTGTGGATATTGATCTCGTGGTGCAGCGAGCGAATGAGAGTGAACTTGTCGGCGATCTTCGCCTGGCGGGGAAAGTGTTCGCAGATCTCCAGGCCGGGCACGTTCGTGGCAATCGGCCGAAACAGGCTGCGGTATTCGCTGGGGGCCGACGTCTTGAGGTCGTAGGTCTCCAACTGCGACGGTCCTCCCCATTGGTAGAAGAGGATCACCGCGTTGTCGCTGCCGGTCGTGCCCGCCGCGGCGCGGTGAGCCAACACGTCGGCGGCGGTGAGCCCGCCGAGCGCCAGACCGCCGGCGCGGAGAAACTCGCGCCGCGAGCGCGGCGCCAGCATTGAGACGTGCTGCGATGTATCTCGCCGGATTGACGTTGGTGCGGACACGCGCGACCTCGCAACTAGCCGGTAACCCACGCCCGCAGGATACCCGAATGCGCGAGGAGAATTCAAACGGGACGGCGTAAATCGCTTGCCCGGCGCCACGGGCCGGGTTGTAATGGGAGTGGTCGGGTGGCCCAGACAACTCGTTTGTCTGGGTGCCAACGGCACAAGAGGCCCTGAGAGAACGTCTGAATCAGTGGCGACGTTGGAGACTTGATTCGACGCGGCGCTCACGGCCTCTTGTCGCGATGCGACCCAGACAAGCAAGTTGTCTGGGCCACCCGATTTCAACACAGCCAACCACACATCCCCCGGGGGCAGCCCAATGTCACGCCGACGTTTTTCCGGCCGAAGCAATTCGCCGTGCTACCGCCGCCTGGCGGCGGAACCTCTCGAATCTCGCCAACTGCTCACAATCACCGTCAACACGCTGGTCGACGAAGCCGACGGCAGCATCACCGACGGTGATGTTTCGCTGCGCGACGCCATCGCCCTGGCCCCCAGCGGCGAAACGATCGACTTCTCGGTCACCGGCACGATCCTACTCACGCTCGGTGAACTGGTGATCGACAAGGACCTCACGATCAACGGCCCGGGCGCGGAGTTGCTCACCATCGACGGGATTGGGAATGATCCGACCCCTGACGAGCCGTTGAACGGCGATGGAAGTCGCCTGTTTCATATTGCGGGCAATCCTGGCGAAACACCCGTAGCACTGAAGAACCTAACCCTGACCGGGGGGAGGTCCGATTCATCGGGCGGAGCGGTTGCCGCTGAGCACTTGTTCATGTATCGCTGTGTCGTAACCGGTAATTATGCGCGAGGAAACACGCTGGGAGGTGGCGTCTATATAACAAGTAGTGCGGGCCGGGTATCAATCATCCAGGAGTCCGTCTTTGCAAACAACTATGCCACAGGCGGCGGCGGTGGGATCGGAGCACTTTCTTACGCCGACGGCAATATCGTTATTTTGGATTCGGCAGTTCATGGAAACCAGATGCCTGTTTCGGGCATTGGCGGAGGAGTGAGTCTCAACACCCGCGACAATGGCCGCATATTCGCTTCTGGCCTTATGATCTATGAGAATACGGCCCTCAATGGCGGCGGATTGGCAATTAGCACTAACTATGTCCCCGAGGGTGAGCCGACTCCGAGTATTCATGTCACACGTTCCACGATGATTGAGAACCAGGCTGATCGCGGCGGCGGTATGACAATTCAATCGCGAAGTGGGACAGTTCGCATTGACGCCGTTACCATGTCATCGAATATTGCTCTTTCTACCGGCGGAGGATTGGCGATTTGGCCACTCGCGGTTGGGACAATTTCGCTCAGCAACGCCACAATAACCGACAATGTCGCCGGTTCAATCAGATCTTTCAACTCGGCAGGTGCAGGAATTTGGCAAGATGTTAGAGCGGAAATATTACTTCAAGGATCTATGGTTGCAGGCAACCATCACGGAAACGGGACACCGGACGACGTGTTGATGTCGGAAGAAGGGTACGGATTCGACCCCACCAGCCACCACAACCTCATCGGCGTTGACACCGGTTTGACTGGCATCACCAACGGCACGAACGGCA
>JAGQPT010000548.1 GCA_020426575.1 Planctomycetales bacterium
GAAGCGGCCGTGATGGCGGCCCATGAGAGTTGGGTCCGCGGTATCGGTTGTTCACCCGACGGGCGGCGCGTTTTCACGGGCGGCTGCGACGAACGCCTCGTCGCCTGGGGCAATGCACCGGCGGACCAATCGGCCGAAGCCCCCACGGTGGCCTGGACCGTTGAACCCGCGCACGTGGGTTGGATCCGCGGTGTGACCGTCAGCCCCGACGGTGCGACCGTGGCCAGTTGTGGCAACGATCAGCTCGTCAAGCTCTGGCGGGCCGACACCGGCGAAGCCGTCGCCGAACTGTCGGGCCACGAAAGCCACGTCTACAACCTGATCTTTCATCCCGACGGTAGCCGACTGTTCTCGGGTGACCTCAAGGGGGTCGTGATCGAATGGGACGCGGCCAACGGCAAGGAGCTGCGTCGTCTCGACGCCAGCACGATCTACAAATACGACGCCGGCTTTCGCGCCGACATCGGCGGCCTGCGGGCCATCGCCATCAACCCCGGCGGCGACCGGCTGGCGTGCGCCGGTGTGACGAACGTGACCAATGCTTTCGCCGGCGTGGGCAACGCGGCGATCTCGTTGCTCGATCTCTCGGCCGAGGGGAAACAGGTGCAACTGCTCAAGCCCAAAGGGAATCCCAACGGCGTGATGTGGGGCGCGGCCTGTCACCCAGACGGTTTTGTCATCGGCGCCGCCGGTGGCGGCGCCGGCGGCTATCTCTATTTCTTCCGCGAAGACGCCGCCGAACCGTTCCACGAACTCAAGCTGCCCAATACGGTCCGTGCGATGGCCCTGCACCCCGACGGTCTGCGGATCTTCGTGGCTCACCACGACAACAAGGTGCGGGTGTACTCAATGACCGAAAAGCCGGCGGAGCCCGAGAACGCCGCATCCGAGAGCGGCGACGCACCGAAGGGCTAAACTCGTGCCACGACGTGCGCGGCACGCACGCCACTCGCCGTGTCAATCAGGAGGCTGTGTCACTCTGGTGGCCGCGTCACTCAAATCAGCCGTGTCTATCCAGCCAGCAGCGACCGATAAAGTTCGGCGTACCGCGAGATCATGCGCTCGACCGAAAACGCATCGGCGACGCGTGCCCGTGCCGCCTCGCCGAGTTGTTGGGCCAGCGCCGGATCGTCGAGAATGCGCATCGTGTGCCGGGCAAACGCCGCACAATCGCCGACACGGACCAGAAAGCCGGTCTGGTGGGGAACGACCAGGTCACGGCAGCCGGGAATGTCGGTGGCCACGACCGGCACACCGCAGGCCATCGCTTCCATCACCACGTTGGGCATGCCCTCGTAGCCGCTGGCCAGCCAGAGCGCGTCACAATGGGACAGGATCCACGGCACGTCGTCGCGGTGGCCAAGCAGGTGCACGCGATCGGCGATTTCGCACTGCGCAACGAACCGTTCAAGCCGGGCCCGTTGCGGTCCGTCACCGACAATGAGCACGTGGAAGTCGTCGCGGGCCACCTTGAGGATGTCGGCCGCCCAGATGACGTCCTTCATCCGCTTCTGCGGCCAGAGTCGTCCCACCGAAACGATCAACCGCGCGTCGTTGGGCAGGCCGAACTCGCGGCAGACGTCGGCGCGCGTACCTTCTGTCGTCGGCGCGGGCGGCATGCCATTGGGGATGATCGTGAATTTACCGGCTGGCAGCCCCTTGCCCACGTAAAAGTCGCGCACGCCGCTACTGTTGACTACGATCCGATCGGTCGAACGGGCGAGCCAGCGGTCCAGCGCCAGCTCCGCCCCATTCTTCCAGGGATCGACGCTGCGTTCGCTGGCGACGATCTTGCCGATACCCGCCCAGCGGGCCGCGACCCGCCCGTACGCATTGGCGGCAAACAACCAGGTCTGCACCAGGTCGGGCTTCAGGTGGCGAACGTGGGTGGTCAGCCGCCACAGCGCGCGCGGATCGGCTCGCAACGATTTGCCGATCACCGTGACCGGCACGTCGGCCCGACGCAGGTCTTCCTCCCACGGCCCACCACGCGTCAGCGCCGCAACGTGCACGTCGAACTCGTCGCGGGGCAAACCGGTGGCCAGCAACACCAGTTGCTTTTCCGCACCTGAACGGTCCAGCGAAGGAATGATCTGCAGGACACGACGCTTCATGGCCTTGGTGCACTCCCGCGCGACGGACAAACCTGCGCGAACAAGTCGAGGTGCGACGCCACACAGCGATCAAGCGAAAAATCGTCGGCCACGCGCTGCCGCGCCGACGCACCAAACTGCGCCGCGCCGGCCGGGTCGTTGAGTATCCGCAGGATCGCCGTGGCCAATGATTCGACGTCGCGCACCGGCACGAGCAAGCCGTGCCGCTGGTCGTCGACAACGACGCGGTTGGCGGCGATGTCGCTGACGACGACGGGCAATTCCGCCGCCATCGCCTCGAGCAGCGCCAACGAGAGTCCTTCCTCCCACGACGGCAAGACGAACAGGTCGGCCGCCCGGAGAAAGTCTTCGACGTCGTCGAACGCGCCGGCCAACACGACGTTTTCCGTCAGTTCCTCGGACTGCAACCGTAGCGCCAGTTCCGCTCGCAGCGGTCCTTCACCGACCAGCATGAGGTGGGCATCGGGTCGCGATTGTACGACCCGACTCCAGGCATCGACGAGTTCGTTGAGTCCTTTTTCCTCACAGATTCGTCCCGTGAACACGGCCAGCGGTGCATCGTTGGGAACGGCCAGCGACGGATTCGCGCTGGCCAGGGCGGTGCGTGCCTCGGCCAGCGCCTGGCGACGCTGGTCGTCAGTCAACGGTGGTGGCAGCGGCACGGCGTTGGGGATGTAGTGGATGCGATCGCGGCGATAACCCGCGGCAACAAGTTCCCGTTCAATTGCCGGGCTGGGGGCGACGACGGCCGCGGCCTCGACACAACGGCGTTTGATCGTATAGCCGAAGTTGGCTTCGAGCTGCCAGCAGACGTCGCCGGTCATGCCGGCCCCTTCGGCGCGCAGCACCACGGGGACGCCGTGGCGGTCGCCGAAGCCGATGGCCGCATAGGCGTCGTGTTTGAGCATCGAGACGTACACCAGATCGACCTCGTCGCGTTGCTGGGTGAGCCAGCGCGAAATGGCCTGCATGTACTGCCAGGTTCCCCACCAGCGCAGCTGTGATTGCCGCAGCCGTACGACGCGCACACCGTGGTGTTCGATTTCCTCGGGCCAGTGGCGGTCCCAACGGGCCGTGAGAATGGTGACCCGATCGAGCCGGGCGGCCAGTGCGGCGGCGAGTCGCGCGGTCATCCTCTCGGCGCCACCGACGAGGGGCCAAAACCGGCGCGTGACGATCACCACACGGCGGGGCATCAAGCCGACGAGACCTCCGCCGTCTCGTGGGGCTCGAGCACCGCGATGTACGGCAAGTTGCGATACAGATTATTGAAGTCGAGGCCATAACCGACCACGAACGCGTCGGGAATGTCAAAGGCAAAGAAATCCGGGCGGATGTCGACCTGTTGGCGACCCTGTTTGCGTAACAGCACTGCCGAACGCACCGAACTCGGTCCCAAGTCGCCGATCTGGTTGAGGAGTTCCACCATTGTGTGGCCGGTGTCAAAGATGTCGTCCAACAACAACACGTGGCGCCCCCGGATGTCGGGCAGCATGTCGAGATCGATCGTCACGGCTCCTGGCGAGCGGGTCGCACCACGATAGCTGTTGGCGCGGGCGAGGCCGACGCGCAGCGGCATCTTCAATTGCCTTATCAAATCGGCCAACAGCACGATACAGCCGTGCAGCGCACCGATGATCGTGACCGGCTCGTCGCCGTAGTGGGCCGACATGTCTGCCGCCATGCGCCGGACGCCGTCGGCAAGTTGCTTTTCGTCGAGCAATACCTTCATTCGAGCTATCCCGTCGCTAACTGCGCCGCGTCGCCGTGAATCGGCCCTGGATTTACCAGGAAATCGATGTACTTTATCGCAGGTCGGATCCGCCTCTGCGAGTCGGCCCATTGTAGGGAGCGCTCGCTGCCAGCGATAGCACGTTCTTGGCGGGGTGCGGCGAGATTCCTACATTGGTCCTATTTGCCGTGTTCCTGCGTGCCGCGTTTTCGGCCGCTGCCATCGCACCGACCGTCACACACGCCGGCCGGGCTCCGGGCGACGGAACTGGCTCCGCTAGAGAAGACGCATGACCGCGACATACCTGACACAATGGCGCGAAGAACAGGTCGCCGGGCACCTGGTCGACGTGTTCGAGCCGTCACAGCCGAACGAGCACGGCCACCTGCTCATCTACCTGCACGGTGTCCATGAAGGCCGGTTGGTCTCGAGCGAGCCGTTCACAGCCGAGTTCGAGCGGCTGGGGCTACCCGTCGTGGCACCGATGACGCGACGTAGTTGGTGGACCGACCGCATCTGTCCCGAGTTCGACGCCGAATGTTCCGCCGAGCGGCACCTGCTGGAGCGCGTGTTGCCGTGGATCGGCGAGCGTTATTCGGCTGCGCCGCCAAAGATCGGCCTGTTCGGCACGAGCATGGGCGGCCAAGGCGCGTTGCGGATCGCGTTGAAGCATCCCGAAACATTTCCCGTCGTCGCCGCAATCTCGCCGGCCATCGATTTCCAGCGGCTCTGGGACGAGGGGGACGAAACGCTGCAAGCGATGTACGACGACGCCGAAGCAGCCCGGCAGGAGACGGCAATTTTGTACGTGCGTCCGCTCTGGTGGCCGCGCCATATCTTCTTCTGCTGCGACCCGACCGACCACCGTTGGTTCGAGAGCTCGGACCGGTTGCAGATGAAGATGAGCTCGATGGGCATCCCTTTCGAGGCCGACCCGGAAACCGAGGCGGGTGGCCACGGGTTCGGCTACTACAACCACATGGCCGAGCGTGCCGTCGGCTTTCTCGCCGAACGACTGGATCAAGAGCGTCGGCGACTTGTGTGAGCGGCGCCTTATCTGAGCGGCGCTGCATAGCCAGCAGGTGGATAGCCCCGCTGCGAGTATCCCGCTCCCGGATACGGCGCTTGGGGGGCGTATTGTGGCGGGTTCGCCGCGGGCGCCATCGATTGCGGCAGCTGTGTCGGGGGCAGGGACGTCTGAGAACGGCCCGGTTGACGAATCTGATTGAGTTCGAGCGAACCGAAGTCCATGATCTCGTAGCGATGCGTCGTCGGAGAATACTGTAATTTGCGGGC
>JAGQPT010000549.1 GCA_020426575.1 Planctomycetales bacterium
CCTTGAGGTTCTTGTAATGCACTTCGCTGCCCGGGTCATGCTGTTGCAAGGCGACAAAGCCCTTCTTGTAGCCGTACTCGTCCGTGTCATCGACAAAGTCGACCACTGTCTTGCCGTTCACCTTGATGATGATGTGATTGCCCTTGCAGATGATGTGCTGGTTCCACCAGGTGTCGTCTTCGACGAGTTGGTCGAAAACCTTGTCGAGGTGATAAAGGCTACCGGTGCGCACGGGGTCGCCGGCGGTGTTGTTCACCTGGGCCTCGTAACCCTCGGGCCAACTGTCGCCCCAGGCCGCGCGGAAGTACATTCCCGAATTGCTATTATGGGCGAGTTTGACATCGGCCTGGAATTCCAGGTCGGTGAATTCTTCACCCATCCAGTACAGGTGCGATTTCGGGCCTTTGCCCTTGATCGTGCCGTCCTCGACCGACCAGCTTTCGGGATGTTCGTTGGCCTTCCAGCCGTCGAGCGTCTTGCCGTCGAAGATCGTGATCCAGCCGTCGGCGTCAGGCTCGGGCACGTCGCCCGCCAGGACCGTCTGGCCCACCGCCAATACCGCCACACAGAGCAGCAGGGCAAAATGTTTCATGGTTTGTGTTCTCCGCAGAGTGATGTTGTTCTGACCAGGGCGCGCCAGCCACCGGCGGTCGCAGCCGCAATTGCCACAGCAGGCCGACCGACGCGGCGACCCACCAGTCCCCCCAGTTTGACGCCTCGCCGAGGGCGTGTAAACGACCGGGCGGGGCGAAAACAGGGCCAAACCTCGGACCGACTCATCAAAGACGGGCCTCGTTGCAACTCGTACAATATATAGCTCTCAATTGAGGCCGACCGATTCGCCCCCCCGAGGCCCACACCGTGAGCGTCGATTCCAAAACTTTGCCGCGCTACGATCGCCACCGCACGTATCGCTGGAACTACGAGCATCCGCCTGAGCCGGTGGATGTCGATGTGCCGGCGGTACCAGGAGACTGGGCGTTCTGCGGACTGCCCGTCGCTTCGCCGCTCGGTGTGCCGGCCGGGCCGCTGCTCAACGGTGCCTGGGTGCTCTATTACGCCTCGCTCGGCTTCGACGTGCTCACATACAAGACGGTCCGCTCGCGGGCGCGAGAATGCTACGATCTGCCCAACCTGCAGCCGGTCGCCTGCGGTGACCTCGTAGGCGGTGAGGCGAATCTGCCCGCGATAGAGGACACGGCACCCGATCGACCCACGAGCTGGGCCGTCTCGTTCGGCATGCCCTCGTCGGCGCCGGACACCTGGCGCCGCGACGTCCAACAAACTCGCGACCGACTGCCCAGTGGCAAACTGCTCAGCGTGTCGGTCGTCGGCACGGTCCAGCCCGACTGGTCGTTCGACCAACTGGCGGCCGACTACGCCCAGTGCGCGCGTTGGGCCGTCGAGAGCGGCGCCGACTGCGTCGAGACGAACCTGTCGTGCCCCAACGTCAGCACGTGTGACGGACAGATCTATCAGAACCCCGAGCAGGCCCGCAGCGTGGCCCAGCAGGTTCGCGACGCCATCGGCGACCGTCCGCTGATCATCAAGGTCGGTCACGTGCCGACCGACGACGAGAAGACGGCGCTGCACGACGCCGTCGCCGAGTACGTCGACGCGATGGCGATGACCAACAGCATCGCCACAACGGTCGTGGGCCCCGACGGCCGGCTGCTATTCGACGGCGCCCGGCGTGGCATCTGTGGCGCCGCTACGCTAAAGGCCTCCCTCCAGCAGACGCGCGGCTTCGCCCGCATCGTCGCCGAGCGCGGCGTCGACATCGAACTGATCGGCGTCGGCGGTGCGAACACGGCCGACGACGTCCGCGCGTATCTCGACGTCGGCGCCAACGCCGTCCACATCGCCACCGCCGCAATGACCGACCCGGCCGTGGGGCTGAAGATCCGCCAGGGCCTTGCGCAGTGACTCACAACGAGTCGCCAGCGCGGCGAGGACCAAATTTGGACGTAGGTGTGTCACTCCTGGGTTGGATAGGTGGTGCCGTTTGATGCACAGGTTGACGTGACCTTAGCAGCCTGGGCGTCGCCAGAAATGACGTCGGTGAACTGCACCGACGCAGATACGGAAGCTCCGTATCTGAAAGAAGTTGTGACAACCTCAGTGGGCTAGATGGATGTGAACATGTGGTAGGAG
>JAGQPT010000550.1 GCA_020426575.1 Planctomycetales bacterium
AACTCGCCGGCGACCCCGAAATCACCGCCCGCATGTCCCAGTACGAGATGGCCTACCGCATGCAGACGTCGGTGCCCGAGTTGGTGGACATCTCCGACGAGCCGCAGCACGTGTTGGACCTCTACGGCGACGAGGTCACACAGCCCGGCACGTTCGCCGCCAGTTGTCTGCTGGCGCGTCGGCTGATCGAACGCAACGTGCAGTTCGTGCAGATCTTCATCCGCGGTTGGGACCAGCACGGCAACCTGCCCAACGACATCACCAACCAGTGCCACGACGTCGACCAACCCTCGGCGGGCCTGATCCGCGATCTCAAACAGCGCGGCATGTTGGACGACACGCTGATCCTCTGGGGTGGCGAGTTCGGCCGCACGGTTTATTGCCAGGGGACGCTGACGAAGGAGAATTACGGCCGCGACCATCATCCCCGTTGTTTCCCGATGTGGATGGCCGGTGGCGGTGCCAAGGGAGGCCTCACCTTCGGCGAGACCGACGATTTCAGCTACAACGTGGTCGAGAACCCGGTGCACATCCACGACATCAACGCCACGTTGCTCTATACCCTGGGCATCGACCACAAGCGTCTCACCTACCGCTTCCAGGGCCGCGACTATCGGCTCACGGACATCCACGGCAACGTGGTGCACGACGTGTTGAGTTAGGGGGTTAGTTTTAGGCTGTAGGGGTTTAGGCTGTAGGTTTTTAGGGAGGTGGCAGGTCGTGCTGCGATATCCCAGGATTCGCGCCGCGTTGCCGGTGGTTGTGCTGCCGCTGGTTGCGCTGATCGGCGTTGTGATTGGCTATCTGTTGCAGTGAGAACGCGTGGTTTTTTGGAAGAACAAGCCGCCGAAGGCCGCCACTGCTGGCAAAGACGATTCACGTTGACGTGGCTTGGCAGGGTGTGCTATATCCCGCCGCGCGTTTCCTGGCGTCTTGCTTTCTGCTAATGAAACGTCTGCTATCGGATCGTTGTCGCGCGAGCGGCTGGGCTATCTCACTCAACAGCGACGGGGTCTACCGATTATGCAATTCTTGCGTTTTCGTCGGTCACTTGTTGCCGCGACGTTTTGCTGCGTAGTTGTGCTCGTGCGTTCGTATGCTCGCGGAAACGAGATGCCTGGCACGGCAGACGCGATCAATTCCTATCGCGAATATCTCAGCGGTATCAAGCACATAGCGTTCTCATCGACTTCCCGGGGGCGAGACGCCGAAAAGCTCGACGCGGGCGCCGTGGTTACCGAACGGTCTTGGAAGATCGACTTTCCCGGGCGACGCATGTGGCGGACGGTGCAGACGCTTGAGCATCCAGCGCACCGGTCTGCCGATCTGCAACGTGCGCCGACGTCCGAGTCGTTGTTGACACCGGCCGCCGTGTACCGAGTGATGGTCGACCCCAAAACGAAGACGGCCCTCCAGTGCAGTGGGACGACGCCGTGTACGCCAGACGATTGGGCGACACAAATCGAGCTTGGCGAACTGGCGTATCCGTTTGGTTATATTCATCGCGGCCGGCCGGAGTACGATTTCATCCCAGACCTGCTTGAAGGCGCTACGGTCGCGACGGACAAGTCAGGGAAGGTGACGCTGACGAAGGAGACCGCCGCGTACCGCTTGAGCGTGCGGCTCGATCCGTCGCACGGCTGGTTGGCCGACCGCATCGAGTACACGGCCTTGGGGCCGGCGGATGGCACACCGCGGATCGACTCCTGCCGCTACATCGCGCAGCAGGTCGAGCGCCACGGCGACACCTGGCTGCCGGTGCGCTACGAACACCACGTGACGACGCCAGCTTATGAATACGTCAGCAAAGACGTCCGCGTGTTCGAGAACGGTACTTTTGTGGCAGTCAACCCGGATGTCGTTGAGGAGGACCAGCCCGGCAAGCCCCACGTCGTGCGTTCGCCCGGACACTCCGGTGTCGGCGAAGTGGCGCTCACCGAGATCAGCCTGGCGCCGCTCGCCGACGACGATTTTCAACTGCAAGCACAGGCGCCCGCCGGCCTCGATATCTCGCTCGAAGAAGTCGTGCGGACGGGCCAGGTACTGATCAACGGCAAGCTCTTCCCCAACGTGACGAGACGATAGGGTTAGCCCAGCAGTGGCACCCCTTTGTTTACCACACGGTCGTCGTTTTGCTGAGCCTAGGGTTGCCGTTTCGGGCGGGGGACACGGTTGCCGCTCTTCTTTTTCTTGCGGCCGCGGCGGTCTTGGCGTTCGGCTTTAGCGACTTCGGCGACGGGGCGGCCGATCGATTCCTGCATCTTCTCGATGCGGTCCCGCAGCGCCGCGGCGCGCTCAAACTCGAGGGCGTCGGCGGCGGCCAGCATTTCCGCCTCCAACTCGTTGATGTACTCCTCGGTGATGTACTGCACCTCGTCGGCGCGACCGGCGGCCGCGTTGGCCCGGGCGTGGGCGGCGGCCGCTTCCTCGATCCCGCTGCGCACGCTCTTCTTGATCGACTCGGGCGTGATGCCGTGTTCGCGGTTGTACTCCTCCTGCAACTTGCGGCGACGCTCGGTCTCGTCGATCGCCCGTTGCATCGAGTCGGTCACTTTGTCCGCATAAAGAATCACGCGGGCGTTGACGTTGCGGGCGGCCCGGCCGATCGTCTGCATCAGCGACGTCTCGCTGCGGAGAAAGCCTTCCTTGTCGGCGTCGAGGATTGCCACGAGCGACACTTCGGGCAGGTCGAGGCCTTCCCGCAACAGGTTCACTCCGACGAGACAGTCGAACCGCCCCTCGCGCAGGTCGCGGAGGTGTTCGACCCGCTCAAAGGCGTCAAGTTCGCTGTGCAGCCACTTGCAGTTGACTTCACGCTCGGTGAGGAACTGGGCGAGGTCCTCGGCCATTCGTTTGGTGAGCGTGGTCACCAGGACGCGTTCGCCCAGGGCGGCCCGCTCGCGTATCTGCTCGAGCAAATGCGGTACCTGGCCACGAGCCGGTGAGATTTCAATCTCCGGGTCCAGCAGACCGGTCGGCCGCACCACCTGTTCGACGACCTCGCCGCCGGTTTGTTCGAATTCCCAATCACCCGGCGTGGCGGAGACGAAGATCACCGGGTCCATCCGTTTGTTGACCTCCTCGAACCGCAGCGGCCGGTTGTCCAGCGCGCTGGGCAAGCGAAAGCCGTGTTCGACGAGCGTGGCCTTGCGACTCTGGTCGCCGGCGAACATCGCGCGGACCTGCGGCAGCGTAGCGTGCGACTCGTCGATGAACATGAGAAAGTCGTCGGGAAAGAAATCCAACAGCGTGTACGGCGACGCGCCGGCCGGACGCCCCGAGAGGTGTCGGCTGTAGTTCTCGACACCGGGGCAGTAGCCGACTTCGGCAAGCATTTCAATGTCGAAACGAGTGCGGGCCGAGAGTCGCTGGGCTTCGAGCAGCTTGCCGGCCGAGCGGAGTTGGTCGAGCCGTTCGGTGAGCTCCTCCTTGATCGAATCGACGGCCGAGATGATACGCTCCTCGGGCAAAACGAAATGCTTGGCCGGATAGATGAACAGTTCCTTTTGCGATTCGATCACCTCGCCGGACGTGGGGTTGATGAACGCGAGTTGCTCGACCTCGTCGCCCCAGAATTCGATGCGGTAGGCGAATTCCTCGTACGACGGCCAGATCTCGACGCAATCGCCCCGGACGCGGAACTTGCCCCGGGCGAACTCGACGTCGTTGCGGTCGTACTGAATGTCGATCAGCCGCGAGAGCACCTTGTCGCGGTCGATTTCGTCGCCCACGTGCAGCGCCACCATCATCGAGCGATAGTCTTCGGGCGAACCGAGGCCGTAGATGCAGCTCACGCTGGCGACGATGACGGTATCACGTCGGCTCACGAGCGAACTGGTCGTAGCCAGCCGCAGGCGGTCGATCTCTTCGTTGATCGAGGCGTCTTTCTCGATGTAAATATCGCGCTGCGGGATGTACGCCTCGGGTTGGTAATAGTCGTAGTAGCTGACGAAGTAGTGGACAGCGTTGCGGGGGAAGAACTCGCGGAACTCGCCGTAGAGTTGGGCGGCGAGCGTCTTGTTGTGCGAGAGCACGAGCGTGGGCCGTTGCAACTGCTGGATGACGTTGGCCATCGTGAACGTCTTGCCCGAACCGGTGACGCCCATGAGCACTTGCCGCGACTTGCCGCTGCGCAATCCGTCAACGAGGGCTTCGATGGCGGCGGGCTGATCGCCGGCGGGTTGGAACGGGCTGGCGAGTTCGAACAACGCAGTGAGCTCCTGATCTGGTCACGATAACCCTGTCAGGATGACGCACCCGGGGCGGGGCGGTCAAGCCGCTTGTCGGACCGGTAGTGGCATCGATTGAAGTTGGGTCACAACCGACTCACTGAAGGTGACCGGCCCAGAGGCCTTGGAACGCGACGGCCAGTGTTGCCGCCACCACGCGCCGACACTACCATAAACGCCGGCGCGTAGGGGCTCGCTGCGCACAATCGACGACACAACGAAGGCGCCACCGTATTTTTGGCCGTCATCGACGATGGACGAGTATGGACCATGAGCGCAAGGGCCTGGTTGCTACTGGTTGTCGGCCTCCTTTCGGTACCGGTCTGTACGTTCGCGCTTAGCGGCCCGCGTTCTTCCATTGCGGATCATCAGATTTTGCCCGTGCTTTGGCTATTCAGTTTGCTTGCCTGTGTTGCAGCACCGTTACTTGGCAATGCTCCTTCCCGGCAGAAGATCGGCTGGGCCTTCCTGGGACTTTGCGCTTTTTTGCTAAGCCTCCTCGCTAGTTGGGCTTTGCTTCTTGCCATCCGCGGTATCCCCACAGGTTAAGCGGTTGACCTATCGCTGCGGTGACCGACATAGCAGACAGGGCAAGAAGTGGTAAGCGTCACGGATCTGTCTTCACAGGTCGTTGCACCTGGCCATGGACGGCGACGTTGCTCGGGTCGACCAACGGCAGCAGGTAGGGGCGGATACCTTCGAGCGTGCGCGGGCCGATGCCGCGGACCTCGAGCAGGTCGTCATGGTTGAGAAACGGCCCCACGGTTTCGCGGCGCTCGACGATCCGCTGCGCAAGCGTGATACCGACACCCGGTAGTTGGGCCAGTTCGGGCCATTCGGCCGAATTGACGTCGACTTGAAACGCGTAGTCGCGCCGCGGGGCGTGATCGACGTCGAGCAGTCGTCCCTGGGCGCCACCTTGAGCGAACCAGTACGCGGCCATGCCCACGAGCCCGAGCAGCGTGAGCGTTGCGGCGGCCAACTGGTCGCTGCGCCGCCACAGCGGTCCGACGTGGGACGGCCGCTCGCCACGGTCCGTCTTCGAGTTGCGCTGCGGGGGCTCGGCCATAGCT
The DNA here is from genome assembly GCA_020426575.1 of Planctomycetales bacterium. Lineage (GTDB taxonomy): Bacteria > Planctomycetota > Planctomycetia > Pirellulales > JAEUIK01 > JAGQPT01. The sequence continues at coordinate 5,303 of JAGQPT010000550.1, forward strand.
CCGATTCTAGACCGACGAACAGGCCGGCGGAACTCAGGGAGTCCCGGCGTCGCAGCACCGCGTTCGTCCGGCCGGAGCCGGTCGTCGAACTGCTACGGACATCGGCTCAGACGAGCCCCTTGCGTACGGCCCACACGGCGGCCTGGGTGCGGTCGGTCACGGCGAGTTTGCGGAGCGTGTGCTGGACGTGTTCCTTGACGGTTTCGTAGCTGATGCCGAGCGTCTGGGCGATTTCCTTATTCGTGAGACCGAAGGCGAGCTGCCGCAGCACTTCGCCCTCGCGGCGGGTCAGCGAGACCTCGACGTCGGCATCGAGCCGGGGCGTGGAAAGTGCGCCGGTGAGACGTCGCATGTCCTCGGGCGCCCAGGCCTTTTCGCCGGCCGCCACCTTGCGTACGGCCGCGACAATTTGTTCGCCGGGGGCTCGCTTGCTGAGGAAGCCGTTCGCTCCCAGCGCAAACGCCCGGGCGATGTAGGTCGGATTGTCGTTGCCCGAGATCATCAACACGGGCAGATCGGCATATCGATCGCGTATCGTCTCGAGCGCGGCCAGGCCGTCGCAATCGACCATCCGCACGTCGAGAATGACCACGTCGGGACGGATGCGGGAAAGGTGGTCCAGCGCTTCCTTACCCGTGGCGGCCTCGGCGATGATGTGGATGTCGTTGCCTGAAAAGAGGTACGCAAATCCTCGCCGCACGACCTCGTGGTCGTCGGCGATCAACGTACTGATACTCATGAAGGTCTCCTTCGGCGGGGCCTAATCTCTGGTGCCTATGTTCCATTTGCCAAACTCGAATCCAACCGTTCCCGACCGTCCGTCCTGCCGGCGACGCTTTTGTGCTGCCGACCGGCACTTCGTCTGCTTCGCGAATCCCCCCTTACCAGGCTTTATGGAATGGCAAATGTACCAATCCATGTCCGTAGGGCAGCTCGACGCGAACTGAGCTGCGCCAAGTGTTGTGCTTCCTGACGTTGCGCGGTTTGCGCAACACCGTAGCGGATCGCCTAATCATAAGCAAGTTCGTGCGGCAGGGAACCCTTATGGGGGGGTGTGGTTGCGAGCTACCCCTTTCGGGTGAGCAAAATCCCCGAGGAATTGGCGGCAGCAACCGTTCGGATATCGGGAGCGCCCAAGGCGGGACACCTAGCAGAACGCTTCCTGCTGGGCCGAGGCAACCAGCCAAACGCCGCCGCGTTCACCGTCCGCGGGTCGGACCGCTCGCGTGACGGGAACGCGCGGGTCAGGTTCGCGATCACCGGCTAGAATGGGTTTCTTGCGGTCGTCCCTCCCACCCCCAGCCAGATACCAACCATAGCCGGGAATCTGCCCAATGACCTGCGGCCACGCTCCAACACCTGCGACGACTTCTCCGCGAGCAGAGGCCCATTCGGCGGCCAAGCCAACCACCCTGCACGGGTTCGCGCGCTGCCGCTTGATTGCGACTTATTCGCCCACCGTTTCGTCCGCGGCACGCTTGTCCAAACTGCGTTTGTCGACACTGACGCTGGCCCTCGCCTGTGCGGCGATCGCGGCCCCCAGCGTGACGGCGGGAGACGGCAATCGACTTGCGTACCTCGACTCGGTCGATCCGTATTGCGTGGGCTTGGATTTTCCCCGCCTCACGACGCGCCAGTGGGCAGAAGCGACGGACGGCGACGCGGCCGGTGCGGAAATCGACGCCGTCGTCGTGTTGGCGATCGACGACATGCGTGGCCACGAGAAGTGGGAGGAGTATCTGCGACCGACGATCGATCGGCTCAAACGCCGCGACGGCCGCGCGCCGGTGAGCATCATGACCAACCGGATCGATCCGGCTGAGCCGCACTTGCAGACCTGGCTCGCAGAGGGACTCAGCCTAGAGGTGCACACGCTCGACCATCCCTGTCCGCTGCTCAAGGACCACGACCTGGCAAAGGCCCGTGCGACGTATGAAGGGTGTGTCGATCTGATGGCGGAGATACCGGGCAGCCGCCCCGTGGCATTTCGCATGCCGTGCTGCGATTCGCTGAACACGTTCAGCCCCCGCTTCCTCACCGAGATATTCAACAGGCGGACCGAACGGCGCAACTTTCTGAGTGTCGACTCGTCGGTGTTCCAAGTCTTCACGGCCGACGATCCCGAGTTGCCGCGCGACATCGTCTACGACGACGAAGGCCGGGCACGTTTTCGCAAGTACCTGCCGTTTCCCTCGTTCGTCAACACGATCGACAATTACCCGTATCCGTACGTGATCGGCGGCTACTGCTGGGAGTTGCCTTGCATGGTTCCCAGCGACTGGGAGGCGCAGAACCTGCATCGACCGAACAACCCGGAGACGGTTACCGACTGGAAGGCGGCACTGGATGCGTGTGTGATCAAGCAGGGTACGTTCACGATGGTGTATCACCCGCACGGCTGGATTCGTGCCGAGCAGGTCAACCAACTGATCGATCACGCTGACGAGCAGTACGGTAGCCGCGTCGAGTTTCTCACGTTTGCCGAGGTCCACGAGCGACTGACGAAGAACTTGCTCGTCGGTCAGCCGATCCGCGCCGACGACGGTGGCGACAACGGCGTGCGACTGCTCGATGTCAACGACGACGGATACCTCGACGTTGTCATTGGCAACGACGAGGTACAAATGACCCGGGTGTGGCAACCCGAGGCCGGGCGGTGGCGGGAGACGTCGTTCC
>JAGQPT010000551.1 GCA_020426575.1 Planctomycetales bacterium
CACAATCACTTTCGATGCAGCCGTCGGTGATTCCCCGGACGATCTGCTCGGTGAGCGGCGGATCGTCCGTGGGCATCGCCAGATAGTCGAGGAAGAACAATGGCTCGGCACCAACACAAACGGCGTCGTTGACGCACATCGCCACCAGGTCGATCCCCACGGAGTCGTGCCGGCCGGCCGCCACGGCAACCTTCAACTTCGTGCCCACTCCGTCGGAACAGGCGACCAGCGTGGGCTCCTGGTAACGGCGGGCAAACAGTCCGCCGGGAAAGTCGAGCTGAAACAGCCCGGCAAAGCCCCCCTCGGCATTGATCACCCGCGGCGAGAACGTGCGGCCCACCAGCGCCGCGACCCTGGACATCGAATCCTGGTACTTCCCCAGGTCCACACCGGCCTGTTTGTAAGTTATGTTAGTCATTTGAGTTACTCGCATCACCGGTGTTCAGCGTAGGATTGTAAAACCGCTGGTTGGCGCTTGTCAACGAGCCGAACATGCATCCGACGCCTGGGTTTTTGCTCGACTGGGCACGACCACAGGCTATCCTGGCCGAGCGCGACCCTGCTGCTTGACAGTGATTGAGCGTCTGCGCAAAAAGGGTGCTCCGTAGCCGCCCCGACCGGCCGCCCTTTGCCAATGTGAACGCCTGACCATAGTACGAGGAGCGGAACCGTGACACGTATTTTGAATAACTTCAACGCGATCCTGTTGGGCACAGCCACCGTCGTGTTCACGTCTACCACGATCCGCGCCCAAGACGCCCCGCCGGTTTCGTCATTCGCTGCGCCCGACGTGCTGATCGCCGAAATCACGGACCTGGCGGACAAAACCAAGGAGTCGGTCGCCACGGAGAAGTCTTACGACGCGGCCACGGCGCGTGTCGAAAAAGACGCGGCAACCTTGGCGGCATTGGCTGTGGCGGTCGGACTTCACGACCAGGACAACGCATTGAAATCCGCAGCCCCCGCCCTGCTGCACGCCGCGCGGAAATTGGCCGAATGTGACAACCAGGCGGACGCTAGCGCGGCGTTCGCCGAGGTCGAGGCGGCCCTGAAGTCGGGGGCCGGTGAGCAGGACGATCCCAGTTGGGACGAACCGGCCGCCGCGATCCAGTCGTTGATGAAGCAGGTCACGTACCTGAATACGCAAGTGCGTCGCAGCATTCGCAGTGGAAAGATTCGCCGCCCCGAGTCGGTGGCCTCGTCGGCCACGGTGCTCGCCGTGCTGGGCCAGGCGATCGTCTGTGACGGCGACGACTGGGCCAGCGACGACGAGCAACTTGCCGCCTGGGAGACGATGGCGGCCGAAATGCGCGGCGCCGCCGTGGCCCTGCGCGACGCCGCGTTGGCCAACGACGGTGCCGCCGCTGACGCCGCCAAGGACCGGGTCGAACAGAGCTGTAAGACGTGCCACGACGCATTCGACATCGACGAAACCTGAGCCGCCGTCCCAAGTGAAAACTTCGTTGCCGCACAACTGGGGCTCAAGTGGCAACGCGCGGCGCGCCGAGGCAAATTTGACACGATATGCTGCAAAGTCCCCCCTGGCTCGCCCCCGCCGTCGCACCAGGATGAAGTTTGTTTTGCTTTGACGGCGAAGCTTTTCCCGCTGATGGCCGCCGCGGCAAGTCGCCCACACCCATCCGATCCGACCCAAATGTCGATGAAACAGGTACACCCACCGCTTCATTTCAAACATCAGGTTACCTATGGCGCGGTGGTCCGCGACGGCGGCGTGCAGTTTTCCGTCTTCAGCCGGTCGGCCACCGCGATGCGGCTGCTGCTGTACAACAAGGTCAGCGACCGCGAACCGACTGACGTGATCCACTTCGATCGCGACACGGACCGCTGGGGCGACATCTGGAGTGTGTTCGTGCCGGGCGTGCACGCCGGCCAGTTGTACCACTTCCAGGCCGACGGACCGTTCATTCCCCATCACGGCCAGCGCTTCGACGGCCGGGCCCGACTGATCGATCCGTATGCCCAGGCGCTGACCGGCGACTTCCAGACCTGCGAAGACGGCATCTCGCGTCCGCCCAAATGCGTGGTAATCGAGGACACCTTTGACTGGCAAGGGGATCGTCACCTCAAGCGTGAGCTCGCCGAGAGTGTGATTTACGAGATGCACGTGCGCGGCTTCACCCGCTCGCGCTCCAGCCGAGTCGAACACCCCGGCACCTATTTGGGCCTGATCGAAAAGATCCCCTACCTGCAGAACTTGGGCGTGACGGCCGTCGAACTGATGCCGGTCTGCGAGTACCCGATCAAGGGTGCCGACGGCCATCCGCCGTCGCATCGCAACTACTGGGGCTACGACCCCATGTGCTTTTTCTCGCCGCACCGGGGCTACGCCAGCGGCCGCGAGCCGGGGGCGCAGGTGAACGAGTTCAAGGAGATGGTCCGCGCTTTCCATGCCGCGGGCATCGAGGTGATCCTCGACGTCGTCTTCAATCACACGTCCGAAGGCAACGAGCACGGCCCCACCTTCTGCTACAAGGGGCTGGAAAACCGTATCTACTACATGCTCGAGCAGGGTGGTGCCTATTACCGCAATTACTCGGGCTGCGGCAACACGATCAATGGCAATCATCCGGTCGTGCGGGAGATGATTTTCAACTGCTTGCGGCACTGGGTGCTTAACTACCACGTCGACGGTTTCCGCTTCGACCTGGCCTCGATCCTCAGCCGCGACGGCTCGGGAAACATACTGCCCAACCCGCCGATCGTCGAGTTGATCGCCGAAGACCCGCTGTTGGCTGATACGAAGATCATCGCCGAGGCCTGGGACGCCGCCGGTGCCTATCAAGTTGGCTCGTTCGCCAATCGCCGTTGGGCCGAGTGGAACGGCCGCTACCGCGACGACGTGCGTCGCTTTTGGCGCGGCGATCCGCATCACAGCGGAGGGATGGCCACGCGGCTGTCGGGGTCCAGCGACCTGTACCAACACAGCGGCCGCAATCCCTACCACAGCATCAACTTCATCACGTCGCACGACGGTTTCACGATCAACGACCTCGTGAGCTACAGCCACAAACACAACGAGGCCAACGGCGAGAACAACGCGGACGGCGAGAACAACAATTACAGCCACAATTACGGCATCGAAGGACCCACGCGGCGGCGCGGGGTCAATCGCGTTCGCTCCCGGCAGATCAAGAACATGCTGGCCACGTTGTTGCTCAGCGCCGGTGTGCCGATGCTCGTGTCGGGGGACGAATGCCGCCGTACGCAGCGCGGCAACAACAACGCCTATTGCCAGGACACGGACATTTCCTGGTTCGACTGGCGGCTCACGGAACGCTACACCGACCTGATCCGCTTCGTCCGGACGTTGATCAACTTCCGCCTCAAACAACCGACCGTCCGCCCGACGACGTTCCTCACCGGCCACACGACGCACCCCGACCGACTCCCCGACGTCGCCTGGTACGACGCCTTCGGCCAACCGATCAACTGGGACAAGGAAGACGGCAGCCTGGCCTGCATTCTGGGGCGGCGCAGCCAACGACCGGAACCGTCGTTCCAGGGTCTTTCGGACGTGCCGCGCGACATTGCCATTGTCCTGCACAGCGGCAACCAGGCACGGGACATGGTGCTTCCGATTCCCATGCACGAGCGGCAATGGCGGTTGTTCGTCGACACCGCTGCCGATTCACCGAAGGACGTCTATCCCGACCTCAATGGACCGGCACCGCCTCGGATCGGCAAACTTACCATGGAAGCCCACTCGCTCATCTGCTACGTGTCGGCTGAGTAGCCCTCGCCAGGGTCCGCATTGACCGAACGTGACGATTGCGACGCTGCCTCGGCGGTCGGCGGCCCGCCGCTCGTGATGACGTTCACGAATACATCGATCGCGTGGCAGTCACCTACATCGAGTGTCCGCATCCGGCGTCCCCGATGCTTCCACGCCGTCCACACGGATCGGTCGGGGGCCTGTTTCCCCCGATCGAGCCTCAAAATGCGCCTTTTCAGGCGCAGTGCCAGCCGACAAACTATGGTTTAAGCGTCGGCGGTGGCGCGCTCGACGTCTGTCGTCCCACACGATCAACACACATGCACGCTCCATAACAGTCCATTGGCCAGCAAGGCGACGAAACGGACGGCACCATCCGCCGCGACGAAATCCGCCAAACAGCGCGCTCGATCTCACCGGCGCAGCGCTGCGCCGGGCGACTGGACCAAGCTCCGCGACGAAGCCCTGCTCGACGTGCGGATGTGCGACCTCGGCGTCGTCATCGAGGGCACTCAGGTCGAACCCCGCGTCGACCGCCTGTACGAAGAACTCGCCCGGCACAACGTCCGTCTGCGGCCGCACTGCTGGATTTCCGAAGAGTGGTTCTCGCCTGACGGCATACCAGGCATTGCCATACCGTTCTATTTGGCGCACCCGCGGTTGGCAAAGCTGGAACAGCGTCAGATGTACGAGGTCGAAGGGGGCTCGCACGACTGGTGCATGAGAATCCTCCGCCACGAGGCGGGGCACGCCGTCGAAACGGCATACCGACTCGGCCGCCGCCGCAAGTGGCAACAGTTGTTCGGCAAGGCGTCGAAACCCTATCCCGAGTTCTATCGCCCCAAACCGTACAGCCGCAGCTTCGTGTTGCACCTCGAATCGTGGTACGCCCAGAGCCATCCGTCGGAAGACTTCGCCGAAACGTTCGCCGTGTGGCTCAACCCGAACTCGGCCTGGCGCCGGCGTTACAAAGGCTGGCCGGCGATGAAAAAGATCGCCTATGTTGACGAACTCATGACCGAGTTGGCCGGCACGGCGCCTCCCGTGCGTTCGCGCCGCGAGGTCGACCCCCTGCACCGGCTTACCAAAACGCTTCGCGAACATTACACGGCCAAGAAGGAACACTACGGCGTGGATGTGCCGGCCGTGTACGATCGAGACCTGCGGCGGCTGTTCTCCGATCTGCCGCGCGACGCCAAGCGTGAGACGGCCGCGGCGTTTCTCCGCCGCATTGGCCCTCAACTCCGCAGCAGCGTCGCCGAGTGGACCGGCGAACACTCCTACACCGTCGACCAGGTGCTCCGCGAGACAATCGCCCGTTGTCGGCAGCTACAGCTTCGCACCAATCGGCCGGAAAGCCGGGGCATTCGCGACGCCACGATCTTCCTCACCGTGCAGACGATGAACTTCGTCCACAGCGGACACCGCAGGGTGGCGCTATGAAGCGGCTTCGAGTATTGGTGCTGATGCATGAGGACCTGGTGCCTCCGGACACCATCGCCGGCCTCTCCGACGAAGAAATCGCCCCCTGGAAGACGGAATACGACGTCGTCGCCGGCCTCAGCAATGCCGGACACGACGTGCGGCCTCTGGGCGTTTTCAGCGACCTCGGCGTGATCCGCCGGGAAATACTTCGTTGGAAGCCCCACATCACCTTCAACCTGCTCGAAGAGTTCCACGGCGTGGCCGTCTACGACCAGCACGTCGCCAGCTATCTCGAGCTGATGTGCGAACCGTACACCGGCTGCAACCCGCGCGGTTTGATGCTCGCGCACGACAAGGCGCTCTGCAAGAAGATACTTTCCTACCACCGGGTGTCGGTGCCCGACTTCGTGGTCTATCAGCGCCGCCGCGCCGTCAAGCCGGTCGCTCGCCTCAAGTTCCCCCTGTTGGTGAAGTCGACGACCGAGGAGGCCTCGCTGGGGATTTCGCAGGCGTCGGTGGTGACGAACAACGACAAGCTCCGCGATCGCGTTGCCTTTGTCCACGAACAAGTCAAGACCGACGCGCTGGTCGAAGAGTATATTGAGGGCCGCGAGCTCTACGTCGGTGTGATGGGCAACCAACGGCTCCAGACGCTGCCGGTCTGGGAGATGTCGTTCCGTAAGATGCCCGAACACGTCGCCCACATCGCTACGGCCAAGGTGAAGTGGGACCTCGAGTATCAAAAGAAGCACGGCATCTCGACCGGTGTGGCCAAGCACCTGCCCGAGGGTCTCGACGCGCAACTGGCGAAACTCTGCAAACGGATCTACCGCATCCTGGAAATGAGCGGCTACGGCCGGATGGACTTCCGCCTGGCGGCCGACGGGCAGGTCTACCTGCTCGAGGCCAACCCGAATCCGAATCTTGCCTACGGCGAAGACTTCGCCGAGAGCGCCGAGCAGGCCGGCATTTCCTACGAAGCGCTACTTCAGCGGATCATTAACCTCGGCCTCCGCTACCGCGCCCCCTGGCAAACCGCCTGAACGGGTTTGCCAAGTCACTTACCCGATCTCGGCGAGGTTTTGGCCGCCGGCGACGTGGTCGCCGGGGCTGACCAGGATCGAGCGGACCACGCCGTCGACCGGGGCCGGCACCGGCACTTCCATCTTCATTGCTTCGAGCACCATCACGGCGTCGCCCGACTTGACCGGCGTGCCCTCTTTCGCGCCGATCCGCAGCACCAGGCCCGGCATCTTCGCCTTCACTTCGGTGAGCGGTCCGGCCGCAGTCGCCGTGGCTGCCACTGCAGCCGTGCCGCTCGATGTGCCGTCCTTGACGCCCACGTGATACACCGTGCCGTTGACCGTCACCTGGTCGCCGTTGACCCGCATCGCATAGTCGCGGCCGTTGACCGTGAGCGTCATCTCGTCGGAGACCGGCGCTGACGCGGCAGCCGGCGTTTCGGCCGCGACGGGCTCGTTCTTGCGGACGCCCAGCTTCGCCTCGCCCTTGAGGAACGCGACCCCCTTTTCTTTGCAGGTCGAAACGATGAAGACGTTTTCGTCCGTGACCGGCAATCCCTCGGCTTCGAGCACCGTGGTGGCGGCGGCGACGCCCTTGTTGGGATCGGCGTCGTTGATCTCCAGCGGCGGCCGCGTCGTCGGCTCCATGCCGAGCTGCTCCGAGGCGATCCTTACGACCTCGGGGTCGGCCGGCACGGGTGTCTTGCCGAAGTAGCCCAGCACCATCTTGCCGTAGCTGTCGGCGATCTTCTCCCAGGGGCCGAACATCACGTTGTTAAAGGCCTGCTGAAAGTAGAACTGCGAGACGGGCGTCACGCTCGTGCCGTAGCCCCCCTTGCGCACCACGTCGCTCATCGCTTTGATGATGTCGGGATACTTGTCCATGATGCCGTTGTCGCGGAGCATCTGCGTGTTGGCCGTGAGCGCACCGCCCGGCATCGGGCTCCAGGGGATCATCGGCTCGACCGCCGTGGCCTCGGGCGGCAGGAAGTAGTCTTTCATGCACTCCTTGAAGACCTCCTCGGCCTCGCGCACCTTGTCGACGTCGATGCAGAGGTCATACTCCGTGCCGCGCAGGGCGTGCCACATCACCAGGATGTCGGGCTGGCAGGTGCCGCCCGAGCACGGCGCCATCGAGAGATCGATGGCGTCGGCGCCTGCGTCCAGGGCCGCCTTGTTGGCGCTCACGCCGATGCCGGCCGTCTCGTGCGTGTGGAAGTGGATCCAAGTCCCCTCGGGCAACATCTTGCGGGCGCGCAGGATCGTTTCATGGACCTTCGACGGCACGGCCGTACCCGAGGCGTCCTTGAAGCAGACCGAATCGTAGGGGACGTCGGCGTCGAGGATGTCGCGGAGCACGCGCTCGTAGAAGTCGGCGTCGTGCGCGCCGCTGCAGCCGGGCGGCAGTTCCATCAACGTCACGCAGACCTGGTGCTTAAGCCCGGCTTCGGTGATGCAGCGGCCGCTGTAGATCAGGTTGTTGACGTCGTTCAGCGCGTCGAAGTTGCGGATCGTCGTGATGCCGTGCTTCTTGAACATTTGCGCGTGCAGGCGAATGATGTCGCTCGACTGCGACTCGAGGCCGACGACGTTTGTGCCGCGAGCCAACGTCTGCAGGTTGGCGTCGGGTCCCGTCGTGGCGCGGAAGGCGTCCATCATGTCGAAGGCGTCTTCGTTGCAGTAGAAGTAGAGCGACTGATAGCGGGCACCGCCGCCGGCCTCGAAATAGTCCATGCCGGCGTCGCAGGCCGCCTGGAGCGCGGGCAGGAAATCGGCGGTGAGCACACGGGCGCCGTAGACCGACTGGAAGCCGTCGCGAAACGCCGTGCACATGAAGTTGACTTTCTTCTTCGACACGTCGTGTTCCTTATGGGGCAGAGTGAAGCGATGATTGTGCTGGATGAACCCTTGCGGGCGGACAACGTCAACTGGGAACAGCGGGCGACGTGAGCACGGCCCAAAGTACACCGGCCGCGACCGCCGAACCGATCACGCCCGCCACGTTGGGCGCCATGGCGTGCATAAGCAGAAAGTTATGCGGGTCTTCCTGATGCCCGACTATCTGCACCACCCGCGCCGAGTCTGGCACGGCCGATACTCCCGCGGCACCGATGAGCGGGTTGATCTTTTCGGTGAGGAACAGATTCATGAACTTGGCAAACAACACACCGCCCGCCGTAGCAATCGCAAACGAAAGCGCCCCGAGGCCGAAGATCATCAACGACTGCTCCTGCAGGAAGCGATCGGCCTGGGTGCTGGTGCCGACCGAGAAGCCCAACAGGATCGTGACGATGTCGATCATGGCCGTGCGGGCCGTGGCGGCGAGCCGCTCGGTGACGCAGCTCTCCTTGAGCAAGTTGCCGAAGAACAACATGCCCAGCAGCACGAGCGCGCCAGGCGCGATCAGCGTGCAGATCAAGAAGGCGGCGACCGGAAAGATCATCCGCTCGCGGCGGGAAACCACCCGCGGCGGTTTCATGTGGATCAGGCGTTCTTCGCGGGTGGTGAGCAGCTTCATGATTGGCGGCTGGATCACCGGCACCAGCGCCATGTACGAGTAGGCCGCGATGGCGATCGCGCCGAGCAGTTCCGGGGCAAGTTTTGCCGAGAGGAAGATTGACGTGGGCCCGTCGGCACCGCCGATGATGCCGATTGCACCGGATTGTTCGGGTGTAAAACCGAGATACAGCGCGCCAAGGAAGGTGATAAACACGCCCAATTGCGCGGCGGCCCCCAACAGGATGAGCTTCGGGTTCGAAAGCATCGTGGAAAAGTCAGTCATTGCGCCGATGCCGAGGAAGATCAACGGGGGAAATACCCCCTGGCTGACGCCGAAGTAGATGTAGCTGAGCACGCTGTTCGGGTCATAAACGCTCAGCGACATGCCTTCGGTCGTGGGAATGTTCCCCACGATCACACCGAAGCCGATCGGCAACAGCAGCAGCGGTTCATAATGCTTGATGATGGCCAGGGCGATAAAGGCAGCGCCGATCACGATCATCAGCGCGTTGGTGTACTCGAGATTCACCAAGCCAGTGGTGTCGAGAAACTTGTCGAGAATCTCCATCGAACGCCTTTCCTGGGAAGCAATCGGGCAAAACCACAGTGAGGACCACATTCAACGCACGCTGGCGCCGGCGGCGGCGTCAGCCGTCCGGGCCACCGCGACGGCGCGCGTGCATCACAAAGCCGATCGCCGCGATCAGCCCCGGATCGTCTTTGGCCGCCGCGACCCCCGCAATGTCATGCGACGCGACTTCCTCGGGCAAGATCGTGGCGATGCTGGCCAGGATCCGCGGTAGCACCATGATGAACAGCGTCACGACGATCAGCGCGAAGAAAACGATGGCCAGTCCGACGATTGCCGTCGCATACCCCGACGCGTTGGAAATGTTCGACATGCTGAACGGTTCGAGTCCGCGGGACGACGACTCGGCAAGTTCCGCGCCGGACTCGTCGGCTGCCGCCGCCGGACGGCTCGTGGCAAACCAAAACATGCAGCTCAACACGGTGGCATATACAAGGCGGAATCGTGGCATGGTCTCGGCAAACTTTCGTGCACGACGTCGATGCGGACTAGGGATGAATTGTCGGGTCAATCGTCAACTGCCGTTTTCGCTAACCGTCGCCGCCTATTGCACGCGGCAGATGAAGCACTTCAGGTATTCGTTCTCCAGGCAGCTCACGCGAACCGGATGATCCGGCGAGGCGCCGCGGCTCTCCAGCACCTGGATGTCGCGCCCCGTCTGCTGCGACACGCCGGCGAGCATTGCCAGGAAATCGTCCGGCGTCACGCTCCCCGAGCAACTGCAAGTCACCAACACGCCGCCCGGCGGCAGCAGCGAGACAGCTTGTCGATTGAGGCGGTGATACGCTCGCAGCGCGTCGTCGAGCTTGCGACGCCCCGAAGCAAACTTGGGTGGATCGAGCACGACGGCGTCGAATCGTTCGCCGCTTCCCACCAATCGGTCGAGCGTTTCAAAGCCGCTACCGACCTCAAACTCGACGTTCCCTACGCCGTTCAGCTGGGAGTTGGCCCGGGCCGTCTCGATCGCCTTGCGGCTCGAATCGACGGCCAGCACGCTGGCGGCCGATCCCAACATCGATGCGGACAGGGCAAAGCCACCCGTGTAGCAGAACATGTCCAGCACGCGCCGTTCTGCCATGTAGCGGGCCGACTGACGACGGTTGTCGCGCTGGTCGAGATAGGCCCCGGTCTTTTGCCCACCGGTAAGGTCAACCTGGTAGCCGATGCCGTGTTCGCGGATCACCAGCGGTCCCTCGGGCACTTCGCCCCACAACAGGTCGCCCGAGAGTTCGCACCCTTCGAGTTGCGACAGCGCGGAGTCGACGCGGAGCACAACGCCTCGGGGGGACATCAGGTCCGTCAAGTGCTCCACCAACAGGTCAAGCCGCGAGGCACAGGCCAGCGCCGTCGGATGCACGACGAGGTAGTCCGCGTAGCGGTCGACGATCAGTCCGCTGAGCCCGTCGGCTTCGCTGAACACTAGCCGGGCGGCCCCGTCGCTGGTTTCCGGCAAGCCACACAGGCGACGCGTGTCAATGGCGGACTCGAGGCGACCGCGCCAAAAATGCTCGTCGAGCGCTTCGTCCGGGTCGAACGTGTACAGGCGGATCCGAATCCGACTGCGGCTGTTGTAAATGCCACGTCCGACGAACTCGCCCCGACTCGTGGTCACGTCGATGACCGCGCCGTCCAGCGCCGCTCCGTCCTCTTGGACGGCGTCGACGCGGCCGATCGCCGAGTCGAGCACCCAGGGATGCCGGGCGAAAAACGGTCGCGCGCGCCGCGGCTTGAGCACGGCGGTACCGCGTACGGCTGCATCGGCAATCGGTGGTGCGTGCGTCATCGCGATACTCGAAAATACGTCTCGATCGTCACAACGGCGGTGGGCGGGCCGGTCATGCGAACTCGCCAGTTTAGCCGAGTCAACTGTCGACCAACAGTCCGCAGCCGGGCGATTTCTCCTGCCACACTTGTCTCACGCCGGGGGGTGGGGAGAATTGCCCGCAGTGTTTGCCTAACCCGTTGGTCCTCGTGGTTTGCACCGTCCGCCAGGGCCGCATTTGATCAGCCGTCACGCGATCGGACACAATTTCATACCAACCAGGGAGTCAATATGCGTGTCGTCATCACTGGCGTCAGTCGCGGATTGGGACGCGCCATGGCCGACGAGTTCGTCCGGCAGGGACACGCCATCGCAGGCAGTGTCCGCTCGGCGCCGCTGGCAGATGAATTGGCCGCCCGCTGGGGCTCGATCAGCCGAGTGGGTGTCGTCGACGTCCGCGACGACGAGGCCGTTGCTGTCTGGGCCGATTCCGTGCTTTCCGCCGGGGCCGTCGATCTGCTCGTCAACAGCGCCGCCGTCATCAACGAGCCCGCGCCGCTGTGGGCGGTGAAAGGTGACGAAATGCGGCGACTCGTCGAGACGAATATCCTGGGTGTCGCCAACGTGATCCGTCACTTTGCGCCGGCAATGATCGCACGGGGACGCGGCGTGATCGTCAACTTCAGCTCGGGTTGGGGACGCAGCACGTCGGCCGACGTCGCTCCGTACTGCGCCACGAAATTCGCCGTCGAGGGGCTCACCTTGGCGTTGGCCGAAGAACTGCCCTCGCCGCTGGCGGCCGTGCCGCTCAACCCCGGCGTCATCGACACTGACATGCTGCAAACCTGCTTCGGCACAGCCGCCTCGTCGTACGAGAAACCGGCCGATTGGGCGCAGCGAGCCGTGCCATTTCTGCTAAAACTGGGAAGACGTGACAACGGCATACCGGCCACCGTGCCGCACTAGCCGTCCCTGCTCGCGCGCACTTTGCACGGGGTAAACCATGTTCTATCGCATGATGGCCGACGCGGTCGTGGTGACGCACCTGGCGTACGTGCTCTTTGTCGTACTGGCGCTCATGGCGATCCTCGTCGGGTGGTTGCGCGGCTGGCACTGGACACGGAACTTCTGGTTTCGCCTTGTGCACCTGTTGATGATCGCTGTGGTGGTCGCCGAATCGTTGCTGGGCATCACATGCCCACTGACCACGCTCGAACAGAATCTGCGCCGCAGTGCCGGCGAGGCCCCCCACGCCGGATCATTTGTTGGCCGTTGGGCGCACGAACTGCTCTTCATCGAGGCCGAGCCGTGGCAGTTCACCGTTGCCTACTGCGTCTTCGGAGGTGCCGTGGTGCTGGCGCTGGTGTTGGCCCCACCGCGTCTGCCCGGCCGCAAAAAGAACCCAAGCGACAACACCGCCGAGGGGCACCTTCTCGAAGCGCCCAAACGAAACTCCGGTTGAATTCCACTGCGTCGTCG
>JAGQPT010000552.1 GCA_020426575.1 Planctomycetales bacterium
GCGTCCGTATCACCGTCAGCCGTTGCCGAACGCATTCGGGCCGGCGAGGAAGTTTGCCTCATCGACGTGCGCACGCCGGCTGAATTTGAAAGTGTTCACGCCCAGGCCGCCCGCAACGTGCCGCTCGACAAATTGACGGCCGACGACCTTCCGCAGGCCGACGCTGGCGACGCCGCGTATCTTATCTGCCGGTCGGGCAGTCGCGCGCAGTCGGCCTGTGAGCGACTCCAGGCAGCCGGCTGTCACAACGTCGTCACGGTCGAAGGCGGTACGCAGGCGTGGGAGGCGGCTGGCCTGCCCGTGGTACGCGGCAGGCAGACGATGTCGCTCGAACGCCAGGTCCGCATCGTGGCCGGCCTGTTGGTGCTGCTGGGCGCCGTGCTCGCCCTGACGGTCAACGTTTGGTTCGCACTGTTGTCGGCATTTGTCGGCGCCGGACTGACGTTTGCAGGTATCACCGATACCTGTGGCATGGCGATGCTGCTGGCACACATGCCCTGGAACCAGGTTTCCTGCAGCAAGTAACATTGTTCCCGTGTCGGCGACCGACGATCGCCG
This sequence comes from Planctomycetales bacterium, assembly GCA_020426575.1. Classification (GTDB taxonomy): domain Bacteria; phylum Planctomycetota; class Planctomycetia; order Pirellulales; family JAEUIK01; genus JAGQPT01. The sequence goes on from JAGQPT010000552.1 coordinate 559, forward strand.
CGGCACACCACACGTTGCTAAAGGAAGAGCGGGTGCGATCATGAACCAACACCAAGACGACGATCCCCTGGATGCCGCGCCGACGATCGTGATCGTCGGCGGCGTGGCAGGCGGTGCATCGGCGGCCACGCGCGCCCGCCGCATGAACGAAAAGGCCGAGATCATTCTCTTTGAAAAGGACGAGTACGTCTCGTTCGCCAATTGCGGATTGCCCTATTACATCGGCGGTGAAATCACCGACCGCAACAAACTCCTCGTCGCCTCGGCCGACATGTTGCGGCACCGCTTCCACCTCGACGTGCGCACTCGCCAGGAAGTGTTGGCGATCGACCGCGAACAACGATTCGTCACGGTCAAACGTCTCGACAGTGGCGAAACATACACGCAGACCTACGACCGTCTGATCCTTTCACCGGGCGCGTCGCCGTTTGTGCCGCCGATCGATGGGGCACCAGCGCCGAACGTGCTCACGCTGCGAAACATCCCCGACACTGATGCCATCAAGGCCCAAGTTGACCGCGACGGGACCGAATCGGCCGTGGTCGTGGGGGCGGGGTTTATCGGGTTGGAAATGGTCGAGCAACTCGTGCACCGCGGCGTCAAAACCACGCTTGTCGAACTGCAGCCGCAGGTATTGCCGCTGCTCGACGCCGAAATGGCGCAGCCGCTGGCCGAGGAACTCCGCCGCCACGGCGTGGCGATGCACCTGGGCACCGGCATCGAGCGCATTGTCACGTCGGCCAACGGCCGCGCCGAGTCAGTCGAGTTGGCCGACGGCACATCGCTTGCAGCAGACCTGGTCATTCTTGGCATCGGCGTTCGTCCCAACACGAAACTCGCCGTGGAGGCAGGGCTGGAAATCGGTCGCAGCGGCGGGATTGCCACCAACGACTTCATGCAGACCAGCGACCCGTCCATCTATGCCGTGGGGGACGTGGCGGAGTATCCGTACGGCCCCACCGCTGGTCGTCAACGCATCGCCCTGGCCGGTCCGGCCAATCGCTCGGGAAGACTTGCCGGCGAACACGCCGCCACGGGCCGTAGCGCTAAGATGGCGAGCGTGATGGGAACGAGTGTGGTACGCGTGTTCGGGATCACGGCGGCGATGACGGGTCTCACCATGTCGCTGGCCGGTCGTCTTAAACAATCCGCCCGCGCGGTCACGATCATCGCGGGCCACCACGCCGGTTACTACCCCGGCGCCGAGGCGCTGACCCTCAAGTTGGTCTACGAACCTGAGACGGGCCGCGTGCTCGGGGCACAGGCGGTCGGTGGTGCCGGCGTCGACAAACGCATCGACGTGATCGCCACCGCGATGCACTTCGGCGCGACGGTGAGCGACTTGGCTGGGCTCGACTTGGCGTATGCACCGCCGTACGGATCGGCAAAGGACCCGGTCCACATGGCGGCCTTTGCCGCGTCGAACGACCTCCGTGGCATCGAGTCTTTCGTCGAGGCCGGCGCCGATCTGAGCGGCCGCCAGGTTGTCGATGTCCGAACGACAATGGAGTCGTCCGAGGCGCCCTTGGCCGGAACCGAGTCCGTGAACATTCCGCTGGATCAATTGCGCGAACGTATTGGCGAGTTGGATCCGAAACGGCCGACCGTCGTTTCCTGTGCTGTGGGGCTGCGCGGACACGTGGCGTCGCGCATCCTCAGACAACACGGTTTCAACGACGTCGCGAACCTTTCGGGCGGCGCAATCCAACGGACCCGCGCCGTCGAGGCTCAGGCTTCGCGTGGCTGATCCGCGGCCGGCGGTCGCCCCATCGGGGTGCCCAAGGGGCAACAGTTCTCAGGGCACACGTCGTGGCTCGCCGGCAGCAGGCCGATTGCCGCCCGTTCGCTGCGGCCAGTGATGCGTTCGTCGACCAAATCGACGATCATGCGGACAAAGTCCGGATGATCGCCAGGCGTGGCCGATCGGGCGAAGGGAATGCGCAGGTCGCGACAGACGTTTGCCGCCTCGACGTCGAGGTCGTAGAGCACCTCGAGGTGATCGGACACGAAGCCGACCGGCACGACGACGACGCCCGTCTCGCTCAACGTCGCGGCGTTTTCGCGGAGGTGGTCGCAGACGTCCGGTTCGAGCCAGGGCACCTGTGGCGGACCGCTGCGGCTCTGGAACACGAGGTCCCAACGACGTGATCCATTCGCGCCGTCGCCGACGGCTTCGCTGACGAGCCGGCACGACTCGCGCAGCTGCGCTGCGTATTCGCAGCCACCGGCCATCGACAGCGGAATGCTGTGCGCCGTGAACACGAGCCCCGCGGCACCGCGCTGCTCCGCTGGCAACGTTTGCAGCGCTTCGTCGACGCGCTGCCGGTGCACGTCAATGAATAGCGGGTGATTGAAGAACATCCGCAACTTATCCACCTGCGGGGCATCCGCGCCGGCAAGCCGCCGCGCCTCGGCGATATTCTCGCGATACTGGCGGCAACCGGAGTAGGAGCTGAAGGCCGA
>JAGQPT010000553.1 GCA_020426575.1 Planctomycetales bacterium
AAAACCATCTGAGCAACAGAGGCTTCTTCTGACGACGTCAGTCCTGCAGCAAAAAGAAAGCGCTGCTGCGATAGCGACGCTTGGAAGTTGATGCGAAAGAGCTTACCTAAAACTAAGTGCCATTCGTCTACATCACCGGTGAAGAAACTTCGGGAGGCCGGCTCTTTGCACTCGATCTGGCTCAACACGATTTTTACCAACTGAGCGGGGCCGTTGGCGGGGCAGGCGGGGGCGTGGTCGGACTTCCGTTCGACGCATACGAAAATGCTGCGCTGCTCGACACCGGCGAGACCGCCCACGTCGCCTTGCTGCTTTCGCCCGACGGCGGCACGCAGCGGATGAAACTCTTCATCGGTGAAAAAGGCAAAGACGCGGCCGGCAATCCGTCGGGCGACTTTTTGGCACGCAACGGGTTGGCGTATGGCAGTTACTACTATCTCAACGACGCGCTCCCCGGCAGCGGCACGTCGAGCGACGGGACGTTTGACGACACTGCCTCGGGCGCCCTGTCTTCGTCCAAGCTTGAAGACGTCGACACCAGCCCCAGCCAACCGCAGCAGATGGTACTGGGCGACCAGGATTCCGGCCTGTTTACATTTAATTTCACGCTCGATTTTTCCGGGGGCGGTTTTCACGCGGCATCCTCTGGTTTTTCAATCACGAAAATCCAGAACCACGTCGGTGGATCATTGGAGCGATTCGGCGATGCAGACAACGTCGAGTGGACCGACGCCACCGTGTTGGCGGGATTGAGCTACGATCACGGGCTGATCTTCGTCAACGAGGACAATTCCAACGGCGAGATCTGGATGATGGAGCCGTCCGGCGCGGGCCTGTTGAAGATCGGCGACACGGCTGGCATCAGTGAGGCGGCCGAGAGCACGGGCATCTTCGACATCTCGGCGATGATCGGCTACCGACCAGGCAGCGTCCTGCTGACGAACAACCAGGGGAGCGCTTCCTCGCTGACCGTGTTGATCAATCCCGACGCCACCCCCGTTCCGGAACCGTCGACGCTGCTGCTGGTGAGCGGTGGGCTGGCAATACTGATCCTCCGCCGTGCCGACAGGGCATAGGCGCCGGCGTGTTCCCCGCTAGTCCAGGCAACCCAAAACCACGGTAACCATGGCGGCCGCATGCTGTAGCTGTCGCCACGCTTCGTATGAAAACCGTGAGTTGGGACAAACCCCAACGGAGCGATGGCGTAAGCAAACGCCGTCGAGGGATAAGGCGACGCTCAGCAGTTGCGGCAATGTGTGGTCCATCTCCACTTCGTCTCGCATCTCACCCCAAAAACTGTCGCAGCACGTTGTGGGTGATTTGCGAGCAGACGGCATCGCAGAGCAGGGCACTGCCGAACGTGATCGAGCCGGCTGAGAAGACTTCGCCGCCCGAGCGTGTGCAGAAGTGGACCATTTCGGCGCCGCCCTGGTCGCGGTTCGCGCCCGTGGCGATCACTTCGGCGCCCGACGGGGTGTGGGGGCTCGTCTTGTCCGTCTCGTGGCCCGAGGCGCCGTCGCCGTAGCGCTCGTGCAGGGTGCGACGGCCGAAACGTTCGCCCGCGCGGATGGCCGTGCCACGCAGTGCCCAATGGTCGGGTCGATCGACGCGGTACGGCGCCGAAGTCATCGCACCGGCGTCGGTGTAGACCACACCCAGCAGGTTGGCTTCAGACTCCAGCGCTGCGTGGAAGCGGCTTTCGCAACCGGCGGTCCAGCGATTGTGGAACCGCAGCGTGCGCTCGTCGAGCATTTCGACGCGGCAGTTGACGCCGTTGCCGCCCAGGTAGACGAGTTTGCCGCCGCGCTCGAAGACCCAGCGCTTGGCACGCTCGTACATCTCGGCCGACCAGTATTCCGGGTGCGTGTTGAGCAGCAGCACGCGGTAGGCATCGAGGTCGAGCGAACCGTCGTCGAGATCGGCCTCGGCGTAGAGATCGTAGGCGAATCCTTCGCGTTCGAGCCAGGCCAGCACGCGCCACTCGGCCGGCGCGAGGTGACACTCCGAACGGCCCTCGATCGGGTCGGTGGCGCGTTCGTATTCGCGGACCTGGTTGTGCGGCTCGGGGCGATCGAACGACAGCGGGTCGTAATCGTCGAACTGCCACTCGGCATAGTCGCGTGACTGGTAGCGGGGCAGGTCGGCGACGGCGCTGGTGATCGGGCGTTCCAGCAGTCGTGAAGCCATGATGTAGTTGCTGCGCCCGCCGAAGGGGTTGTATGCCGTCCAGGTGTTGGTTGAAGCGAGCACGGCGATCGGAGCCGTCGGCACTTGTGGCGCGACCACCAGCGGGAACGAACAGTACGCACCACTCGTCGTCTTGGCGTGAAAGTAATAGAGCCCCGTTTCGTCGGGTGCCGCAATCCGCTGCAGGTGGATGCCCCGGTGACCGGCTCGCCAATCGGCGCCAGTGGCCGAGACGTCGCCGTCGGGGATCGACTGCGCGGTGGCGCGGGGGCCGTGGTCGTCGTACCAGCCGACGTTGCGCACGAGCCGCCTCTCGTAGCCATGGCGCATGAGCGCGAGCTTGTAGGGCTCGACGGCGTGGACGCGGAATTCGACGTCGTTGCCCGCCCGGCACCACTTTGGCCAGGCGTAGCCGAGCAGGCGGTCCGAGAGCAGGCGAAACGAGTGGGGCCGATCGTGTTCGAGCCGAACGCGCAGGCGCTTGGTGCCGAAGCCGGATCTGACGAGCGTGACGTCGTAGGTGCCCGGCGCGACGTCGACCTCGATTGCGCCGCTGGGAAGTGACTCGGTGAGGGTGACCGACCCGTCGTCACCGCGCAACTCGACACCGCGCAATTCAATCCTGACGCCCGCCAACGCGGCGTAATACTCGTCACTCACGTAACCGACGTGCATGTCGGGGCACTCCACGGTGGCGCCGATCAGAGCCGGCGGTTTTCGTAATAACGGCTCAGGGCCCGCACGCGGTGAACCTGGTAGGCCACGACCGCCGCCACGACGACGAGCATGATCAGGAAGAACACGTGCCGGTCGCCGTGCGGGTCGAAGTGCTCGCGGAGTTCGGGACGCCGCCAGTAGTAGTCCGCCACGAGGGCGAGATAGCCGAGGATCGAAAGCACTGCCACGAGCGTGACGTAGCGCACCTTGAACCAGAGGCCGGCACCGACGATCAACATCGGGTAGGCGACCACGAGCGGGCTCGCCGCACCGTCCGCTTGGAACAGCACAGCCGTGACCATCGCCACGTCGGTGATTGCCCACAGGCCACTAGTCGCGCCCACGGCGTAGCCGCGGCGCGCCAGTGCATCGTAAATGAACGAAAGCAGCAGCCACACTGCCAACAGCGCCGTGATACGATAGTGCCAATGGGCATCGACGATGCCGAAGACGTGGTAGTTGACCAGTTCGACGACGTAAAACGTTGAAAGCACGAGCAGCCGCGCGGCCAAGGGCGTGTCGCGACGCACCCAGCGGACGAGCCGCCGCCGCCAGTTGACGCCGTCGGCCTCGACCGGCTCGCCGCGCAAGTACGCCGACAAGTCGTCGGCCAATTCCTTGGCCGACTGATAGCGATGCCGCGGGAGTTTTTCCAGGCACTTCAAACAGATGCGTTCCAGGTCCGGCGCGACGTGGCGGTTGAGTGTGGTGGGCCGGGGCGGCTCACGCTCGATCACTTGCACAAGCACGTCGAGCGGCTTGTCGCCTTCGAACGGTGGGCGGCCGGTGAGCAATTCGTACAGCAGAGCGCCGAGGCTGTAGACGTCGCTGCGGGCGTCGACGTCGGCACTACGCCCCGAGGCTTGTTCGGGCGACATGTAGGCCGGAGTACCGGCGATCATGTTGCTGGCAGTTTCGGACTGCTGGTCGAACACCTTGGCCAGGCCGAAGTCGGTGAGCAGCGGTGCGTCGTCCCGGCCCAGCATGATGTTCGAGGGTTTGAGATCGCGGTGCACGATGCCCGCCGTGTGGAGAGCGTCGACGGCGTGGGCGACCTGTACGACCAGGGCCACGGCGTGCTCGATGCTCAGGCGACGGCGTGCGAGTCGGGCGGCGAGGCTTTCGCCGTCGATGTACTCCATGCAGTAGTACGCCTGGCCGTGCACTTCGCCGGCGTCGAAGACGTTGACGATGCCCGAGTGGGTAATCCCGGCCGCCGAGCGGGCCTCGCTTTCGAATCGGCGGCGCTGTTCGCTCGACGCCCAACGGCCGGCCTGGATCATTTTTAGTGCCACGACGCGCCCCAGCGAGCGTTGCCGAGCCTTGTAAACGACACCCATGCCGCCGCGGCCGATTTCTTCCAGCAGGTCGTAGTCACCAAACTGGGCCGATTCGGGGCCGCTGTTGATGTCGGCGTCGCGCCGCAGTGACACCTCGGCCAACGCGGCGCTATCGAAGTCCAGCGTGGCGTCGGTTGCACCGATGGTGCGCGACGACGGCAGCGGCAGTGCCAACGTATCGAGCGCTTCGATGCAGGCGAGCAGCGACTTCAGGTCAGGCCGTGACTCGGCTTCTTGAGGGTGCCGGGCGGCTTCGCCGCGATGCAGTCGTTCGACGAAACGGTCCAGCAACTCGAAGTCAGCCGACGACGGTTCTTCGCCGGCAAGATCGCTGGCGCGGTCGCAGGTCTTGTCACGTGGCGGTGTGGGCTCGGTCGAATCGGTCACGCGTCGGGGTCCGTGTCCATCGTGGCCTGAAGTTTCTTGATCGCGCGGGTCCAGAGCATCTGTGTCGCGGGGCGCGATCGACCCATTCGCTCGGCGACCTCGGCAAACGGCAACCGCTGAATGTTGCGCAGCAGGACCACCTCGCGGTAGTCCTCCGGCAACTGGCAGATCGCCTCGGCGAGCCGCAACTGGTCGTCGGCACGAATGAGTTGCTGGCTCGGCGTGGCGTCGGCCGCCGCCGGTTCCGGCACACCGCGCCGCGAGTCGAACCGACTGTCGGCGCGATTGGCGATGCGGACCTCGCGGCGCACGTCGCGCTTGGCGGCCTTGCCGAAACGGCGGGCCACGTCCGCGGCGTTGTGGGCGAGGATGCGCCGCAGCCAGGCGAACCACTCCCCCTCGCTGCGGCCGTCGAAGCGATCGAAGTCGCGGTGGGCCTCGAGCAACGTCAGTTGCACCAGGTCGCTCGAATCGGCCTTGGCCTGCAGCCAACTTTCCAATTCACCCCGGGCGACGACGGCCAGGTAGCTGCGGCACGACGCGAACAGCCGTTCCTTGGCCTCGGCGTCGCCACCGCGGGCCGCTTCGAGCCGCAACTCGAGCGTGTCTCGGTCGGATTCGGGGGGTGTGCGAGCCATCTTCAAGTCGACGGGTTGGGCAGGCGGTGTGGTATCGGGGCCGCGGTATCATAACGGCACTACGTGCATGGCGCGTCGATACTTAGCGTACTGCGGCCGCGCGCGATTTACGAGCCACAACTGGCGGGCTGGGGAAAACCGCTCCGGGGAACAGCGACCCGGAAAAGGCTTCGGCACAGCGGTTGCATAGCCTGCTCCTCGGACGATTTCCCTTGGCACCGCTCGGCACGGTTCACTATCTTGGGCGGCGCAGGAAAACGGACGCGGGCCGGTACGGAATCCCTACGACACGTTGAGAGGTTCAGTCGCGATGGATGCAGCGCTGGATGAACGCATGGAAGTGGCGGGCGTGCTGATCGAGTTTCTCGACACCCGCGGCAACACGGTCGGGCAGGCGATGTTGGACGAGTGGCCGACGTCGCGGCTCCCCGGTGTCGGCGATCGCCTGCGTTGTAGGGCGCGGTCGACCACGTCGGGCCAGCGCAAGACATTCGACGGCCACGTTCGCGACCGGCACTTTGAAGTGCAGGAAGATGACGACGGACGGGCCTGTCTCTGGGTTCGCCTCGGTGTGACCACCGCCGGTGCCGCCGCGGGCTTGCCGTCATCGCGGGCCTTGGCATTCGGCGTTTCGGACAACTAGGCCTGATCGCCAATCCCGCAGTTTTTTCTCCTCGGCGCTCCGGTCACAAGGCGTGGTGTGGCCAGCGTCGTTCGACCGGCGTGATTCTTGCCAGCCGATGCCCTCTGAAGCAAGATATCGTTCCAGCGGTTGGACGTGCCGACGATGCGCGCCATCGCCGTCGGTTAAACTCGGGGATCAGACGATGAAATCGGTATTAAAGGGCCGTGGTGTATCGGTCTGGGTTGCCCGGGCGACGATCGCCGCTGCCCTGTTGGGGATCGTTGCGCTGTTGGTCGCGCAGCGTTTCAGTGCGCTCGGTCTCGTCAACGTTTCCCACGTCGAGCAAACGACCGTCTACACGCGGGGCGTGGGCTGGCTCTGGATGTGTTTGCCGCTTTGCACCCTGATGGTCGCCTTCGCCGTCGTGCTCTGGTTGAATCCGGTCCGCTGGTTTCGTGCCGCCAGTGTTGCGTTCATCATGTTTGCCGCCTATGTCGTTTACCTGGCGATCGACATCAACCGCGACCATCGCGTGATCGTCACTGACAACCACTTCATTCGTCGCGTCGGATTCTCGTTTTCGCCCGAGCAGCAGACGGTCCAGTACGACATGCTCGCCTACATGGTGGTCACCCGACAGCGTCCCACGCGCAGTGGTCGCCCGCGCTATGATCTCGAATGCCACACACCCTCGGGCGCGGTGATGCGCGTGCCGATCCACGGCTTGATGAAGCTCGCGCTGCCGGAAATCCTTGCCCGCGCCGAGGCCCATGACGTGCTGATCGGCGATGGCGAAACCGGCGAACGCATCCCAGCGGATTTGCAGTGAGAGTGGGCCGGGTGACCAGTGCCGCTCGCTTCAACCACACTCGACTCCCAGTTCGATCAGCCGTTGGCGATAGAGCGCAGTGTCGGGTTCGCCGAAACAGCAGAAGGTAACGACCTCCGGCAGGGCGTTGCCGCCGAGCCATGCGACGACGGTGTCGATGGCGATCTGACAGGCTTGGCGTTGTGGATAACCATAGACGCCGGTCGAGATGCAGGGAAAGGCGATCGTGCGCACGGCGTGTTCGGCCGCCAACTGTAGTGAAGACCTGTACGCGCCGGCGAGGGTTTCGGCTTCACCTTGTATGCCGCCGGCGTAGATAGGGCCCACGGCGTGGATGACGTGGCGGGCCGCAAGCCCGTAGCCGGCGGTGATGCGGGCCTCGCCGCTGGGGCAGCCATCGAGCGTGCGACACTCGGCCAAGAGTTGAGGGCCCGCGGCGCGATGCACCGCCCCGTCGACACCACCACCCCCGGCAAGCGCCGCATTGGCGGCCGTGACAATGGCGTCGACCTCGAGCACGGTGATGTCACCGCTGACGAGTTGGAGGCGGTTGGATAGTGGCATGGCTGTTACGGGCGACGAAGCGAGCCGAATCCCGGTACGGTGGGCGTGACAGGATTATAAACACTTTGAAACTCGACTCAGAGAGCTGGCGTACGACCCCTTTGACAGCGCCTGCCGGCTGCGCGAAAATGCAGGGTTTACCCCGCGCCGGGATTTGCCCTGGGTCGAGTGGCTAGCAGAGGACGCACCGCAATGAGCGAAAAGGTCAAATACGAAGGGTTTACGTTCGATGACGTGCTGCTCGAACCCCGCTTGAGCGACGTCCTGCCCGCCGACGTATCGGTGAGTACGCGGCTGACGCGGCGGATCGCGCTGAACATTCCCATCGTCAGCGCCCCAATGGACACGGTCACCACGGCCGAGATGGCGATCGCGCTGGCCCAGGAGGGGGGACTCGGCGTCATCCACCGGAACATGACCATCGAGCAGCAGACTGAAGAGGTCGACAAGGTCAAGCGCAGCGCCAACGGCATCATTCTTGACCCAGTGACGTTGCCCCCCGGCGAATCGGTGGGCAAGGCCCGCGAAGTGATGGCACAGCATAACGTCTCGGGCGTGCCGATCACCGAGGACGGCGGCCGGCTCGCTGGCATTCTCACGCGCCGCGACCTGCGTTTCCTGGAAACCAACGATCTGGCCATCCGCGACGTGATGACGCGCGATGGGCTCGTGACGGCCACGGGGACCGTATCGCTTGAGGAAGCTGAAAAGATATTGATGGCAAATAAGGTCGAGAAACTTCTACTGGTTGACGACAACTACAGACTGACCGGTCTGATCACGATCAAAGACATCGACAAGATGCGCCGGTACCCGCAAGCCTGCAAAGATGCGCAAGGCAGGTTGCGAGTCGGTGCGGCCGTCGGGGTGCTCGACTTCGAACGCATCGAGAGCCTGATCGGCAAGGATGTCGACGTCGTGGTGGTCGACAGCGCCCACGGGCACTCGACGAACGTGATCGAGAGTGTTCGCCAAATCAAGCAAAAATACGACATCGACGTCGTCGCCGGTAACGTGGCCACCGAGGAAGGCTGCCGCGACCTGATCGACGCCGGCGCCGACGCCGTCAAGGTTGGGATCGGACCAGGTTCGATCTGCACGACACGCGTGATTTCAGGCGTGGGCGTGCCGCAGGTCTCGGCCATCGTGGCCGCGGTCCGTGCCGCCGCCGACAGCAATACGCCCGTGATCGCCGACGGTGGCATCCGCTACTCCGGCGATATCACTAAGGCGATAGCAGCCGGCGCCAACCTGGTGATGATCGGAGGATTGTTTGCCGGCCTGGACGAAAGCCCGGGCCAACAGATTTTGTACCAGGGACGCACGTTCAAGGCCTATCGTGGGATGGGCTCGATGGGCGCCATGGTGCAGGGGTCGGCCGAACGTTATCGCCAAAGTCGCGCCGACGGTCGACCCGACAAATTAGTACCCGAAGGGGTCGAAGGACGCGTGCCCTACAAGGGGCAGCTCGGCCCGTTTGTATATCAACTCGTCGGAGGACTTCGTGCCGGGATGGGATATTGCGGAGCTCGCAACATTGACGAGCTGCGCACGACGGCACGATTCATCCAGGTCAGCGCGGCCAGTGTGCGGGAGAGCCACCCCCATGACATCGCCATCACGCAGGAAGCACCTAACTACAGCATGGAGCACAGCGGCGGCGACGGCGTCTGATGCCCCGGGCCACGCCGTCATCCGGCGGCGCTATGCAGGGCTCTGGGGGCGAGGCGCGTCAGCAGCCGCACTCGCCATGCTGATTCTTCTACCTGCGGTAGCAGTCGATGCCGCTCCGGCGCGACCGACTCCTGCGGCACCACTTCTCGAAAACGGTTCGACAACCGCGCCGGCGAAGCTCGCCACTCCGAAACACGCGACGGCGACACGTGCCCTGACCCAACGCGCGACGCCGCAGTCCGCTTCGAGCAAGTCGCGACTGATTCCCGGCTCGGCGCAACGTGCTCAGACGACGATGTTGCGCTGGGCGCCGTATCGGGCGACGCAGGGTACGCCGGGCAAGTTGGCCAAGTATGGCAGCGACGACAGCCGTCGCCGCGAGAACGTCGCCGTGCGACAACCGTCGTTCGACGACAACGGCGCGGCAAGCCAACCGGCCGTCCCCTCGGCCAAACAACCGACCAACGCCTTGCCGGGGCCCTTCGACCTCTCGGCACCGGGCGATGCGGACACGTCGCCGCTGCCTGGACCCAACGACTTGTCGGTGCCGGGCGGCATCGATACGGGGCCGTCGAACTTCGAGACGTCACCGCTTCCAGGGTTGGACGATTCGGGGGACACGAACCAGGGACTGGGACCGGGCCCATCGACGTTTGGCGATGAACTGGCGCAAGGTTCGCTGCTGGAACTGGGACCGTGCCCGACGATCGAAGACCTCGATCCC
>JAGQPT010000554.1 GCA_020426575.1 Planctomycetales bacterium
CCGCTGATCGTCGCCTGCGTGATCCTGCTCGCCGGCCCGGTTCTGGGACTCGACCTAAAGGGTCTGCCGGACTGGGCCGCGCCGCCCGGGAGTTCAAAGGGAAGGAAAGCAATGGACGAAAAAGTGTTGGAAATCGCACCAAAACCCTCGTCAGAAAAGGAGTTGAGCGCCGTATTTCCCGTCAATTTGCTTGTTTCCCGTCTCGGCTTTTGCGAGGATATAGGGTCGGCCCCGGCGCCACGGCCTGACGTCACGAGCGCCTGACGACTGGCCGACACCCGACTTTGCGGTTCGCACACCGACATGGTGTGCGATCCTGCACCTTGCACACCCCGCCTTCCCACCGCTGGATCGTTGCCATGACGTTTTTGTCACGCCGACTGCGACGACGCTGGTTGTTTCCCGCCTTAATCGTGACCGTCGGCTTCGCTGCGCTCGCCGGTCGAAGCTACGCCGACGACGTGGCCGGCAGCGACGATGCAGCCGAGCCGTCAGCCGACGCCGAACCGGTCAGCTACTACAACGACGTGCGGCCCATCTTTCAACAACACTGCCAGGGCTGCCACCAGCCGGCCAAGGCGTCGGGCGAGTACGTGATGGTCAGCCACGACGCGCTGCTGGCCGCCGGCGAGAGCGGCGAAGTGGGCGTTGTGCCGGGTGACCCCGAGGCGAGCGAACTGCTGCGGCAGATCACCCCCAACGGCGACGACCCGCCGGCGATGCCCAAGGACCGCGAACCGCTGTCGGCCGATCAGATCGAACTGGTGCGCCTCTGGATCGCCACGGGCGCCGTGGATGACTCCCCCCCTTCGAACGAACCGCTGATCGACGCGGCACATCCGCCGGTCTACCTGCAACCGCCGGTGATCACGTCGCTGGCCTATTCTCCCGACGGCACATTGCTGGCCGTTTCGGCCTACCACGAAGTGATCTTGCTGAACGCCGACAACGGCGAACGCGTCGCGCGGCTCGTGGGCGTCTCGGAGCGGATCGAGTCGATCGCGTTTTCTCCCGACGGCAGCCGGATCGCCATCACGGGCGGCTCGCCCGGTCTCTTCGGCGAAATCCAGGTTTGGAATACCGCGTCGCGTGAACTGGAGATGTCGCTGCCCGTGACTTACGACACGCTCTACGGTGCGGCGTGGTCGCCCGACGGCAAGTTGATCTCATTCGGCTGTGCAGACAACACGGTGCGCGCGATCGATGCCACGACGGGCGAGCGCCGACTATACCAGGGTGCGCACAGCGACTGGGTACTCGACACCGACTTTTCGACCGACGGATCGCACCTGGTTTCGGTGAGCCGTGACCGCTCGATGAAACTCACCGAAGTCGCGACCCAACGCTTCATCGACAACATCACGAGCATCACCCCTGGTGCACTCAAGGGCGGCTTGATCGCGGTCGAGCGCCGGCCTGAAAAGGATGAACTCCTGGTCGGTGGGGCCGACGGCGCGCCGAAGTTGTACCAGATGTACCGCACGCAGAAGCGCGTGATCGGTGACGACTTCAACTTGATCCGGGCCTTCGAGCCCCTGCCCGGCCGGGTGATGGCCGTCCAGTTCAATCACGACGGCAGCCGCTTCGTGGCGGCAAGCAGCGCGCACGGCGACGGCGCAGCCCGCGTCTACCAGACCGACGACGGGGCGGTCGTCTCACGCTTTGCCGAAGATCGCGGTCCGCTGTACGCCGCTGCGTTCCGCCGTGACGTGCCGCAGGTGACCGTCGGCGGGTTGTCGGGAACCGTGAGCACGTACAACGCCGACACCGGCGAACTCATCCGCGAGTTCATGCCCGTGCCCATTAGCGACGCCGCCTCACTCGCGACAGGACCGGCCGCCGACGCAACCGCAGCGCCGCAGGCGGAGACCGACGAAGCCACCGCGCCGGCGACGAACAACTGAGCACGGCGCCTGCGCTACCCTACAAATAGAACATTTGCCCGAAACTTGATTTGCCCGAAACCTGAATCAATTGGAACGGATCCCATGAACGTTTCCACTGCAACTCGACGGTCGATCTTTGTGCGATGCCGGACCTGGACGGCGCTGGCAACCGGCGCTTCGCTGGCGCTGCTCTTCGCCACCGGCCTCGCCGCGGCAACGAATGAGACGTCAACGAACGATACGACCGCACTCCCGGCCGACGCGATCGTCGAACTGACCGCCGACCCGGCCCAGATCGTGCTCAACCATCCGTTCGCCTATGCCCAGGTGATCGTCACCGGGCGCAACGCGGCGGGCGAGTCGTTCGATCTGACCCGCGACTGTGAACTCTCCGGCGATGGCGAAGTCGTCTCGGTCGACGAGCGGCGGTTGGTCCGTCCGGTGGCCGACGGCAACGGCGAACTGCAACTTAGCTACGGCGCACAGAGTGTGGCGATACCTGTCACCGTCGCCGGCCAGAACGAACCGTATGAAGTGTCGTTCGTCGATGACATCCAGCCGGTACTGGCGAAGCTGGGATGCAACACCGGCACGTGCCACGGCAGCCAGAGCGGCAAGAACGGATTCAAGCTGTCGCTGCGCGGCTACGACGCCGACTTCGACCATAGCGCGCTGACCGACGAATTGGCGAGCCGCCGCTTCAACCGCGCGGCACCGGAGCGGAGCCTGATGCTGATGAAGCCCGCCGGCATCGTGCCGCACGAAGGCGGAGTGCTCACGCGCCCCGGCGAACCGTACTACGAACTGATCCGCAGTTGGATCGCCGACGGCGTGCGGCTCGATCTCGACGCACCGCGGGTAGTGGCGATCGAGATTTCGCCGAAAAAGCCGATCATCGCCCGGCCCGAGATGCAACAGCAGATGAAGGTCGTGGCAACGTACAGTGACGGATCGCGGCGCGACGTCACGGCCGAGGCGTTCATGGAAAGCAGCCTCGGCGAAGTCGTCAAAGCTGACAACAAGGGATTGCTCACGGCCGTGCGGCGCGGCGAAGCCGCCGTGTTGGCCCGCTACGAAGGCGCCTACGACGCCACTCCGATCACCGTGATGGGCAACCGCGACGGCTTTGCCTGGGTCGAACAGCCGACGAACAACGAAATCGACAGTTTCGTCTACGACAAGCTCGAGCGCTTTAAGATCCTGCCCAGCGGGCTCTCGAGCGACGCCGAGTTTCTTCGCCGCGTCTACCTCGATTTGACCGGCATGCCGCCGACGATCGCCGAGATTCAAGCATTCCTCGCCGACGATCGCGACGCACGGGCGAAGCGCGACGAGGTGATCGACCAGCTCGTTGGTGGCGACGCTTACGTCGAACACTGGACGAACAAATGGGCCGACCTGCTGCAAGTGAATCGCAAGTTCCTCGGCGAGGAGGGGGCCTGGGCGTGGCGAAACTGGATTCGGCAGGCGCTCTCCGAC
>JAGQPT010000555.1 GCA_020426575.1 Planctomycetales bacterium
GTCTGATGCAGACAATAGCGTCACAGGCGCCTAGAATTCAGCGAGCAGGATACGCTTTTTTGCCTTGGTCCGCCACGCGTTGAGTCCTATCGGCCGATACATCTCAGGGGATGAGACGCGGGTGGACCGGCCGCGTTGACGCTGACGGCGGATTGCATGCGCCGGGATTGGCTGCTCAAAAACTAGGCAGATTCCGGGATATCGAGACGGGCGCGGAGTTGGGGCTGTTGGGGTAATTTCCGCAGAATCCCGGCCGTGAGCGCGGGCTGGCGTGTTTCGCTGAGTTTTCCTTTGCTGAAGGCATGAAAATTGCCTTCAGGAATGCGGAGAGAGTTTCTGCGCGCTCAGCGGGCTAGGGGAGCCCCTCGTACGATCCGAGGATTCGTGTCGATGTATCACACCGAGTATTCGCCGCAAGGTTGTTACGACGAAATGTTTGCCGACGGCGGTCAACCCCGCCCGGCAGGGGCCAAGTTTGTCGAGCGTCTGGGAGCCCTGCCGCCGGCCAGTCTGCAGCGGCGCCAGCAGGCGGCCGAGGCCACGCTACGGAACATGGGCATCACCTTCAACGTCTACGGCCATAAGGCCGGCACCGAGAAGGTCTGGCCCTTCGACCTGCTCCCCCGCATCATCGACGCCGACGAGTGGTCGACGATCGAACGTGGCCTGCACCAGCGGGTGCGGGCTCTGAACATGTTCATCGACGACATCTACAACGACCGCAAAATCATCAAGGACGGCGTCGTACCCGGCGAGTTGCTGATGTCGTCGAAGACGCTGCGCAAGCACTGCGAGGGTTTTCGTCCGCCGCTGGGCGTCTGGTGCCACATCTCCGGAGTTGACCTGGTCCGCGACGTTGACGGGCACTTCTACGTTCTCGAAGACAACTTGCGGTGTCCGTCCGGCGTGTCGTACGTGCTGGAAAACCGCGAGATCATGAAACGCACGTTCCCGCACGTGTTCCAAGGCATGTCGGTCGCGCCGGTGGAAGACTACGCCGAGCGGTTGCTGGAAACGCTGTTGGACTGTGCGCCGGCGCACGCCACAAATCCCACGGCCGTCGTGCTCACGCCAGGCATCTACAACTCGGCATACTTCGAGCACACTTTCCTGGCCCAGCAGATGGGCGTCGAACTGGTGCAGGGCACCGATCTGTTCGTCGAAGACGATTTCGTTTACATGAATACGACGCAGGGACGCGAGCGCGTCGACGTGATCTATCGCCGCATCGACGACGATTTCCTCGACCCGGCCTGCTTCCGGGCCGACTCGACACTGGGCGTCGAGAACCTGATGTCGGTGTACCGCCAGGGAAACGTCGCCCTGGCCAACGCACCGGGCAGCGGCGTGGCGGACGACAAGGCGGTCTACGCCTATGTGCCGCAAGTGATCAAGTATTACCTCGGCGAAGACGCCATCCTACCCAACGTGCCCACGTACCTCTGCTCTGACGAAAAGCAGCGTGAGTACGTGCTTGCCAACCTCGATGCGCTCGTTGTGAAACCGACGAACGAGTCTGGAGGCTACGGCATCCTGATGGGCCCGCAGGCGTCGGATGCCGAGCGCGAGCGCTGCGCCGACTCGATTCGCGCCAATCCGCGCGAGTGGATTGCCCAGCCGATGTTAAAGCTCTCGACGGTGCCGACGCTGGTGGGCGATCAGTTGCAGCCCCGTCACGTCGACCTGAGGCCGTTCGTGCTGTGCGGCAAGGAAATCTACGTGATGCCAGGCGGTTTGACCCGCGTCGCCCTGGTTGAAGGATCGATGGTCGTCAACTCGTCGCAAGGCGGCGGTAGCAAGGACACCTGGGTGCAACGCAACGCCCCGGGACTTGGCGGGCCACACCACGCCGTCGCCCACCAGGAGGCGTCCTGATGCTCAGCCGAGTCGCGGACTCCATCTATTGGACCAGCCGCTACGTCGAACGGGCGGAGAACGTAGCCCGATTCATCGACGTCAACTACAACCTCCCACTCGGCGACCAATGGGCGCCGCTGATCTACACGACCGGCGACCACGAGTTATTCAACGAACGCTATGGCGCGCCGACGCGGGAGAACGTTCTCCGGTTTCTCTCGTTCGACGAGGAGAATCCGAACTCGATCATCTCCTGCGTCGCCAAGGCCCGGGAGAACGCCCGCCAGATTCGCGAGGTGATTTCCTCGGTCGTGTGGGAGCAGCTCAACCGCTTCCACTTCATGGTGCGCTCGGACGCCGGCGTCAGTTCCACGATCGAACAACCGCATGAGTTTTGTGAGCGGGTACGGCTGGCGAGCCACTTGCTCGTCGGCGCCGCCGACTCGACGACGTCCCACGATGAGGCCTGGCATTTTTCCCGACTGGGACGTCTGACCGAACGGGCCGACAAGACCTCGCGCATCGTCGACGCGCAGTATTACATCCTGTTGCCACACCCCGGCGACGTGGGAACGGCGCTCGACGTGGTGCGTTGGTCGGCGCTCCTCAAGTCGACCAGCGCACTCGAGATGTATCGGCGACAGCACGGCAAAATCGTCCCCGAGCGGGTCGCCGACTTCCTCATCCTGGATCGCCACTTTTCCCGATCAATGCACTTTTGCCTGATGAAGGCACAGGACTCGCTACGGATCATCACGGGCAGCCGCGTCGGCACGTTCCGCAATGCCTCGGAACAACGGATGGGTCGACTCTGTGCGACGCTCGACTACGCCAGTATCCGAGATATCATCCGCGACGGCCTGCACGAGTTTATTGATGGGTATCAAGCGCAGTTGAATTTGCTGGGCGAGGCCATCCACGACGACTTTTTCACCTCCCACCGCAACCCGCGTACCCCGGCTCCGAAGTCGTCCAGCCAGATGCAGTCGACAGGCTGACCCGCCATCGGTCGCTTCGACACTCCCCGTACCTCTCCCGGAAACGGTCCAGAAACATGATCCGCGCCGCGCTGAATCACAAGACCAGCTATCACTACTCGCAACCGGTCGACCTTGGACCGCAACTCGTGCGGCTGCGCCCGGCACAACATTGCCGCACGCCGATACGCAGCTATTCGCTCAAAGTCACGCCGAAAGACCACTTCATCAATTGGCAGCAGGACCCGCACGGGAATTTCTTGGCGCGGCTGGTTTTTCCCAAGCAGACACGGTCGTTCGAGATCGAGGTCGACCTAGTGGCCGAGATGACGGTCGTCAACCCCTTTGATTTCTTTCTGGAACCCGAAGCGAGCGAGTACCCGTTCACCTACGAGCCTGCATTGGCGAAGGATTTGTTGCCGTTTTTGCACGTAAACGAGGCGGGCCCCGGTCTGCAGGCGCTGCTCGACACGATCGACCGATCGACGGTCAAGACGATCGACTTTCTCGTTGAACTCAACCAACGGCTGCAGCGGGAAATTGAGTATCTGATTCGCTTGGAGCCGGGCGTGCAGACGTCCGAAGAAACACTCGCCTGGCGCAGCGGTTCGTGCCGCGACAGCGCCTGGCTGCTCGTCGAGGTGCTGCGGCACATGGGACTGGCCGCCCGATTCGTCTCGGGCTACTTGATTCAACTCAAGCCCGACGTGAAGTCACTCGACGGACCGGTCGGCACCGACAAGGACTTCACCGACCTCCACGCCTGGACCGAGGTGTTTCTGCCGGGGGCGGGCTGGGTAGGGCTCGACCCCACGTCGGGGCTCTTGGCCGGCGAGGGACACATCCCGCTGGCCTGCACACCCGACCCAACCAGTGCCGCGCCGATCGTCGGCACCGTGAGCCAAGCCGAGGTCGAGTTCGGCCACAAGATGTCGGTGACGCGTATCCACGAAGACCCCCGCGTCACGAAACCGTATACCGAAGAACAATGGCAGCGGATTGAGGAAATCGGCCACCACGTCGACGAGCGACTCGCGGCCGGCTCGGTTCGCCTGACGATGGGTGGCGAACCGACGTTCGTCTCGATCGACGACATGGAAGGCGCCGAATGGAACACGGCGGCCGTCGGACCGACCAAACGACGGCTGGCCGGCGAGTTGATCGACCGACTGCGCGAACGATTCGCCGCCGGCGGCCTGCTCCACTATGGCCAAGGCAAGTGGTACCCGGGCGAGCAATTGCCACGTTGGGCGCTTTCCTGTCTGTGGCGCACCGACGGCCAGGCGATCTGGAGCGATCGGCGGCTGCTGGCCGATCCGTCGCACGGTCACAACCATTCAATCACCGAGGCCCGCCGCTTCACGGAAAACCTTGCGTCGCGGCTGAGTGTCAATCCACTCGATGTCTCGGTGGCGTATGAAGACGCGTTGTACTACCTGTGGAAAGAGCGGAGGCTGCCCGTCAACGCCGATCTGCAATGGGAAGACCTGGAAGATGAAGTCGAACGCGCGCGGCTGGCGGCCTTGCTCGAGCGCGGGCTCACAAACCCGGTCGGCTGCCTGTTGCCGCTGGCGCACCTGTGGTGGAGTGATTTGCCCCGCTGGGTGAGCGGACGTTGGCCGGTGCGCTCAGAATACATGTTCCTGATACCGGGCGACTCGCCGATGGGACTGCGGCTGCCGCTCGATTCGCTCCCCGCGTCGACAAGCGGCGACCTGTCGCATCACCCGGCTGTGGCGTTCGAGGCGGCCGAAGCGTTGCCGAACTACGAACTGCTGCGACGCCAGTTCGCGGCGCGTGCCCGGGGCGAGTGGAACGGAGGCCCACTGCAGCGACAGGTGCTGCAGCGCGTCGGGCATCGTGAAGCGGCCCTGGGTGGTAGTGGCGACAACGGTGGAAACGGCGATCACGGACGCGACTTCGCCGCGGACCGAGAGTCGCCGACATACGGCGCTGCGTCTGCGTCGTCGTATTCTGACGGCATTGTCCGCACGGCGTTGTGCGTGGAACCGCGCGACGGCACGCTGCATGTCTTCTTTCCCCCGCTGGATCGGCTAGACGACTATCTGGAACTGGTGGCGGCGGTCGAGCAGACAGCGGCGGAACTCAACTTGCCAGTGATCGTCGAGGGATATTTGCCGCCGCACGACCCGCGGGTCCGCAAGCTCAGTGTGACCCCGGATCCCGGTGTCATCGAGGTGAACGTGCAGCCGGCCAGCGACTGGCAGGAACTTGTCGACATCACCCAGGGTCTCTATGAAGACGCGCGGCAAACGAGGCTGGGAACGGAGAAATTCGACGTCGACGGCACGCACACTGGCACTGGGGGCGGCAACCACGTTGTCCTGGGGGGCCCCACTCCGGCCGAGAGCCCCTTTCTGCGTCGCCCCGACGTGCTCCGCAGTTTGGTCGGCTACTGGCACAATCACCCGTCGCTTTCGTATTTGTTCTCCGGTCGGTTTGTCGGTCCCACCAGCCAGGCGCCCCGCGTCGACGAGGGACGCCGCGACGCCGTGTACGAATTGCAGATCGCCTTTGAACAGATCCCGGACAACGGCAACTGCCCGCCTTGGCTGATCGATCGAGTGTTGAGGCACCTGCTGGTCGACGTGACCGGCAACACGCACCGCGCCGAGTTTTGCATCGACAAGCTGTACGCGCCGGAGAGCGCCACCGGACGACTCGGGCTGGTCGAGTTCCGCGCGTTCGAAATGCCTCCGCACTGGCAGATGAGTCTCGCGCAGCAACTACTGCTACGCAGCCTGGTGAGCCGCTTCTGGGATCAGCCGTACCGCACTCGGCTGGTGGACTGGGACACGTCGATCCACGATCGCTGGCTGCTGCCGGAGTTCGTCTGGAACGATTTTGCCGACGTGATCGAAGAAACCAATCAGTCGGGTTTTGCCCTCGAGGCGGACTGGTTCGCGCCGCACTTCGAGTTCCGCTTCCCGTTGATCGGCGAGATCACGCAACGCGGCATCAACGTTCAGCTGCGCACCGCCGTCGAACCGTGGTACGTGTTGGGCGAAGAGCCGGCCGGTGGATTCACCGCGCGGCACGTCGACTCGTCCGTCGAACGCCTGCAGGTCAAAGTCCAGGGCATGACCGAACAGCGCTACGTCGTCACGTGCAACGGGCGGAAGATCCCGTTGCACCCGCTCGGCACCGAGGGAGAATTCGTCGCCGGCGTGCGCTACCGCGCCTGGCAGCCACCGAGTTGCCTGCACCCGACGATACCGGTCGATGAGCCCCTGGTGTTCGACGTGCTGGACACCTGGATGAAACGTTCGCTGGGCGGATGTCGTTACTACGTCGGACATCCGGGTGGGCTGAATCCCGACACATTTCCGGTCAACGCCTACGAGGCGGAGAGCCGTCGGGCCGCCCGGTTCTTCCGCATGGGGCACACCGGCGGCGTGTTTGCCGTGCCGGACGATGAGCACAATCACGAGTTTCCCATGACGCTTGATCTGCGTCGAAACCGGGTAGTAGTATAATTTCAGTGGCGGCGGGCGGGGTGTCGCCGCGTGTACAGCGCGTGGCGTTGCGCCCACTCCACAGGAACGGCGTGCTGCCCCCGCGAATCGGATTAGCCCATCGTTTGGACACGTTTCTCCGGATGTTCCCATGAACTGCTGTGTAGCGGTTGCTCGCTAGAGGAAGATTTCCGACTGTGTCCACGTCGCCCCCTGCCACCACCCAGCTGTTCCGCGGCTATGCGCCTCCGCCCGGCGTGCGCGACGAAGTGGTGAACGAGTCGGGGCAGGTCCGTCCGCACTTTCAGCGATTCGCCGAAGTGGCCAATCGTATCGGCCGCCAGGAATATGCCCGGCGCTGGGAACAGACGCGGCGACTCGTTCACGAAAACGGTCTGGCCTACAGCGGCTACGAACCGACCAACGGCACACCCCGACGCTGGGAGCTCGATGCCATTCCGCTGGTGATCTCCGCCGATGAATGGCAACAGATCTCGGCAGGGCTGGTACAACGGGCGCGACTGCTCAACCTGACGCTGCAGGACCTGTATGGCACGCAGTCGCTCATTGCCGACGGCGTCCTGCCGCCCGAGTTGGTGTTCGGTCATCCGCGTTTTCTCCGGCCCTGTTTGGGGGTCACCCCTCAGGACGGCTGTCACCTGCACTTTTACGCGGCCGACATAGTGCGCGGCGCCGACGGACGCTGGTGGGTGCTGGCCGACCGCACCGAAGCGCCATCGGGCCTGGGCTACGCGCTGGAAAACCGCATCGTCGTTTCGCGGATGCTCCCCGATGCCTTTCATCATTGCCAGGTGGAGCGGCTCGCGCCGTTCTTCATCGCCGCCCAACAGACACTGCGCAGTCTGGCACCCCAGCATCGTGAGAATCCGCGGGTTGTGTTGTTGAGCCACGGACCGACGAGCCCGAACTACTTTGAGGACGCGTACCTGGCCCGCTACTTGGGATACACGCTGGTCGAAGGGGGCGACCTCGACGTCCGCGGCAGCCGCGTGGTGCTGAAAACCCTCGGCGGTCTGCTGCCAGTCGACGTGATCCTGCGGCGGCAGAACGGCGCGGACTGCGACTCGCTGGAGTTCGCCTCGCCGGCGAACCTGGGAATCGCCGGGCTCACACAGGCTTGGCGCGCCGGCAACGTGGGCATCGCCAACGCGCTGGGGAGCGGGCTGGTCGAATCGACCGCCTACATGGCTTTCATGCCACAGCTTTGCCAGGCTCTGTTGGGTGAGAATCTGGCGCTTTCCGGCGTGGCGACCTGGTGGTGCGGTTCGCCGAATGCGATGTCGCACGTATTGAAAAACTTGTCGAGGCTGGTGGTTCATCCCGCCTTCCGTCGGCGCGGCTTCGACGGCCCCACGCGAGACGCGCTCAGCGCGATGAGCGAGGCCCAACTGGTCGAGCAGATCCGAGCACGTCCGATCAACTTTGCCGCGCAAGAGCGAGTCGAACGCTCGTGTGCACCGGTCTGGGGAAACGAACTCGGCTGCGAGAACGTGGCGCTACGCGTGTATCTGGTCGCTTCGGGTGATTCGTACGTGGTCATGCCGGGGGCCCTGGCGAGGCTTTCGGCGTCGAAGCAACCACTCGAAGTCACCATTCGGCAAGGCGAACGCAGTAAAGACACTTGGATCATGGCTGACCGGCCGGTCGAGCACGTTACGCTGTTGGGCGAACCTGGCCAGTCGATCCAGTTGCGACGCAGTGGGGCTGAACTCCCCAGCCGCGTTGCCGACGGGCTCTATTGGTTGGGACGCCAACTGGAACGCGCCGAAGCGCTCGCGCGGCTGCTACGCAGCACCGTCAGCCGAATCGGCGGCGAAACTCGCTCGACAAGCGACATCGCCCTTCCCGTGCTGCTCCGTTGTCTGGCCGACAAGGGGCAGATCGAACCGGGCTACGCCGTCAAGGGGATGAGCGATCAGCTTCCGCCGATTACGGAGGTACTTCCGCGGGCGGTGTTCGACACGAGCCAGCCCGAGTCACTACGTTCGATTCTCGACGAACTGTACCGCCTGGCGTCGGTGACGCGCGACCGAATCGCGCTGGACACGTGGCGGATCATTCACTCGCTGGACGAGACTTTCCGCCCGGCTCGCGGCGGCGATACGAATCTGTCGGACTTGCTGGAAATGACCGACAAGCTGATCACCGGTCTGGCGGCGGTCAGCGGTATGTTGATGGAAAGCACGACGCGGACCCAGGCGTTTTACTTCCTGGAACTCGGCCGGCGGCTGGAACGTTCGTTGCAGACGGTCAACCTCGTGGCAAACAGTTTCGTTCCGTTGCCAGACCCGCCGGGTCCGGTCTTCGAGGCGGTCCTGGAAGTGGCCGACAGCTTGATGACGTATCGCTCACGCTACCTGGCAAACCTGCAATTGGCGGCCGTGCTGGACCTGTTGCTCACGGACGAAACGAACCCGCGTTCGCTCGCCTATCAGTTCCGGCAGATCGCTGAATACGTCGATCGGCTGCCCCGCGACGAAGCGCTGCCTGACTATACAACCGAACAACGCCTGGCGATGTCGTTGCTGCACTCAGTGCGGATGATGGACATTCGCGCGGTCGCCGAACTACACATGCTGAGCAGTTCCCAGCAACTCGAACGGCTGCTCGACGACTGGGAAACGCGGTTGCCGAAGCTTTCCGAGGCGATTTCACACCACTACCTGGTCCACGCGGGACTTTCACACCAGCTTGCCGACATCAGTCCCCAGTAAAACGGACTCCACCCGCCGAGTGAAACCACGACGTTGAAATACAAGGTCACCCACACGACGAAATATGAATATACGCAGGCCGTGCCGGTGTGTCACAACCTCGTGCACCTGGCGGCGCGGGCGCTGCCGTACCAGTCGTGCAGCGACTTTCGCCTGTTGATTCATCCCGAGCCGTCGGACATCAGCCA
>JAGQPT010000556.1 GCA_020426575.1 Planctomycetales bacterium
AAAACCGAAACATGTTGCTATCTCCAAGTCAGTCTGATTCGTAGGACGGGCGCCCACCCGACAGGCGCCGGAGCGCCCGCCGGGTGGCACCACAGGAATCTCAGCCGGCTGAGCAGTGTCGCCGACGTCGTGGTATCGCCAGGCCGCCGACCATCGCGGCACTCAACAGCGCGAGCGTACCCGGCTCGGGCACACCCATGTCATGCAGTGCTTCGACACCGGCCTCGAACGCCTGCGCGTCCAAGCCTTGGTTGAGGACGATGAGGAATGGATCCGACGGATCGTGCTGCGGCGACGTCAACTGCAGCCAGAAGCCGTAGGCCCCCAACGGTGCCGCACCACTTCCCGCGTCCGCACCGGGGGTGAGCGTGAAGTCGAGGTGCTGGTGGATGCCGCCGTCCATGTCGGCAGTGCCAAACAAGAAACCGGGCATCGGCCCGCTGGTCGGAGTGACGACGGTAGAAAAACCGGCCGAAATCTCCAGTTCGGGTTCGTTCACCGGGATGGTCTTCATGGTGCCGTCCCAATACAGCAGGGTGCTGAGGACGTTGAAGCCGACCTCGTCTCCCTCGGCGAGCGGATAGAGGTCGCCCTCGACCGCTTCGACCGCCTCGAAGCCAGGTTCATCGGTAAAAAACGACGTACCGAAGTCGCCGAATTCACCCTCGAAGACCCAGCCCGCGACGATTAGCGCACCGCCGCTGGCGTCGGTGCCAAACTCGATGTCGCCTTCGTGCTGGGCGAGGGCGCAGGTACCAAACAGTGTGACAACACTCGCGGCCATGGTGCCAACGAAATAGTTGCGGATCATTTTCTTTACTCCAGGTTCAGAGTCAGCGGATCGTGTGAAGAAACGATGCCTCTCTCGTTCGCGCAGCGTCGTCCGGCAGACAGACGACGATCACTCGCCAGGCGGAAGGGCAAAATCGAACCCTGCTTCCGCCCAGCCACGAACCTGACTTGCGTGAATCCACTCGACGTGTCCGTCGACGTAAAGAAAATGCGATCCGCCTGAATGGCGATCCAGTTGCACCTCGCTCTCGACGTAGTCGAACACGGCCTGTTTGTTGCCAGGCCAAGTGCGAAACCAGGATGGGGAGTGCGTGTGCTCGCTGTACTTAGAAAGGTCCAGCGTGTCGGCCGCCTCGAAGAGGACCACCGTACGGCTGGTTTCCTTGATTTGTCGCAATTCCTTGTACGCCTTCGTGTAGCGCGTGGCGTAAGCCAGGTAGCCATTCCAGACGTAGCTGGTCAGCTTGCGCTCCAAGCGTTCGGTGTCGTGAGGGTCGTCCGGGCAAATGCGGACCGCGTCGACGTTTTCGGCATATGGCGAAAGCGTGTAGATCCAGGCCTCTTCCTTGTCGACGTCGTGTGTCGTCAACGGCAGATGGCCGCGATGATCGTTGGTAAAGTGCTGAATCGCCAGGCCGAGCTGGTGCAGATTGTTCGCACATCGGGTCCGCCGTGCCGATTCGCGGGCCGCTTGGACGGCCGGCAACAACAGCGCGATCAGGACGCCGATAATAGCGATCACCACCAGCAGTTCGACGAGCGTGAAGGCCCGTCGTGATTGTTGGGAAAACATCACGAACTCCTCGCATGAACCGCGCGCGCAGCCGCACACGCGGATGGATGGGAAAGAATCAACTCACTCGACACCGATGCTCAGACGGTCGGTGTCGGCGGAGCTCGTGAAAGAAACAGTCGTTCGGGCCGAATGCTCGGCACTACGACGGCAAAGATGATCGCCTCGGCAACGGGCACGCCGCCCGTCAGCTCGACGGTGGTGGCCTGCGGCAGCGGCCGCTGGGCCAACAATTGGCAGATTTGGCAATGACTCGAGTCGTGCTCGTCCTGTCCGGGAGCAGGGGAACCGTTGTCCGTTTGCCCGGCAACGCTGCGTCCTGCGACACAGTGCCCTTCGACACAGTGCCCTTCGACACAGTGCCCTTCGACACAGTGCCCGACGTGAGCATGCTCGGCATGTTCGTCGTGAGACGGATGGGTGTGTGCGTCGTGCTCGTGGGAGCAACACACGGCCGTGCCGCCGGCGTGGTGACACGTCGCCGCGCCGTGCGGATGCACGTGCGTCGCCCCCCACCAAGCCTGCAGCAACCAAGCCGAGGCGGCGAAGACAGCGACGATTTTTTGACGCGTTTGCGACATCTTTCGATGGCGACAGCTTCGTCGCCGCTGAGAACTTGGGCGCTCACGCAGAAAAAGGGTGCGCGGCGTTTCGATTCCCTGAGGATACACCGGCCCAACTGTTGCATCAACCGCAGTACGACCAACGTCGCCAATCGGTTCAGTCGGCTGACCTCCCCCAAACCTTGGGGGTGACAAAGCCGCGCGGCGGTCGTGACGGAGCGATGCGTGGCTCGACGGCCTCGGTGGCAAGCGTCGCCAAATGTTGTTGGAGCCGCGCCAGCACCTCGGGGTGCGCTTCCGCTTGGTTGTGCTCTTCCCCCGGGTCCATGCGCATGTTGAACAGTTCCCACCGCTCGGTCGGCGGCGGCTCGGCAGCCATGGCGCCGACGTGTCCATTGTGGACTAGCTTCCAGTCGCCGACGCGTATCGCCCCGTCGAACGGCGTCACGTTGTGCACAATCACGTCATGGGGCGTCGGCGCTGCGGCCGTGATCGTGGCCCAGGCGTCGCGACCGTCCAGGGGCTGACCGCCCTCGGTGGCGCCACCGGCCAAATGCACCAGCGTGGGAAACATGTCAACCATGTGCAGCGGTTCGTCGACCACACGGCTACTTGGCACGACGCCCGGCATGTGCATGAGTGCCGGCACGCGGACGCCACCTTCGTACAGCCGACCTTTGCCGGCGCGGAACGGCCCGTTCGATCCGTAGCGCGGGATGCCGCCGTTGTCCGAACAGAAGACGACGAGCGTCCGCTCCGGCGGGTAGTCGTGGTCGACGAGCGCCGCAGCGATCCGCCCCACGCCTTCGTCCATCGCCGTCACCATGCCGGCAAAGCGGCGGCGGTCCTCATCCTCGATCGCCGCGTACGGCGTTACGTATCGGTCGGGCACCTGCAGCGGTGTGTGCGGCGCGTTGAACGCCACGTAGAGAAACAACGGTTGGGCCGGATCATGGTCCGCGATCACCCGCGCCGCCTCGCGGGCGATCAAATGGGTCGTGTAGCCCTCGTCGTAAGCGGCACGATCGTCGCGGTGCCAGTCGTGGCCGCCCTCGCGCTGGTGGGTGAAGTAGTCCAACATGCCGTTGTAGTGGCCATACTGATGCGCGAAGCCGCGGCGCGTCGGCAGCAAGTCTGGCTGACAATGGCCCAGGTGCCACTTTCCCACGATGGCAGTGAGATAACCTGCATCGCGGAGCGCCTCGGGCAACGTCCGCTCAGCGGCGGGCAAACCATAGTCGGCCCAGGGCCGGACCACGCCGCATTGCAAGCCAAGCCGCATCGGGTACCGCCCCGTGAGCAGCGCGGCCCGAGTCGGCGAACAGACACTCTGCACGTAGAACTGTTCCAGCCGCGTCCCCTCAGCGGCGAGCCGATCAATATTCGGCGTGGCAATCCGGCTGCCATGATAGCCGACGTCGCCCCAGCCCAGATCGTCGGCGAGGATGAAAATAATATGCGGCCGCGGTGGGGCGGCGGCGCATGTTGACGTTAGCGGCGAGGAAACAAAAACGCCGACGAGCAAGAGCCACCGCACAGTTTTGAATTGCACATTCACAATGGGACCTCTCACACTGCAAATCTTCTCACGTCTCAAAGTAATCATCGTCGGCGATGTCGGGGATGCCGATCACGAGCACGCGCATGCGGCCGGTTGCGCCGTGGACGACGCCGGGCGGGATGTGCACGAGCGTACCTTTGCGAACGTCCTGTGCGATGCCGTCGAGCGTGACCGCGCCTTCGCCTTCCAGAACGTAATAC
>JAGQPT010000557.1 GCA_020426575.1 Planctomycetales bacterium
CCACAAAAAGGACTACGAGGTGGCGCCGCGCGGCGAGGGACGCACGGTCCAGTCGCTGATGCTGGAAAGCGACGACGGGCTGATTTGGCGCAAGCGGTCCGTCTTTCAGCCCAACCGTGGCGATGAGACGGCGTTTCTCTTTGAACCTGACGGCAGCATCGTCGCCATCGGACGCAGCGGCAGCGACCCGACACAGTTGCTGCGGTCGGCGCCGCCCTGCGACGAATTCAGTCGCATGGACCTGCCGGGCTATATCGGCGGCCCGCTATTGGCCCGCTGGGGTGATCGCTTGGTCGTCGGCGGGCGCAAGAACGTGCCCGACGTGGGCCCGAAGACGGCGATGTACTGGCTCGTCGGCGACGAGTTGGTCGAGTTCGCCGAACTTCCCAGCGGCGGCGACAACTCGTACCCCGGCTTCCTGGCACTGGACGACGGCCATGCCGTGATGTCGTGGTATTCGTCGCACGAAAGAGACGCCGCGGGCGAACCGATCACGGCGATCTACATGGCCGACTTGGAAATCGCAGATTGAACAAGTCGTGGCGACTACGAGCCGCTCGGGACTGCATTCGTCAGTTCCTTCGTACTTGGCTGGTAGGCGAACGTCGCTCGACAGTGAGAACAAGTGAGATGCCAAGCGGTGACGATACGTGGTTTGCCACCACGTGCCGCAATCTGAGCCCTGGCGATTTGCGACGCTTTCGTTGCGGCCTGCTTGGCGCGTCTGACTTCCACTGCGCCGAACGGTTCTTCGCAGTGTGGACATCGCGTACGGGCCAGCTTTCGCGTCTCCCAGAGCTCGGAGATCGCTAGGCAAGGCAGCACAATCGGCAGCGCTAGGACGAGTAGCGGTACTGCAACGAAGACGGCGACCGTAGGTAAAGACTTGCGCAACATCAGCGTTCCACCCAGGCGATGGGTCGTCGGCGGCACGTACTGCATCAATTCGGCGTCAGCCGGCGCTGCAAAACGTGGAATCCCACCAAGTGACCATAGAGAAAACCGGTGACAGTCAGTGCAGCGATGTCGACCACCGGCGTGCCGGGTGTCAGCGCGATCTTGGCGGCCCCGATCCAGACTGCCGTCGACGCTCACGTCACGGTGGCCGTGAGGCAGATCGAGCCAAACGTCGTCATTGGGGTGACTCCTATTTTACGCGGCACCAGTTCGCGTTTTGTGATGAAGAAACGCGACCAGCCCCGCGACGTCGTCGCTGCCGATGCGAACGGTTTTGCCACCGACGTCGAGTTTCACACAGTCGAAGCCCCAGAGGTTGTACGTCCAACCACGCCAGGGGATCCAGTGAATGCCCCAGCCGTCGATCCATCGCGACTTGGCGGCTTCGGCGGCGGCGATGTCGGCGTAGACGAACCGCTTGGCAAACAAGGGCAGGGGCCCGAAACGAATGTATAGCGCGTCGCCGGCGTCGGCGACGGTGAGCGTGCGGAACGCCAAGGCGAACAGCAACGTGACAGCGGCACCCGTCGCCACGATGCCGAAGACGACCACGTTGTCGCGCACGAACCAAGCCGCTGCCAACGCCACGATGGCCCAGAATTCGATCACGTAGTGTAGCGGTGCCCGTTGTGTGTGCGAGTATCGCATCGTTGGTTTCCTCGTGTTCGCCCCGTCCAATATGCTATTCGGCGGCAGCACGTCAATCTTAACACGACGTCGGCGACCGCGATCGTGGAGCACACTTACATTTGACGAACCCCCTTGCGGCATCAGCACTTCAGGAAACATGGTGTCGTGGCTCAGTTTCCGGTGGCCGAGGAACCCTCACCCGTGAGGTCTTGGACGTGGGCCAGCGCATCGTCGATTCGGCGGACGACGGCCCAATTGTCCTTGTAGCTGACCGGCACGAGTTGTGTGACGCCGCTGGGCGCGAACTCCTCCTCCAACGATGTGCCGGCAAACTGAAAGCCGGGAAGGAGAGCGGCGATCTTCTCGGCGATGTCCGGCGCCAAGTTGTAAACGTAACCGAGCGCTGCCGGCGGAAACCGTTCGGACTCGTAGATCGCACGAAACTTGCTCGCGTCGAGGCCGTCGAGCGCCACGGTCCGGTCCAACATGTCGCTCGCCACTGGCGCCACTTTCACCTGCCCGGCAACGATGCGACGCACCGATTCGGCGTGCGACGTCGAAAAGCCGTAGCCGTAATCACGAATCGGGTGCAGTCCGAAGTCGCTCATCAGAATCACCACGGGCGCGCGAAACCCCGAGTTCGACGTGGGCGACGTAAACGTGATCCGCTCGCCTCGCAAATCGTCGATGTTTTTGATCGCGCTGTCGGCCGGTACGATGATCTGCATGGTATAGCCGTAGCTGCCGTCGGCGCGTCCCAGCGTGCAGACTGGCACGAAGCCGCACGTGTTCACCGCCGTGGGCACGGTACCCGTATTGAGTCCGACGACGTGCAGCCGGCCTTCCTGCATGGCCGTTAGTTGTTCTTGCTGGTCATCGAAGGCCACGTACTCGACGGGCAGGCCGGTGGCTTTGCCGATGGCGTCGACGAGCGGTTGCCAGACCTCGCCCTGTCGTTCCGCATCGTCGCCGCTGATGTAAGAGAACACGAGCGTTTCCGGCTTGATCTGCTTAGCCGCGACCGTCGGCGGATCGGCCACCAGGTTGCCGTCGTGGTCGTTGAATTTCGGCGCGAGGCGATGTTCGGCGGCACTTGCCAGATTGAAAATGCGGTTGTTGACGCGGCGCTCAATGGCGTTGGCGTCCCGCTGAAACTGTTGCTGCATGGCGATCGTTGCCCCCAAAAGCAACAGGCCAATCGGCACGACAACGAGTGCCACGCGGAGATAGGAGACCGGCCGGTGCGGCGGATTCGCCTGCGATCGAGGTGAGTCGACGTTGTGCTCCGGTTGAGACGCGCCGCTGCCGTCGGTCATCATGTGGCATTCCTTGTTGGTAGAACGGTTTCGCCACATGATCGACGATGGACGCTGCCGTTGCCACGCGATTTAACCATTCCTTCATCCGCTAGTCGCGAAATACGAAAAAACCGACCATGCCCGCAAATGGCGAACATGGTCGGTCTGGATTCTCACGGCGATCGGCGCCACTGGGCGCCACCACACTCACACGCTGATGTCGTATTCGGGACGACGCTTGCGGGTCATCAGCGAGACCGCCTCGTCGTCGCCGACGAACGTTTCGGCCTTCGGGTCCCAGTGCAACTCGCGCCCCAGCATCAACGAAATGTTGCAGAGGTGGCAGCACGTCATCGTGCGATGGTGCGTCACTACGTCCGAAATCGGCTGCTCGCGATCGGCCACGCAGGCGAAGAAGTTCGCCATGTGGTCGCCCGGCTCGCGGCCCTTGTAGAGCTTAATGATGCGATCGTGCAACTCCTCGTTGTCGGCCGCCGTCAGGTCTTCGATCGGCTTGCCTTCCAGCTTGCCGCGGTTAACGAAAATGCGGCCCGCGTCACCTTCGAAGAGGATACCGTTGTCGAACGCGATGTTCGTGTCTTCTCGCTTGTACTCGTCGTTGACGCTCATCACCGCGCCGTTGGCGAACTCGAGGTCGATGTTGAAATTGACCGCCGTGTTGAAGCCGTTCGGCAAGGTTGTCTGGCCGTTGAGGAAGGCAGGCCAGTCGAGCGAACTCGGCACACTCGACGGGAACGTGCATGTGCCCTTGACCGTCTGTGGGCCCGAGTGATCGTAGCCTAGTGCCCAGAGAGCGATGTCGATGTGGTGGGCTCCCCAGTCGGTCATCTTGCCGCCGGAGTATTCAAACCACCAGCGGAACATGCGGCGACGCTGCTCACAGTAGTCGACTTTCGGTGCCGGACCGACCCACATGTCCCAGTTGAGGCCCTCGGGAACGGGAGTCGACGGGAACGGCCCTTCGTTCGGCGCACCGCCGATGGCGACGTAGGCGTTGACGTTCTTGCCCAGCCGACCGCTTTGCACCATCGCGATCGCCTTGAGAAACTGCGAATCGTTTTCGCTGCGCTGTTGCGTGCCGACTTGGAAGACCCGACCCGTCTCTTCGACCACGCGGCGAATCTCCTTGCCTTCGTCGATCGTCAGCGTGAGCGGCTTTTCGCAGTAGACGTCCGAACCGGCCCGCAACGCCGTGATCGCAATCGGTACGTGCCAATGGTCAGGCGTGCCGATCGTCACAACGTCGGGCTTCTCTTTCTCGAACAGCTCGCGGTAGTCGCTGTACATGTTGAGCTGGTTGTCGAAGTCGGCATTGAATTCGGCGGTGTGCACGTCGTCGACGTCACACACGGCAATCATGCGGCCCAGCTTGCCGGCCTTGCGCCCGATGTTACCACCCTGGTTGTACCGCCCGCGGCTGCCGCCGACGCCGATGGCGGCGACGGTCAGCTTGCTGTTGATGTCCGCTCCCCAGGCCGTCGAGCGGTCCCAGACGAGCGGGGCCGATGCCAGCGCACCAGCGGCAGCAGAACGTTTGAGGAATTCACGTCGTGTGGCGGCCATGAGCGGTTTCTCCGTATATCTTCGGTTGGTCAAATAGCGGTCGGTAATCCCACTATCGTGCCCTTGCGGGCCGGCAAAGTCAAATCCGCTGGCCTCCGCGCCAGGGCGGGATTCTCTGCAAGAGTCTTCCGATGACGGCCTGCCTTGCCGAAAACCGGCGGTGCAGCCGGCAACCGCGCTATTAGCAGCCGCGCGACCTCATCCCGGGCGAAGTCAGAACCCGCCGCGAACCGCTGCCCCGCTCCGCTGCTCGTGGTTGCGGTTACTCGCGGTAGTGGATCGCCAGCCAGACGGTCGGCTCGTCGGGCGCTGTCCACTCGACGCGGTGCCGGCGGTGAGCCGCGATGTTGACCGCATCGCCCGGTCGCAGTTCAAGCGGTTTCCCATGGTCGGCAAACACGAGCCGCGCCGCACCGCTGAGCAATACGACCCACTCGGCGTCATCCTGGTCGTACCAGAACCCGGCTGGCGATGCCTGGCCGTGGGAGACGATCCGCTCGACGCGAAACCGGCCGCCTTCGAGCAGCGTTTCGAACACTTCTTCGTCGAGGTTATTGGCGAGATTGGCTAGAAGGTTCGTCGTCACTGGCGCATCACGTAGTTCGCTGTCAACGTGTTTGCGGGTGGTCACGTGGTAAAGACCTTGTCAACGATGCGGCCGTCGTTGATCGTGGGATTCTCGTGGCGTCCGCCGCTCGTGTAGATCAGTTTCATGTGGTCGACGCCCATGGCGGCGAGGATCGTGGCGTGCAGGTCGTGGACATGCACGCGATCTTCAACGGCCCGCAGCCCCAGTTCGTCGGTTGTCCCGATCGTCTGGCCGCCGCGCACACCGCCGCCGGCCATCCACATCGTGAACCCGAAGGGATTGTGGTCGCGGCCGTCGCCTTTTTCACTCATCGGCGTACGGCCGAACTCACCGCCCCAGACGACGAGCGTTTCTTCGAGCAGTCCGCGCTGCTTGAGATCGGCGAGCAGCGCCGCGACCGGCTGATCGCTCTCGCGACAGAGGCCGCCGTGGTTCGCTTCGAGCTTGGTGTGGGCGTCCCAGCGGCTCCCCGCCCCGCAATAAACTTGCACAAAACGGACGCCGCGCTCCACGAGGCGACGGGCCAACAGGCAATTGCGGCCCGTTGCGGCGGTCTTTTCGTCGTCGAGGCCGTACATCGCCCGGGTCGCTGCCGTCTCTCGCGAGATGTCAACCGCCTCGGGGCACTCGCTCTGCATGCGGAAGGCGAGTTCAAACGCAGCGATGCGGGCGTCCAACTCGCTCTGATGACCTCGCGGTTCGGCATGTCGGCGATTGAGCTCGGCAAGCAGTTCCCGTTTGCGGAGTTGACGCTCGCTGCTGACATCGAGTGACGTGGCGAGGTGGGGGATGGGGTTGTCACCGTCGCCGAAGCGCACCCCCTGGTACGTCGCCGGCATGAATCCCGTCCCCCAGTTGCGTTTGCCGCCCAGCGGCGTCTTCTTGCCGTCGGTGAGCACGACGAAGCCGGGCAGGTCGTCGTTCTCACTGCCCAGGCCATACATGGTCCAGCTTCCCAGCGAGGGGCGGCCGGCGTGCACGCTGCCCGTGTTCATCTGACAGACCGAGCCGACGTGGTTGAGACCATCGGCCCAGCAGGAACGGATCACGCAGAGGTCGTCCGCGTGTCGGGCCGTGTGCGGCAACCAGTCGGACACCCACAGCCCGCTTTCGCCGTACTGTTGCCAACTTCGCTGCGAGGCCAACAGCGGTGCGTCGGTTTCGCCCATTGCCGTGATGATCGGACCGAAGCTTTCGGGCAGTTGCTGGCCGGCCAGTTGATTGAGTGTGGGTTTCGGGTCGAACATGTCGATGTGGCTGGGCCCGCCTTCCATGAACAGGAAGATCACACTGCGGGCCCGTCGCCGCATTCCGCCGTGCCAGGTTGCCGCCGGCTCGGTCGACTCAACCGCCTGCGCCGTCCGCGTGTCCAACATCCCGGCGAGCGCAAGTGCCCCGAAGCCACCGCCGGCCCGCACAAGAAACTCCCGACGAGTCGTGGGATACTCGACGTGGGGTCGTTGCGAAGGCCGACGAGCGCGGTCGATCGATATGGCGCGATTAATCGACATAGATGAACTCGTTCGAACACAACAGGACGTGACAAACGTCGACCCAGGCGTCGCGCTGCGCCGCTGCATCATCGCCATATTGCTGGAGGAACTCGGCAACGCGGTCGCGCTCCTCGTTGTCGGGCAAGCGGGCGAGCACTAGTAGGTACAACCGCGCGACTGCGTCATCCATTGACTCGGTCGAGGCCGGCATCACTCGATCGGCAAGCGCCGCAGCACGCGTCAACGTCCACTCACCGTTGAGAGTGAGCAGCGACTGAAGCGGCGTCGTCGTGACAAACCGTCGTGGGCAACTGTTGAACATGTCGGGGCCGTCGTCGGCGGCCAGCATTTCGTCGTGCAGGTTGCGGACGTTCCGCAGATAGATCGAACGGCGCGGCGAGTCACCTTTCACGGCTGGTCCACCAGCCGCGTCATCGAGTTCTCCGCTCACGGCCAACATCGCGTCGCGGATCTGCTCGGCTTCGAGCCGCCGTAGCGGCATCCGTGACAACAGTTCGCCGTCCGGGTCACGCTGGGCCGCGACTTCCGAGACGAGCGATGACTGCCGATACGTCGCCGACGTCACCATCAGCCGGTGCAGTTGTTTGACGCTCCAGGCGTCGTCGATCAGCCGCCGTGCCAGCCAGTCCAAGAGCAACGGGTGCGAAGGCCGCGAGCCCAACCGGCCGAAGTCGTTCGGTGTTGCCACGATACCGCGGCCAAAATGTTGTTGCCAGACGCGGTTGACAAACACCCGCGCCGTGAGCGGATGATCCGGCTCGCAGAGCCAGCGTGCCAGGGCGGTGCGTCGCCCCGTGCTGCCACCGGCCACTCGTTCATCGCCCAACGGTGCGATCGAGGCGGGCGCGGCATCGAGGATGCTGAGCACGCCCGGTTCGACCACGACGTCGCTGTTGCCGACGTACGTCAGCGGGGCCACCGCACCAACGTCGGTCACGCACATCACGATCGACTGCGACTCGGGCTTCGCATCGTCGAATCGCGAAAGGTCGCCCAGCAATTGCTCGCGTTGCGGGGCGAGTGTTTCAATCACCGCGTCTTCGTCTTCAAGGTCATTGCGAAACTGCGGCTCGGCGAGATAGGCATATTGCCGATCTAACGGAGTCCGCTGCTCCGGTGGTTGCCGATACACGGCTTGTAGATACTCGGGAAAGAACGGCAACCGTTTCATCGAACGGCTTGCCAGGTTGGCCGAATCTAGCGCCCGCATTCGTCGGCGCAAATCTCGCGTGTCGTCTTCCCATTGTGCCTGGGCCGCCTGTTCCTCGAGGGTCATCACAACCGAGAGGTCGTCACGAGGCAGTAATGCTGCGAAGTAGGCCCGCAACCGATAGTAGTCGACCTGGCGAATCGGATCGTACTTGTGGTCGTGGCAACGGGCGCAGCGCATGCTCAAGCCCAGGAAAACGTCGCCGGTCACCTCGGTGATGTCGTCGAGAATCAGCGTCCACTGCCGCCGCACGTCTTTCTGGTTGTCCTCCAGGGGCCAGAGCCGCAGGTAGCCCGTGGCGACACGGGCATCGCGGTCATCCGGAAACAATTCGTCGCCAGCGAGTTGTTCCTGGAGGAAACGATCGAACGGCTTGTCGTCGTTCAGCGAACGAACGACGTAATCGCGGTAGTGCCAGGCGTGGGGGCGATACACGTCGGCCTTGAATCCGTCCGATTCGGCGTATCGCACCAGATCGAGCCAATGCCGCGCCCAGCGCTCGCCATAGTGTGGCGATGCGAGCAATTCATCGGCCAACCGCTCCAACCAGTCATCGCCCGCATCATCACACCACCGCGCCAACTCCTCGGGCGCGGGGGGCAGACCTACCAGGTCGAAGTAGATGCGTCGCACCAGGACTTCGCGCGGAGCTTCGGGCGCCGGCACCACGTCGATCTCTTGCAGGCGGGAGAGCACGAAGCGGTCGATCTCATTGCGGCACCAAGCGTCGTCGTCCAGCACCGGCACCGATGTTTGGCCAAGTCGTTGCAGCGACCACCAGGACCGCTCGGCGTCGCTGAACGGCATCGCAATCGGCGCGTCGGACCATGGGGCATCGCGCTCGATCCACTTCCGCACCAGCGCGACTTCCTCACTCGTGAGCGGCGGGCCTTCGTCCTCGGGCGGCATCGTCAGGTCGTCGTGCTCAGCCGAGACGGCCAAGTACAGCAGGCTTTCAGCGGGATTGCCCGGAACGACCGCTCGCCCCAGGTCAGCCTCGGCCGTGAGGTGTTCTAGCCCGTCGACGCGGAGCCCCGACTCTTGTCGGTTGGGACCGTGGCATCGCTGGCACTTTTGCAGCAGCAGTCCGCGGACTGCGCCTGCCAACTCCGTGTCGCTGGCTTCTTGCGCGATGGCTGCCGTGGGAAGCCAATGGCCGCACCACGAGACGGCAAGACAAACGAGCACAACCACAGCACGACCGAGCGGAAGTCGCGCTGCGTGGGCGGTTGGCGACATGGCCAGACGGGAGTTGCGAAAACGACAGGGTCGCATCCCCGCTATCCTCGCCGGCAATGTCCGCCGTGTCAAATCGCCGCCGGCACCAACGCGCGCCGTCGAGAAAAAACTTGGTGATTTGCCCACGCGACGTGTAGCATAGGGGTTGCTCGAGCGAAAAAGGAGCCCGCCATGTCCGTCTTAAAAGCGTCGAGACGTCGTCGAGTTCTACTGCAAGCCAACCGCATGCTGGCGATTGTCGCGATGGGGGCGATGCTGGGCCTCCTCCCCTGCGGTGTTTCGGCCGACTTCAACACGACGGGTGTCTACGACGAAAACTCGTACCAGACGAATGCCGTCGACACCAGCGCGACATACGATGCAGCCGACCAGGTTTCTCTTTCTACCTTCACCGACTGGGTCGCTACCGCGTTTCAGTTCAATCGAGGCGGCGTGATTGATTTCGACAGTGGCTCGCTCACCGATATCAACACGATCGACGCCATCTACGGTGTCAACGGCAAAGGCACGTTGCGGATCACCAATGGCACGGTCCGTGGAATGGAACTCATCAACCCGCTCGCGACGCAGACGCCGATATCAGGGAACGGCGGACTGAAGAAGATTTTCGGTTCGGACGTCTTTGATGCGAACGACTTTGTCTTCGAGTTTGACCCCGACGACGGCGTGACGGCCGTCGGCATCACTATGCCGTCGAACATTGGTTTTCCGTCCGGCATCGGCAACGTGGGCGGGCGGGCGCGCTACTCCGACGGTTCGTC
>JAGQPT010000558.1 GCA_020426575.1 Planctomycetales bacterium
CGCACGACCTTGTCTTGCCAGAGGCGATGCCAATTGGTCACGGACGGGGGCGCTCTCGCTGGGTGCGACGGTCGGAAGGAGGTCCTACCGTACGATAAACCGCATCTTCACTCAACCGACGTGTCGATCACAACGTCGGCCATCACGGGAAAGTGATCGCTGGGAAACTGCCCGTCTTGCGAAAATGTGACCACAGCGGCCGAACGCACTTGTACGGGGCCTCGCGTAAGGATCCAGTCGATGCGGCGGCCCGAGTCGCCGACCTGCTCGTAATCGTGGAACGTGTCGATGGGCTCGCCGCGCTGTGCGGCCGCATTCCAGGCATCGGCGAAGGCTCCGTCGGCGACGAGTGTGTCGTAGACCTGACTTTTTTCCGCCCGCGAGTTGAAGTCGCCGAGCAGCACGACCGGCAGGTTGGGATCGAGCCGTGCGGTGCGCTGGACAATCAGCTGCGCGCTTTTTTCCCGGGCGTCGCGCACGGCATTGTCGAGGTGGGTGTCGAGCACGTAGAACTCGTTGCCCGCGATGCGATCGCGAAACCGTACCCAGGTGACCATGCGGATGCTGGTGTTGCCCCAGGTGGCCGAAGCGACGACCTCGGGCGTATCGGAAAGCCAGTAATAGTCGAACTCGACGGGTTCGAAACGCTCACGGCGGTAGAAGACGGCCATGAATTCGCCGTGGCTGCCCCCCTCGCGACCGATGCCGATCCAAGCGTAGTCGGGCAGGGCGGCGTCGAGGTCTTTGATCTGCCGGTAGAGTCCCTCCTGGGTGCCGATCACGTCAGGGGCCGTCGCTTCGAGCATCGCCACCGCGACTGGCAAGCGTTCGCCCCAGGAATTCGGCGGCGTATCGCTGGCATAGCGGAGGTTATAGGTCATCACGCGCAGCGGCTGGGGATCGTCGGCGCTATCGGCGTCGGCAGCGCGGGATGCCGACACGGAAAAAGTGAGCACGCACGATACAAAAACAACCGTGAGCGTCGGCCGTCGCGGATGAGGGCCGATGTGCAAATTGTTCATCATTCAATTCTTATGTGAAAGACTTGTGGTGTTGGACCAGGAAGAAGATTGGTCGAGTTGCTATGATAGGCGTCGGTCGCGTCTCTGTCAGTGCTGACTCCGAGTGTTTGTAAACGCAATTCTACCAAAAAAAGGGGGGGTAGGTCGTGCAGAAAATCGCTCCATCTGTGCTGCGGGCGTTGCGGCGTCACGACCTTTTGAGTTATCAGGATGTGATCGCCGACTCGTTGTCGCCTGCTGTGCGAATCGTAACCGGTAAGGCCGCAGCCCGCAGGACGCCAATAGGGCGCAGCAAATTTGGGGGCGAGCCCGATCTGCCCGACGATCATGTGTGGCCAACGCACGAAGGCCGACCGTTGGCGTTTCTCGGGCAAATCCGTATGAGCGATCTACCAATGAATCATTTACCTTCGAAAAAACTGCCTAAGCGCGGCTGTCTGTGGTTTTGGCATGACGCACTAGGAGGCTGGTATCAGCAGTACACGCGCATAGCCGCGGATTGGGGGTACGGCTTCAAGATCACGTTTGAACCCGGTGAACAAACTGCGCTGGCACGCCGACCATTTCCCGAATTCCCTGAACCGAAAATCCCAAAGGCGAAAAAACTGCGGTACTACTCACCGCCAGATTGTACACCGTCGCCCGAAGTCACAATTCGTTATAAGCCGGTCTGGTCCATCGATCACGAAGCACTTGGCACGCTCTTCAACAAACTCGAACGCGACGATGCCGACGAAGGCTGGGACCGCGTGCTCGCCTTCTATCGTGAGATTCACGAGGAGACGTCTTCGTCAGGCAATCATCGACTCTTGGGTGACATCTTTGAAATCGGCGGCAGCTGCCTTCGCGAAGACTGCCATTGGATGCAGGTTGGACGTCGCAAGGGACTCGACCGGTGGGCGGCGCAATCGGGCGCTAAACCCGCTACGCGACGACAGACACAATGCTGGCAACTTCTTGCAATTCTGGACACCGACGAGCCTCACCTTAACTGGGTGTGGGGAGATGCTGGGCGGCTTTGCTTCTTCATACGGGAACAAGATTTGGCAAAGTGCGATTTTGCCAAAGCAGAGTGCGTACTTGAATCCGCCTAGCCGAGCATTCCAATAAGTTGTTCGGGGCTAAGTACGACGCGATGCGCTTTTTGCTTGTATCCCTACGCGGCGAGCACGGCCCGAGGTAGAATGGCACCTTGCCCGGTTGAGGTCCCGCACCGCGACGACGTCCATGATCGAAGTTCACGAGCTGACCAAGGAATTTGAGCGCGCCGACGGCAGCAGGCTCGTGGCGGTCGATCACCTCTCGTTCTCGGTCGGCGCCGGCGAAGTGTATGGCCTGTTGGGGCCCAACGGCGCCGGCAAGACGACGACGCTGCGGATGATCATGGGGCTGCTGGCACCCACGAGTGGCTATGCCACCGTTGACGACTTTCGCACGAACGACGACGTCGCCGAAGTGCGTCGCCGCATCGGCCTGGTGCAGGCCGGCACGGGGATGTACCAATGGCTGACCGTGCATGAAATGCTGTCGTTTTTCGCCGACCTGTACGGCGTCGACGAGTCGGTCGCCGAGGAGCGATTGGCCCGACTCGTGAAACTTCTGGAAATGGGCAGCTACGAGCACCGTCGCTGCAGCACCCTGAGCACGGGCGAACGGCAACGCGTGAACCTGGCCCGGGCGCTGATCCACGATCCGCCGGTGATGTTGCTCGACGAGCCCACGACGGGCATCGACGTGTTGGGCAGCCAAGTCGTCGTCGAGTACGTGCGGTATCTGCGCGAGTGCGGTAAGGCGGTGATCGTTTCGACGCATCGGCTCGATGAAGCCGAACGGCTGTGTGACCGCTACGGGCTGGTGAACAAGGGGCAAATGGCGATCAGCGGTACGCTAGCGGAGTTGTTGGCGCGCACCGAGACGACGAACCTGGTCGACGCATTCTTGAAAGTGTCGCACACGGGCCAGGCGTTGCTGTCGGCCGGCGCCGGGGAGGCCGACGCGTGAACAAAACCGCGAGTCGCTCGCCGGATTTTTTCCGGCCGCGGGTGGGTCGGATTGTGCGCAAGGAACTGCGTGAGATTTTACGTGACCGGCGGACGATCCTCACGATGGTGGTGATGCCGCTGCTGTTGTACCCGTTGCTGACCGTGGCGTGCCGTCAGTTGTTTTTCATCGGCGGCTTGCAGGCCGACGCGCCGGTGTTGCGGATCGGTTACAAGGACCGACGGTCGGCGCAGCTGGTCAATGAGTGGCTGGCCAACGGCGAGGGGGTATTAAACCAGGAAGCCGAACTGCAGCGCCGCCAACAAGGCGACGAGCCGCAGGACGAGGAAACATTGGCGCTGCCGGGGAGCCCCGACGCCGTCGAGCCACGGATCGAGTCGCTGATTCTGGAAGACCTCGACCAGGCGGTGAAGGACTATGCGATCGACCTGGGAATCCGCGTCAGCGACGATCGGGGGGGCTGGCCGATTCCCAGCGAAGATTGGGCGGCCGCCAGCGATCTCATTTATCTGCCCGGTTCCCACAGCGGCCAGCAGGCGCTCGATTTCGTGGAGACGCGGCTGGAAGCGGCGAATCGCGGGTTCCTCACGTTGCGGCTGCGGTCGTTGGGGGTGAGCCAGCGGCCCGTGCCCTGGATAGCGCAGCGTGTGCCGGCCGACGTGGAGGTCCAGCCGCAGACGGCCGCGCTGCCGACGTTGTTGCCGCTGGTGTTGATCCTGATGACGATGGCCGGTGCGGCATATCCGGCCATCGACCTCACGGCGGGAGAGCGGGAACGCGGCACGCTGGAAGTGTTGGTGGCCTCGCCCGTCTCGCGGATCGTGTTGTTGTGGGCCAAGTACATCGCGGTGCTGGTCGTGGCCGTGCTCACCGCTGGCGTGAACCTGATCGTAATGCGGATCTCGGTGGCGATCAGCGGATTGGGGCCGTTGTTGCTCGGCGAAGAAGGCATGCCGACGATCGTGCTCGTGCAGATCGTGGCGTTGTTGTTGCTGTTCGCGGCGTTCTTTTCGGCGACGCTGTTGGCCGTGGCAAGTTTCGCCCGAAGTTTTCGCGAAGCGCAGGCCCTGTTGATCCCGCTGATGGTGGTGGCGATCGCGCCGGGGATCGTCAGCATCTTTCCGCACGTCGAGTTGACGTCGGCGCTGAGCGTTGTGCCGCTGCTGAACGTCGTGTTGCTGGCCCGCGACTTGTTCCAGTTGAAAGCCGACCCGGTGATGACGATCGCCGTGTTGTTGTCGACGGCGCTGTATGCGGTTGCTGCACTGGCGGTTGCCGCGCGAGTGTTCGGATCCGAGAGCGTGCTCTACCAGAGCGAAGCCGGCTGGACGACGTGGTTGACGCGGCGCGAGCGTCGCCCGGCTCCGACGATTGGCCAGGCCGTGTTGACCCTCGCCCTGGCGTTTCCAGCGAACATCCTGGTGCAGAACACGCTGGCCCAGATCGCGCGACTGGAAATGTCGATGTCGCAGCAGTTGATGCTCACGACGCTCGGGACCGTGCTCGTGTTCGCGGCGTTGCCGCTCGTCGCCCTGCGTTTGGGTTCCGTGAGAGTGGTCGAGGGCTTTCGCATCGCCGGCGGTCGCCCCTTGGCGTACGTCGCGGCCGTGCTGCTGGGGCTGTCGCTCTGGCCGTTCGCCCACGAGTTGTACCTGGCCTTGCAGGGGACCGACGGCCTGTCGCAGCTCTACGCGGACAAGTTGCAGGAGTACCTCGACCGTTTGCGGCTCGTGCCGTTGCCGTTGGTGTTGCTGGCCGTGGCAATCGCGCCGGCCGTGTGTGAGGAACTGTTCTTCCGCGGCTACTTGCTCTCGGCGCTCCGGAGCAGCTTCCCGCGATGGCGGGCGATTGTCACTTCGGCTATTGTCTTCGGCGTGTTTCACCTGCTGATGAATGGGGTCGTGGCGCCGGAACGGTTCGTTTCCAGCTCGCTGCTGGGGCTCGTACTCGGCTGGTTGTGCGTGCGGTCCGGGAGCATCTTCCCCGGCATGGTGCTTCATGCCACGCACAACGGCTTTCTCGTGCTGGTCATGTACAACCAGACACTACTGGAAAGCTGGGGGTGGGGGCTCAGCGAAGAGTCGCACTTGCCTGGCTGGTGGCTTGTGGTCGCGGCGATTGTGGCCATTGCCGGGATGGTGGTCCTGCAGCGCGGCTGCGGGGCAGAGCCCTCCGCGGGTGACGGGGTAACCGGGCGGACCGGCGACGCGTAAACGCGTCAAGGCCCCTGCGCTACAAGCGTCGAGATTCTTTGGCGCCGTGGTGTGGCAATTTAGAGCGTGAGGCGGGCGGTTGCGGGTCGTTTTTTGGTTTGGTTCGATCGGTGTTCGGGGAAAGAATCGCTGGCATGTCAAGTCATTGGTTGTGAAGCGAAGCCAATCGCAAGATGACGTGTGCTAATGCCGTGCCGGCAAAACATCCGGCGGGCTGGTTGATGCCGAACGAAGGCGTTGTTAGGCTCAATCTTGGTGAAACGATCAGTTTCGAGGTCTTCATTGACGGTGCGCTGAACGTATTTGCCATGAACTGTGATTTTTTCGCCGCGTGGCCGCGACCCAACGCCACGGGCGACACGTTCGTAACCGAAGACCGGTTGGGCGTCCGAAGCAGTTGGGGCGCCAAGACGGCTGGGGCTCGACACACGTGGGTCGCCGGCTCGACGGAGTTCGAGTCGCCCGGTCAAGCATACGCCACACACAGCAGCCCATAACGGAGTGTAACTCGGTGGACTTTATTCTGTTGACGGGGCCCGCACTTGTGCTTGCGGCCGCCTGGTTGTTGTGCGTGATGTGGTGGCGCGGCCGCCGCGCCGCCGCAGAGGTCGCGCGACCGAGAACAATCGGTGACGTGCTCGATGCCCGGCGAAGCGGTGAGCGATCGTCGGCCACGCGGCGTTCGGCGCAACCGACCGACGAAGCAGACGACGAAACGGCGCCCGTCTCGTTGGTGCTGCTGCTCTCTGAGCCGCGGTTTCTCGACGAGTGCGTGCTGGATCGCCTGGCCCGCCGCGCGCTGCGGCTGGATGAATCGGCCGGGCTGGTCGACGATCGCCTGGTGATCGGCGACGCACCGACGTTTCTCATTTGCGGCGAGCGGTTCACAT
Organism: Planctomycetales bacterium; assembly: GCA_020426575.1. Taxonomy (GTDB): domain Bacteria; phylum Planctomycetota; class Planctomycetia; order Pirellulales; family JAEUIK01; genus JAGQPT01. The sequence continues at coordinate 6,127 of JAGQPT010000558.1, forward strand.
TCCTGGTGAACAACTACGCCGAGCCGTACGTGGAGAACCTCGATGCCGTGAGCGGCCAGATTGCCGATCCGCGGTTACGCCGGGCCGTGCGACGACATCGGGCCTGGATTTCGGTAGATCTCGTGTCGGTTGACTTTGTCGAGCGCCGCGAGTCGGACGTTGCATCGTGGGACGCCGAAGACTTCAGCTACGATCCGTATGCTGACGACGCCCAATTCGGCGAGGACGCGCTGGCCGGCGACGCAGTGAGCGGCGATGCCCGAGTTGGTGATTCGCTGAGCTGTGACGCACCGACGGACGGCGACGCCGATTCGCTCGTCGGCGGCGGTTTGTCGCGGCACGAACCCGCCGAGATCACACCGGCGGAACTCGACGAGGCTTATCGCTGGATGGGGCGATTGATTGCAGAACTGGCCGACAGCGATTGCGTGGCGATTTTCAGTCCAGCTACCGACCAGATGAGCGTGTTCGACGCCGAGATCGAGGACCAACTTCGCCGCAAACATCCGCTGGACGTATTCGCCGAGACGACGCTGCTGCCAGTCGTAGAGATCGATCAGCAGGCGGCCTCGGTGCAATCGGCGATTGCTGAAGCACAGCGTCGCTGGCCCGAATTCGAGCGGGCCTTTGGGCGTCGTGGCGACGACCAATTCTTCGCCGTTAAGGCGCCCTTCTGCCAGGGAGACCTCACCGAGTTCATGTGGCTGGTCGTCACGGCCGTCGAGAACGGTGTCGTCTACGGGCGCCTGGACAACGATCCGGCCGGCATCACCCGACTGCGCCGCGGCGACGTTGTCCGTGTCGCCGTCGACCACGTCAACGACTGGCTCTTCCAGGGTCCAAATCGTCTGGCGGGCGGCTTCACGCTGGACGCCGTCCACAACCGACACCGCCGCTCCTTTGAACGGAACGGCTGAGCGGGCACGGGGGTGACAGACTCTACGGCAAACGGCAAACGGCGGCGGACGTGCTCTTAAGGTGGAGGATGGGCGCCAGGCCGCGCCGATCGGCACCATGGCGAACGGTGTCGACCCAAGCGTCGGGCGAAAGCTACGCCTCCCGCTGCGTGTAGTACGTCACGCGGCGTCGGCTGGGCCGCTCTGTATCAACTGGGGACCGTTGTGCACCTGGGAATTGCCGTGTCAGCTGGGCAGGTCTTGGACGTTGACCGCCGGGTTGTGCGTGGCGAAACAGGAACCACCGGTGCAGCAACCGGCCAAGGTGACAAACAGCGCACACAACAGAGCGAACATACCGAGCGTCTTCATGGTCTTGCTCCGACAATTGAGATGTGACGAGAGAGGCCAGGACCGGCCTCCGAAGAGACGCGACGCACGCCGAGACGTGAGCGTGCGCGGCGGGAGAGTATCTGCACCGGCAGGCTTCGTGTCCAGGCCAGTTGGACAGCGTGCCCCCTCGCGGGTGATAGCAATGCTGTCATGACAGAATCGCCGTTAACCTACCGTGAGGCGTGTCAGGCCAGGACGGTGTCTTCGACAAGTTGACCAGCTTCGAGGCGCAGCAGCCGCGAAGCAGCGACGGTCGACTCGGCGTCGTGCGTGACCAGCATCACGCAGCCGCCGTCGTGCTGAAAGTCGGTGAGCATCTGCATCACTACCGCCGCGTTGTCGGGGTCGAGATTCCCGGTCGGTTCGTCGGCCAGCAACAACGCAGGCCGGTTCAACAGGGCTCGCGCCATCGCGACGCGCTGGCGTTCGCCGGTGCTGAGCTCCGCTGGGCGATGCGTAAGCCGATGGCCGATGCCGAAACGCTCGACGAGGTCCTCGGCCCGCCGGCGGGTTTCGTCGTTGGGCGTTGCCGCGGCAACCAGCACGTTGTCGAGCACCGAGAGGTAGGGGAACAGGTGAAACATCTGGAAGACGAAGCCGATCCGCTCGCCGCGGAGGTGGGCGCGTTCACCCGACGACAGTTCCGCCAGGTTGCGGTCGGCCACGATGACGCGGCCGCTGGTCGGGGTGCCGAGTCCGCCGACCAGGGTGAGCAGCGTCGATTTGCCGCTGCCGCTGTGCCCGCGCACGGCAACGAACTCACCCGGTTCGACCGTCAGGTCGACGTCGCGGAGGGCGTCGACCGGCCCACGGGCGGTCGGGTAGGTCTTGGTGACGTGTTCTAGCTGGACCAGGGGCAACGTGGGGCTCCGATTCGTGGCGGGGTGTGCCCGCGGCGCGTTCGTTCGGGTGCTCGGGATTGGGCACGCCCTCAGGCGCGCGATTTGACCATGGCCAGGCTGAACACGACGATCAGCAGCACGGCCAGCCCGCCCCCCAGCATGAGGTTGCGCGTCCAGCGCTGCTGGAATGCCGATGAGGCGTGTGCACCGGTCTCGCTTGCAGCGCCGTCGGTAGCGACGATCACCTTTTGCGCGGATACGATGCGATCACTTGCTGCCGAGTCGTCGCGGGTAGCCGTGGTTGCGAGCGAGTCGTTCGTATCGCTCGGGGCGTCTTCGGCGGCGACGGTAGCGACTGTGGTGTTGTGGGATTGTTCGTCGGTCGGTACGGCGGCGACAAGCATGGCCTCGGGCTCGGTCGAGTCGGCCTCAGTGGTATCGGCCTCAGTGGTATCGGCCTCAGTGGTATCGGCCTCAGTGGTATCGGCCTCGGCGGTGTCGCTCGCAGCGGCGGTTGCTCCAGGTGAATCGAATTCGTCGGCGCCGGCAGCGTGGACGTCGTTGTTGGTGGCGACGATGATCGTGGGGAAGAGTTCCGTGGGACTGAGCAGCCCGCGGTTACCCTCTTCTTCGCCGACGCGTTCGGCCAGGTCGGCGGCCGTGCCTTCCCAATTCCAGCGGGTCAGCAGGTCCATGCCGGGGTTCTGTTCCTTGATCTCGCAGGAGCACGAGCCGCTGATGTACGCCACGGCGCCGCTGAGATTGTCGACCGTGATCCCCTGACCGATAAACGGTTCGAGGGCGCGGCCGCGGCCGAAGACAGGAAAAATCATCGGCTCGCTGAACTTGTCCAGGTCGGGTTCGACGTCGAGCAGCATCCGCACCAGCCAGCGTTCGGCCGGATTGTCGCGGGAAAGTTTTACGGTGGCCAACAAGAGCGTCGCGTCGTCGTCGCCGTCACTGGCGAGCGCCCCGGCGAGCGGGTCGTCGGCGGAAATCGCACCGGCCTCGGCCAGGTCGATCACGTCGCGGATCGAGCGCTCGGCCGACTCGTTGGCTGCGGCGTCGTCGCTCTCGAGCAACAGGAAGACGGCAACGTGGTCGACGTCGAGCAGCCGGGCCGCGTCGCGGCGGGCCGGTGAGTCGACCAGCGCGTCGACGTCATCGACGGTCAGCGGTCCGGCATGCAGCAGGCGTCCGCCGGGCGCCATGACGATGAACGTCGGCACTGTGCCGCCTTCTTCCTGCCAGGCCGCGTGAACCGACGCGGGAAGCTGCGTGGCGGGGTCGCCCGCGCCGGTGTCGAGCGACGCGATGTCGACGTTCACGCTCTCGGCATCGAGCGTATCCCCCGCATCGCCGAACTGCAGTTTCTCGAAGCGGTCCAGCACGGCTTGCTGCTCGGCCGTGGGAGCACCGTCGTGCAGGCAGTACACGCTGTACGTCTCTGGCGCCCAACGATACATGGCGTAGCGGTAGACCGGGGTGTCACAGGCCAGCAGCGCCGAGGCGGTCAGCAGGACCAGGGCGACGGCGATCGTGAGGCAACGCGGCGACGGAAAAACGTGTCTCGCGGACATGGCTACGGCTCTCGACGGGCAGGGCGAACGTCTCTGGGTCAGGATATACGAACCGGCGAGGCCGGGCAATTGTGCGGTCGGGCCGGCGAAAGGCCCCGGATTAGGGAACGGTTCAGTCAATCGCCTGTCGAAGACGATCATCCGCCGTCGTGAGAGATGCGACCGCCTTCGAGCCGAAATCGCACGTCCGCCAGCGCTGCGGCTTCCTGGACATTGTGGGTGACGTGCAGCGCGGTCACGCCGGTTTCCTGCTGGATGTGTTTGATGAGCGTGATCATCTCGCCGCGCGACTCGTCGTCGAGCGCGCTAAGCGGTTCGTCGAGGCAAAGGACTGCGGGCTCGAACGAGATCGCCCGCCCCAGGGCGACGCGCTGTTGTTCGCCGCCGGAGAGCCCCAACGGTCGCCGCCCGAGCAGGTGTTCGACGCCGACCAGCTCGGCGACGCGGGCCGTACGGCGGCGGCGATCATCAGCCGGCCAGCGACGAATCAGCAGGGCGAATTCCAGGTGCTGGGCGACCGTCATCGTGTCGAACAGCGCTCCGTCCTGGGGCACGAAGCCGATGCCTCGCTCGGCGGGGCGAAGTCGGGTGACGTCGCGGCCACCGAGCCGGACCGCGCCGCCGCGCACGTGCTTCAGACCGCAAATCGCTTCGAGGATCGTCGTCTTGCCCGAGCCGGTGCGTCCCATCAGCACGGCGTACTGACCCGTGGGCACGGTGAACGAGACACCATCGACGCAGAAACCACCGGCCTGGATCGAGAGGTTGTCGACTTCGATCATGCTCGATTCGTTCGCAACGACACGTGCGAAACATCGGGAAGTGGGCCGTGGGAAATTAAAACGGGGGTAGGCGGAGCGTGCTGGGGAAACGCGTGTCTTTAGTTTTCGCGTTCGATTTCGATGCCGCAGACAAGCGGGGCGGTTTTGGCCGAGCTGCCGCTTTCGGCGGTGAATTCGATCACGAGTTTGTCGGCGACTTCGACGCCGTCGAACTGTTTGACAATGCTGCGATCGCGGCCGCCGCTTTCGGCAACGACGTCGAAACCTTCGAGCGCGTCGTTACCTTGCAGTCGCACGGCGAAGACGCGGCTGCCGGCCGTATCGTTGTCAGGGTCGGCGAAGTGGAGCCGCACGCGGTACTTGGCCGGGGCGTGGTTCTCGGCGAGCCGGGGATCGATGACGATTTTTTCGACGCCGCGACAGCCGGATGCGGAGACCCAGGCGGGGCTATCGCCCGAAGTGTGTGAAGAGTGCCGCGAGTAGGGACCGAGGCCGGTGATGGCGGCGTCATAGTTGACCTCGGCGAAGTCGGCTTCGTTTATCCAGATCATGCCGTTGGCGTCGCGGCGCAGGCCCGGTGCACCGAGGTTCAACCCCACCCGCTCGATCGCACCATCGGTGTCGAGGTTCATCTCGGTCCACATTTCCACGCTGGGGGTGTGGACGAGCGCGAGCGAGGTTTGATTCTGGTAGCCGCAGACGCAGGTGCGCGTGTAATCGGGGACCGTGAGCACGCCGCCGGCGGGGATGAGGTTGTTGCTGCAGCCGGAACGGAAACCGCCAAAGTTGCCGGTCCCGCCGTCGCCGGCCAGATCGTAATAGCCGGCGGCGCCGCTGCGGAACGTGAGCAGGTGGCGGCTGGCCAGCGGCGTGTTGCAGCCGTAGTTGCGCTTCCACGTCCACTCGACGTCTTGGCCGGTGACGGGGTCGGGCTTCGTGAGCGGCTTGCCGGTGAGCAGTTCGCACGCGCTGAACGGCTTGTGGATCGTTTCGCCGGTGATCATCGCGGGGCCGGCGTACTCGGCTTCGTACCAGAGCACGTTGCCCGACTCGGCGTCGTAGGCCCTCATGCCGCGGGCTTCGTCGGGGAGCACGTCGCGATTCGGGCGGCCGGCTTCGATGAGCACGTCGTGATCGGCCGAATAGCTCAGCCACGTGCCGAAGACGTCGACGTCGGTCGACCAGAGCACGTCTCCGGTGGCGATGTTGAAGGCAGTGAGCGTCGACTGGGTCGATGGCTCTTCGCCGCGACGCCGCAAGCGGGCCTTGAGCCCCTGACTGAGCAGATCAACCGCATACAGGCGGTTGCCGCCAGCGCAGATCGCGTTGTGGCGGAAGCCGTTGACCGCGTCGGCGCGCCAGGCGACTTTACCGCTGTGCCGGTCCATCACGACGAGCTGCGTGCTCGACGAAAGGTTCTCGTTCTTGCCTGGTTTCGGACGCTCTGTGAGTTGGTCGACCTCGACAACCAGCGGGTCGGTGCCGGCGATCAGGTAATCGTCGATGACGTTGATATAGCCCCAGAGCGGCGACGGTCCGCCGTCTGCCGCCGGGGGGATCGTGAACGTGGCGACGGTTTCGCCCGAGTCGGGATCGAGCCGCACGCACTTATCGCCCCAGGCGACGTAGATGCCGTCGGGAGTCGAGATGAAGTTGGTGCCGGTGGCGTTGGCGCCGGGCTGGTGGCCGAGGTAGTTGTAGAAGTCGCCGACGCCCGGCAACGGCGTTTGCCAGAGCAGTCGACCGGTGTAGATGTCGACGGCGCGGATCATGTCCATGCCCTCGACGATGGCGCGGCCTTCGACGACTTGCGGCTGCGGGCCGTGGCCGTGCCGGGGCAGCACGTCTTCGTGCGAGAGACCACCGAACCAGAGCATCCCCAGCGGCGCGCGGACCAGGTCGTCATCCGATGCGCGGGTGTTCGAGGCGTTGGCGTGTTCGTGGGTCCAGTTCGCCGTCTCGGGGAGCGGGCCCTTGCGCTGAAACGCTGACAGTGTGTCGTGACGGGTGGCGACTACGTCGGCCATCCCGGCGCAGTATGTGTTGATCGGTTGACCGTCGTCCGTGTGGTTTTCGATGGCCTTTCCGACCGACTTGAGCAGACCGACGGCCTGGTCGTGGCCGTTGGGAGTGAGTGCGAAGACGGCCGTGCCACCGAAGGGGTGCAGCGAAGCGAAATTGCGTTTGACCGACTCGGCCGACATGTCGAGGCCGACGGCGGCGGGGTCTTCGCAGATGATCAGGCTGGCGAAGTACGGCGGCAGCTCGACGCGGTTGGGATCGGCAATGAGCACCGTTGCCCGTTCGGCCGAGATGCCGGCCGCGGCGATTTGCTCACGCAGGCGGTTGGCCGTGTGCGGCGACGGTTCGACGATGACGAGCCGCATTTCAGTGTCGGTCAGCAGGGCGGCGACCAGGTCGCCGGAGCCGGCTCCCCAGACGAGCGCGTAACCGCCGTCGACGTTCTTGTCGCCAGCCGCGGCGAGGATGGTCGCGACACGCTGCCGCGCCGCTGCGCTAGCCTGAAGTGGCACGGGCGCGTCGGCCAGTTGCTTCAAGGTTTTGTCGGTGGTGCCTTCGGCCGGGGCGCCATCGGCCGTGCCTTCGTCGGCGCCGAAACAGTAGATGCGGCCTTCTTCGGTGACGACAAACAGACGGTCGTCGGCGGCGATCAGACGTGCGATCGTGCCGTCGACTTTTTGCGACCAGGCGATTTGGCCCTCCGCAAGTTGGGCTGAGGCGGTTTCCCCCTCGCTTTCAGCGACGGCATCGGCCGAAGGCTCGTCCATCGGCGTTTCGTCGGCGGCCGGGTCGATGGCGGGACGTTCGATGGCTACGACGTCACCGTCGATCGAAGCGCCGTAGTAACGATCGCCGGCCTGGATCAGGCACAGCCCGCCGGGGGCAGCGACCTGCCAAGTCGGCTGAAAGCCAAGTCGTTTGCGGGTTTCCTGGCGTCCGGAGCGGCTGGTTGATTCGTAGTTTTCAATCAGCGAGTCCCCGATCGGACCTCCCAAATAGGCGTTTGCCTTCGAGCTGTAGGCACAGAGTTGAGCGTCATCAGCTACCAGCGCGGTGCCGACCTCGCCGAGGTGATGACTCGTTGAGAGTTCGAATGCGTTGCCGCCGTTGATAAACGTGTCAGCGGCGACGAAAACTTCCCAACCGCCGCCGTCTTTGCTGTTCTCGGCCAACTCGTAGAATTCAAGCTTGCCGGTGTGGCGGTCATAACAGGCTGGGATGCTGCGCCCCCCCGGGTAGAAGAGCCGATTTCCCGCTACGACCAACGGTCCCTGCGGCGCCACACCAGCGAACGAGTATGAGTTGTGCGGCTGGAGCATGAACATTGAGCCGTCGCCGTCGTTCGTCCAGATCACTTTGCCCGTGTCGGCGTCGAGAGCATGCATGAACGTGCCCATGAACGGCCAGATGCTGGCGGCGACGTAGACCGTGCCGTCGACGACGACCGGGGCACCGCGCATTGGCCAAACCGAGATCATGCGTTCGTTGCCGAGCAGTTTGCGGTCCGAGGGACCGCCGCGAAACTTCCAGACGAGCGCGCCGTGTTCGGCGTCGAGGCAATAGAGGTAGCCGTCGTCCGAGGCGACGTAGACTCGGCCGTCGGCATAGGCCGGCGCGAGTCGTACGGGGCCGTCCGTGTAATAGACCCAGCGGCGCTGGCCGTCCCGGGTGTCAAAGGCCGTGAGCGAGTTGTCGTGGGACGAGCCGACAAAGAGCGTGTGGCCAGCGACAATGGGCGCGTAGGCGGTGTCGAAGTCGAGCTTCTGCTGGTCAGTCCAGGCGGGCTTGAGCCGGGGCAGCGTGCGGACCCACTGCGGATGGAGCGTCTCGGGCAAGGCGTCGGGGCTGACGGCTGACCGCCGCGCGTCGTGGCGGTGCATTGGCCAGTCGGCGGACCGCGCCGTCTGCGTGGTCGACGTTGCGGCCAGCAGCGTAGCAGCCAACAAGACGTGGGCGACGATCGTACCCGGCCGAAGCGTCGAGGAACTAACTGGGCAGGTGCGTTGCATGGCGTACATGGAGAGTTCCGAAGTCAGAGCCGGTCAGTGGGCGGGACGTGCGTTTGAGCGAGGCGCAGTGGAAACGGAGCCGCAGTTGGCGGTTCGGTCCATGGCAGCCTTGCCAATCGTTGCCGGGAAAACCCCGATGGAGCTGGTCTCGACGGCGCGACCAGCGAAGAAACCGAAGTGCTTGTCCACCTTGTGGCTACGTTATCCCACGCTTGGCCTTCCGTCAATCAAAGCACGTTTCTCAGACGGCGCCTCACATGGGGGGTGTTCGGGCGATCGTATTCAATACTCCCGCATTCGTACTGATCCGAATGACCGCACGGCTTTGCGCCGTTGGGCAAAAACCGACCGAGGTTTTGGCAGAAACTTGCAAGTCGAAGCGAATCCTGAGAGAATTCCGGAACACCCCGCCGGACGGCTCACGCCCCGCACAGCCACTGTTCGAGGCGAGCGTCCCAGCATCCCCCAAGATCCCACCACCACGCCTCAGCGAGGACTTATATGATGACTCGCCCCACGGGCCGCAGTGCTTTTGCCGGTCGTGCTTTCAACAGCGTTGGTGCCGCGCTCGCGGCGGTGACGTTTTTCAGTGCGGTTGCCGCGACGCGTGGCGTCGAACTGGCCAACCTGCCCTCAGAAAGCACGAAGACGGCGACGGCCGCCGTTGTGCGGCTGAACATCGCGCGGTCGACCGCCGAAGGGGACGAGATTGTGCTGAGTGGCCCTGATGCCCGCCGCCAGCTCGTGGTGCTGGGTGAGGACGCCGACGGCAAGACGGTCGACATGACCGCACAAGTCCGCTATGAGTTGAGCGGCGACACAGTGGTGGCGGTCGACGAGAGCGGTTTCACGCTGCCGCTGGGAGACGGTGTCGCCACGGTAACGGCTCGTTTTGGTGATAACCTCACGGCGAGTGTGCCGGTCCGCGTGGATCGGTTCAGCGGCGACGTGCCGATTCACTTCCCCAGCCAGATCACGCCGATCTTCACGAAGCTGGCCTGCAACAGCGGTGGTTGCCACGGCAAGGCGAGCGGGCAGAATGGATTTCGCTTGTCGCTACTTGGCTTCGTGCCGGAAGAGGACTACGAGTACCTCGTGAAGGAATCGTTCGGCCGTCGCCTGTTTCCGGCCGCGCCGGACGAAAGCCTGTTGCTGATGAAAGCGCTCAACGAAGTGCCGCACGGCGGCGGTGCCAAGCTCGAACGCGATTCACATGAACATCGGCTGCTGCGGCGGTGGATTGCCCAGGGGATGCCGTACGGCGATCCCGACGCGCGGCGTGTCGACCACATCGAGGTCGTGCCGGCCCGTCGCACGATGACCCAGCACGATTCGCAGCAGGTGTCGGTGATCGCCCACTACACGGACGGCTCGGTGGAAGACGTCACTCGGGTGGCGCTGTTCGAGTCGAACGATGAAGAGATGGCCGAGGCTGACAGGCTGGGGCGTGTGAGCACGCGAGAGCTAGCCGGTGAGGCGACCGTGATGGCGCGTTATCAGGGCCAGGTCGACGTGTTCCGCGCCAGCATCCCGCTGGGCGTGGAAGTCGAGAGTTGGCCCGAGCCAGCGAACTTCGTCGATGAAGACGTTTTCGCCAAGCTGAAGACGTTGGGCGTGCCGCCTTCGCCGCTGGCCGACGATTCGACCTTCCTGCGCCGCTCGGCGATCGACATCACGGGCCGACTGCCGACGTTGGAAGAAACCCGAGCGTTTTTGGCTGACTCTTCGCCTGACAAACGGGCGCGTTGGATTGACACGTTGCTGGAGAGCAGCGCGTATGCCGACTACTTCGCCAACAAGTGGTCGTCGGTGCTGCGCAACAAGCGCGAGAACGACACTTACAAACGAGGCACTTTCGCCTTTCACTCCTGGATTCGCGAAAGCCTGCATCAGAACAAGCCGTACCATCAGTTCGTCGGTGAGATTCTCGCCGCCAGTGGTGAATTGGGCGACAACCCGCCGGTGGTCTGGTATCGCGAAGTCAAAGACATGAACCAGCAGGTCGAGGACACGGCGCAGTTGTTCCTGGGCCTGCGGATTCAGTGTGCCCGTTGTCACCATCACCCCTTCGAGAAGTGGAGCCAGGACGACTACTACGGTTTCGCCGCGTTCTTCTCGCGGGTCGGTCGCAAGCCGGGAGCAAACGAGGCCGAAGAGCGGATCTTCCACAACGACGGAAATGCCTCGGCGCAGAACCCTCGCTCGGGCGCACAATTGCCGCCAACCGGTCTGGGCGCCGAGCCCGTGGCCCTCGAGGCGGTTGACGATCCCCGCGTGGCGCTGGTCGACTGGATGACGACGCCCGACAACGAGTTCTTCGCCAAGGCGCTGGTCAACCGTTATTGGAAGCACTTCTTCAGCCGCGGCCTGGTCGATCCGGAAGACGACATGCGGGTGACGAACCCGCCGGCAAATCCTGAACTGCTCGACGCGCTGGCGGCGCACTTCGTCGAAAGCGGCTTCGATCTGAAGGACCTGGTGCGGACGATCTGCAACTCGAAGACGTATCAACTCGCTTCGGAGCCAAACGAATTCAACGTGACGGATAAGCAAAACTTTTCGCGTTACTATCCGAAACGGCTGGCCGCCGAAGTGTTGCTCGACTCGATCAACACGGTGACAAAATCGACGACGTCGTTTGCCGGACTGCCGGCGGGTACGCTAGCGGTGCAGTTGCCGGACCAGGCCTCGAAGACGTATTTCCTCACGGTGTTTGGCAGCCCGCAGTCGGAGACGGCCTGCGAGTGTGAGCGTTCGCAAGAGGCGAACCTGGCGCAAAGCCTGCACTTGCTGAATTCGTCGGAGGTACAGGAGAAATTGTCGCACGACGGTGGGTTGGCGGCGCTGATGGCGGCCGACGAGGGGCGGTCGGTCGACGATAAGATTCGCGATCTCTATCTGACGGCGTTTGCCCGCGTCCCGGACGACGAGGAACTGGCGATCGCGCGGGGCCACGTCGAGAAATCCGAACAACCGCGCGTGGCGTACGAAGACATCATCTGGGCATTGGTCAACACGAAAGAGTTTCTCTTCAATCACTAGCGGTTCAATCGCTAGCCGATTGGTCGGGAAGGGGCAGGCGTGGCGAGGCTCGCGGGTCGGGACAGGTCAATGTCCCGCGGGCGGGGTGGTTTTTGCTTTATTTCTGCGTCGCCGGTTGGCTATAGTGAAGGACGGTTCCCTGTGGACCGTCGACGCTCGTGGTACGCCTGTCGTTATGGCGACAGCACGCGACGCACCCTCCCTCCCGAACCCCCCGCCTCTGTAAAGCCACCTTCCCGTGCCATGAAATCTCTGCTTCAACCGTCGAAAGCGGCTGCGCCGTTGCCACGTCTGGCCGCGGTCGCACTGTTGGGTTGTCTGGCGTCGGTCGCCAATCCGGCCCTGGCGCAATTGCCGCGGATTCGCCTCAACGCGATGTACCCCGCCGGCGCCCAGCGTGGTACGACGAGCGAGGTGACCGTCGCCTCGGCGCAAGACAACGAGGACGTCACCGCGCTGCGGTTCTCGCACCCTGGCATCACCGCCGTGCAGAAGACCGCGCCGATGGGCGACGACCAGACGCCGCAACCCGTACCCAATGAGGTTGTCGTTACCGTCGCCGCTGACGTTCCCGCGGGGATACACGACGTGCGCGCCGTGGGGCGTTACGGCGTCAGCAATCCGCGGGCGTTTGTCATCGGCGCAGTCGCTGAAACGCGTGAAAGCGAAGCGAACAACGACACGGCCACCGCGACGGAACTTCCCACGGGCAACGTTGCCAACGGACAGATACAGGCGGCGCTCGACGTCGATTGGTTCCGCTTCGCTGCCAAGGCGGGCGATAAACTTTCGCTCGCCTGCCGCGCCGAGGCGATCGATTCGCAGATGGACCCGGTCATCGAACTGTATGATCCCGAAGGCAAGTTGATCGAACTGGACCGCGACTTCGTGGGCCGCGACGCGTTCCTCAGCTACGACGTGCCGGCCGACGGCGAATACTTCGTCAAGGTGTACGACGCGGAGTACCGCGGTGGTGGCGAATATTTCTATCGGCTCACGGTGACCACGGCGCCGTGGCTCGACTTTGTGTTTCCGCCCGTCGTGCAAGCTGGCGTTGATTCGTCGGTTGACGTGGAGGGCTGGAACCTCGCCAACGCTGCGGTCGAGGAGCCGTCTCAGCGCAGCGTTGCGCGGGTGACGCTGAACCCCGGCGTGGCCGAGCTGGCCGAAGCGGACGAGTGGACGACCCCCGTGGGGCCTGCGGCGTTTGTGCTTGACTCGGCGCGGGTTGACAGCGCCGCCGCTGAAGTCGGACTCGGCGCACTGGCCGTCGACGTCTCGTCGTTGCCGGTGCACCGCGAGGTCGAACCGAACAACGGCGGTGCCGAAGTGCAAACCGTACTAGCGCCGTGTGAAGTGGTGGGACAATTCCAGGAAGGGAGCGACCGCGACTGGTTTTCATTTCAGGGCAAGCAGGGGCAGGTCTATTGGCTCGAAGTGTTTTCCGAACGGTTGGGTGCGCCGACCGACGTCGCGCTCAGCGTGCAAAAGCTCACGCGCGACGCCGAGGGCAAGGTGACGACTGCGGACGTGGCCAAAGAGGACGACACGAAGGAAACCGTCGGCGGGATGGCGTTCGCCACCGCGACACACGATCCCACGTATCGACTGGCCTGTGAAGACGCCGAGTACCGCGTGATGATTCGCGACCTGGCGCATAGCACGCACGGTGACGAGCGGCTGATGTACCGGCTTTCCATCCGCCCGGAGACGCCAGACTTTCGCCTGGCGGCGATGTCCGAGTATCCGATCAACGCGGCAGCGAGCCCTTTCGTCTGGACGCCGCTGCTGCGCAAGGGCGGCACGGACAAGATTCGCGTGATGGCGCTGCGCCGCGACGGCTTCAGCGGCGAGATCGCCTTGTCAATCGAAGGACTTCCCGAATCGGTCGTGGCAGCACCAGCCGTGATCGGTCCCGGGCAGAATGAGACCTACCTCGTGTTGCGGGCTGCGGAGGACGCGGCCGACTGGTTCGGCCCCGTGACGATCAGCGGTCGCGCAATGATTGCCGATGCTGAAGTCGTTCGTGAGGCGCGCCCGGCGGCGGTGGTTTGGCCCGGCACCGACAAACTGCCGGCTCGCACGCGGATGACCCGTGAATTGACGGTGGCGGTGCGGGAAACGGCGCCGCTGTTGGTGGAACTCGGTGCCGAGAGTGTCGACTTGGCACAAAGCCAATTGCTCGAATTGCCGGTGAAGGTGACGCGTCGCGGCGACTTCGCGGGCGAGGTGACGCTCACGGCCGTGCACAGGCCGCCGAACGTGACGCCGACTCCCGATGAACCGCTGAAGGTTGCGGGCGACCAGGGCGAAGCGACGCTGAAGGTGTTCGCGGCGGGCGATGCACCGCCGGGACGATACACGTTTTACCTGCAGGCCGACGCTCAGGTGCCGTTCACGAAGGACCCCAGCGGCAACGACAAAAAGCCGGTGGCGGTTGCCGACGCATCGACGTCCGTGACGGTCACCGTGCGGCCGGGACCACTCGCGCTGACGGCGAAGTTGCCCGACAAGAACATCCTGAAAAAGGGAACTACGGTCGAGGTGCCAGTGCAACTTGAACGTCGTAACGAGTTTGCCGGGCCGCTGCGCTTGACGCTCGAGGGTAACGTGGCGGGGTTGACCGTCGAACCGGTGGACGCGGCCGCGGCGGATGGCCAGGTGACACTTAATATTGTCGTCGCCGCCGACGCCCCCGAGGGGGAACGCAAGGACGTGGCCATCGCCGCCCACCTGACGCACGATGGTCGCGAGATCGACATTCAGCAACCCGTCACGTTGAACATCCAGCCATAATTCGACATTATCCGCCCGGAAGTGTCGGGCGTTCATTCGAGAGAGTTTCGACCCATGTCGCGAAGCACGTTGAAAACGACAATTCAAACAACGACGGCCATGCTCTGCGTAGCGCTGCTGGGGAGCGGCATAGTTCGCGCCCAGGACGAAGACGACGGCGTGATCGAGATCGCCGCGATCGAACGCGACACGCCAGTCGACTTCGCCAGCGAGATTCTGCCGATTCTGAAGCAGAACTGCACGGCGTGCCACAACGCGACCGACGCCGAGGGGGACGTCGTATTGGAAACGCCCGAGTCGATTCGGAAAGGTGGCGGTTCGGGCGACGTGGTTTCGCTCGCAGACACGTCGGCCAGTATGTTGCTGCTCGTGACCAGCGGCGCGGAAGAACCGATCATGCCGCCAGAGGACAACGACGTCGGCGCCAAACGGCTGACGCCGGAGCAACTGGGACTGATCAAGTTGTGGATCGACCAGGGCGCGACCGGCGAGGTGGCAGCGGCCAAGGCGAAGCTCAACTGGCAGTCGCTGCCCGCGGGTGTGCACCCGATCATGTCTGTGGCGCTGGCGCCGGGAGGACACCTGGCCGCCTGTGGTCGGGCCAACCAGGTGTTTCTCTACGACATCGACTCGCAGCAACTCGTCACGCGGCTGACCGACCCGA
>JAGQPT010000559.1 GCA_020426575.1 Planctomycetales bacterium
CCGATACGATGCGCGGGCACACCGCCCCGCTCCACTTCGGTGACGCAGCGGCCGAGTACGACGCGCTGACCGGCAGCGCCGCTGTCGCTCCGCTGCTCGACGTCACGTCGCTGGACGTCATCGGTGCCGATCGCGCGCGACTGCTTCACAACATGTGCACTGCCAACGTTAACGCCTTGACCGTCGGCAGCGGCACCGAGGCGTTTTTCACGAACGTCCAGGGCCACGTCGTCGGTTACGGTTGGCTTTACTGCCGCCCAGACCGCTATACCGTCGATCTCATCGGCGGCAGCCCCACCGAGCTCATCGCGCACCTCGACCGTTACGTCATCCGCGAGGACGTTCAGTTTGAGGATCGATCGGGCGATCGAGTGACACTGCTCGTCGCCGGACCGACGGCGGCCAACGTCGTGGGTGCGCTGGGCGGTGCTGTGCCCGCGGGGTTGCTCGACAACACCGAAACAGCGCTCAAACTGACCGACGGAAACGTCGACGCCTTCCTGCGTCGTGTCGAGCTAACTGGTAGCGACGGGTTCTTTGTGTCCGTCGCAGCCGATCGCGCCGCCGCACTCTGGGACGCCCTCACGGCATCCGGCGCTCGGCAGTGTGGCTGCTCCGCCGTGGAAACGCGCCGCATCGAACGTGGCATCCCGCTGTTCGGCGTCGACGTCACCCCCGACAACCTGCCGCAAGAGGTCGATCGCAACCAGCAGGCGATCAGCTTCACCAAGGGATGTTACATCGGCCAGGAAACCGTCGCCCGCCTCGACGCCCTTGGCCACGTGAATCGCACCCTTGGCGGACTCAAGTTCGCCGCGACAACGCCGCCGGCCGAACTAGCCGCCGGTGGCGAACTCTCGCTCGACGGCAAGGCAGTGGCTCGACTCACGTCCGTCGCGCAGTCCCGCGCACTGGGAGCGCCGTTGGCGCTTGCCTACCTCCGCCGCGGCCACGAAACCGCCGGCACACTTCTCCAGAGCACGCCCCACCCCGCCGAAGTCGTCCCCCTGCCCGTGTGATCGACGTCGCGCAACGCGCGACATTTCAATTCCAGGTCGTTCAGCAAGAAGCTGACATATTGGCGCGGATATCATTTTCGGCAACAGCGTTCGTGTCGGGTTGATCGCGAAAACACGAAAGAACGAAGGCGCGAAACGGGCGAGACCTCGACTTTGCCCAAATGCGATCAACCCTGAAAGCGACCGGTGGGCGCGTCACGCTGCTGCTCAACTTCAACGCGCCGACTCTGGTGATCAAGCGCATCGTCAATGACATCTAACGTCGCTCTTTTGTGCTTTCGTCTTATCCGGATCCCTCAACAAACACTCCCCTAAACACCCACCATCCAAACGCCTACGGCCTAAAAGTCTAAACGCCTACAGCCTTCTCCCTCACGCCACCCTCATTGTGTCGGCCACCTGGATGCGGCCGCGAAGGGTGGCCAACCACTGCCGGACCCGTGCTACCACGTCGGCGTGCTCGGGCACCTGGCGCACCGTGCGGTAGCGGCCCGACGCGAGCGCGTCGCGCAGTCGCACCAGGTCGTTGGCCGTGCGATCGAGAAACCTCCGCATGACGACATCGTTCCACTCGTGGCGCACCAGGGCCACTTCGCCCGTTGTGCGCCGGCGCTCCAGCGCCACGAGCCGGCCGTGTTCGGCCTTGATCAGCCGCTCGCCGGCATAGGCCCGCCGCAGCAGCCCGTCGGACGTGAACTGATAAACCGGCTCGGCCCCGAAGAAACAACTCACCGCACCGTTGCGGCGGAAGCCCACGACGACCGGCGCATCGGCGCCGTCCATTGTCAACTCGACCCGCTCGACCAGCGCCGTCGCCTCGCCGATCAAGTCCTCGCGATCCACCTCTTCCCGTGCCATCTTCTCGCACCTCAAGTCACCGCACCACCGTCCGCGTTCTCGCAACGGACGACTGCCACGATTCGTAAATTCCTCACAGCAACAAATCTACACAAGAGCCGACGCCACAGGTCAACTACACCCACTTTCCCTCGGTATCGATCAATCGCTTGACCCCATCGCGCCACTCGATAACGCAGTGGTCCGTTGCCGCTTCCGATATCCGTCCACCACACCCTGGATGGACGATCGACTCATCCGCGTGTCCTACAACAACATCCGCTCCTCCACATCGCAGACATCGCGCCGGCGATTGACGCCTAATGATCCACTCCCGTATTTCACTAACAACGGAAATATACTCCTCGCGACGTCGTTCGCTTCCCACGTTCTTCAAGGAGTTCGCCAAACGCCGCCATGGGCCCTCGCCCCACCATTTTTGGGCGTACGGCTTTCCACTGCCTGCAATCTCAAGCTCCGCATCAATTTCATCCAGCGAGATGAGCGTTTCTACTTCGGCTAGCGCACGGCACGTGTTGCACCACGCCAGCTCAACATCGATCGGAATGGCTCGCCCCGTGCAAAGTACACGTTGGCAATGCTCCTGATACGAAACAAACTCACCCCTGTAAGAGCAAACATCACACTCGTATAGCGTGATCCACGGCATCAAATCACACCCTTTGACGGCAATGTGCGTCCAAAGGCATTATCGCACCGGGGGAGCCAACGGGCAAAGACGTAGAGCGCTGTTCGGACTCGGCGTGCCGCGACGCGACGTCTTCACAGTCGCAGTCGTTCGCCGGGTGCGCAAGGGGCGCACCGGAGGCACCGACTCTACAACCAGCGGCGGCCGCGGCGCAGGCCCGGGCGAAAGATCCGTGTGCGAATCGCCGCTGCCGTTGTCCCCAGCCAGTTGGCTCGCTGGACAGCCGTGGCATTCGGCTCGCTCGATTCCGCTAAAGCGTGCCGCGGCACCGCGCATGCCTTGACCGGCACGTTCCCGCTGCCGCAAGCGATGAGTGCCGTGCGACACCCGACCAATTGACTGCCGCACGTTCGCACGCGCGAAGGTGTGTCGTGGCACAGCGCCCTCCGGCCACCGCGTCGCGGCTGCGTGTTTTCAGCGGATGCGTCTTCGCACCGTTCACGTCGGCACATCCCCAGGGCAACAAGCCAGAGCGCCACGGCGGCGGCAGGCTGCACCGACCAGGCATACCAACCCAGCACGCCCAGTGCGACCGACGTGGCCACGGCAATCCGACCCATGATCCGCTCGCCGCGCTCCGGGCGCTGCGGGTCGCGAACGATTGCCCGCAACACGTGACCGCCGTCGAGCGCGCCGACCGGCAGCAGATTGATCACCAGCAGCGCCGCGTTCAGCCAGGCCAGCAGCGCCGCGGCCGTCGCCAATCCGGCGAGCGCAGCGGTCCAAAGGCCGCCGGCTTCGAGCAACGTCGGCGACGGGGGTAGCCACGCCACCAGACCGTCGGTCACCGATGCCGGGTCCTCCCAAACTGCCCCACTGACAACGATCGCCGCAAAGACGGCCGCACCGACCGTCGTCAGCGCCATACTCAGCAGGGATGGAGCCAGCGCCACGGCCAGCGCGCCGCGCCGCTCGTCGACGGCGTCACCGGCCAGCCAGCCGCCCATCGGCCAGAGCACGATCAGGTTCGCATCGCTGCCGCAATGCCGCGCCACACAAAGCCGCGCCGCCTCGCGCGACCAAACACTCACGGCCAGCACGGCAACACAGATCGGCCCATAGGCCCAAGAACGCGGTTCGCCCGAGGCGCCCCACCAGAGCAGCGACACGCCAAAGGCGACCAGCAACAGGTGCACGCGCACGTGCACGCCACGCCAGCGGCCCAACCCCACGGTCCAAGAGATCGACTCGTTCATCGGTGCTTCTTTGTCCAGCGGTTCATCGGAGCTACCTTTCTCCGAAGCTGATCGTTCCGAGCTGTTCGACGGCAGATACGTCCGCCACCCGCAGCCCATCCCCCAGGCACCCCAGTCTCAATACGTTATGCTGCACGTTACGCTGCCCGGGTAACGAGCGGCCTTCGCGTTTCCGAGCACCAAGCCCCACGAGCCAGCGATGTCGAAACCCGAAATCTTGCTAGAAACAAGCCGCTTCCGCGTCGTGCGGGAAGGACGCCTTACCAATCACGGCCAGGCGTACACGCGCGAATATGTCCAGCATCCGGGCGCCGTCACCATCATCCCTCTGGTCGACGACGACCACCTCTGTTTGATACGCAACTACCGGCTGGCGGTTCACGAGACCCTCGTCGAACTTCCCGCTGGCACGATCGACGCTGGCGAAGACCCGGCAGAGACGGCACTTAGAGAAATCACGGAAGAGACGGGCTATCGCGCCGACCGAGTCGAGTTGATTGGCCATTTCTGGATGTCACCCGGCATCCTCGACGAGCGGATGTGGGTCTTCGTTGCCCACGGGCTCACCCCCGGCCCGCCCCAGCGTGAGGCCAACGAGGAGATCGAAAACCTCGTCGTCACCCGCGCCGCCGCCCTCGAAATGGTCCACGACGGCACGATCCAGGACGCCAAGACAATCGCCGCCCTGATGCTGCTGGCCAGAACTCGGAGCTGAGACTCCAACTGGCGCCGGCAGTTTCGAAGCGAAAGTCACCGTCGCGTGGACCCCACGCCCAGCCCATGAAAAACCCCAGCCCGAAGCGTCAGCGAGGGAATATCGGCGCGCAGGAGCAGCAAGAGGTGCGCACCCCCAGCCCAATTGCAGCAGAAACGAAAACCCCAGACACAAAGCGCCAGTGAGGGGATATCCACCGCCGCCGGCACATCCAAGCGTGCATCGCCAGGCGAACGTTTGTCGTCCCTCGCAGACGCTTCGGGCTAGGAATTTCGCGTGGAACGAGACCAACTCGCTCCGCGCGACTGTTTAGACGCCCGCCAGCGCATAAAAAAATGCGGCCGGAAGCCGATGCCCCTGGCAATCGGCGTCCGGTCGCGGTCGGTGGGTACGGATTTTACGCGTCGCGTTTTCCGAGGAAGCTCCCCACTCAGGAGCC
>JAGQPT010000560.1 GCA_020426575.1 Planctomycetales bacterium
CACACCGTCACCGCGCAGTCCGAAGCCTGTGTGCAACACGAGGCTCACTCTCATCTGCACTGCGGCACAATGGCTTTCACCTCCTCTTACGGCTCCCACTCAAACCAGGCGGGCCGCCAAACCCGTCCGTCCCTCCTTGGCCTTCCGCATATGGCCCCCTGCCCACTATTTCTACGCAGCAAAGCCGGTCGAGGGTCGACGGATTCGCACGTTGCGCAGCGACATCTGGCGGAGCACCGCGGTCTGCCGAGGCAGGTCGTGACTGCGGTAAGTCGTGACTGCGGCAAGTCGTGACCGCAGCGAACACAGCCGCCCGACTATTCCGAGAGTGTGCCCTTGGTGCTGGGCACACCGGACTGGCGGGGATCGATTTCGACGGCCATCCGCAGCGCGCGGGCGGTCGCCTTGAAGATCGCTTCGCTGATGTGGTGGGCATTGCGGCCGTGATGCAGCACGACGTGGAGGTTGCACAGCGCGTTGGCCGCGACGGCCTGCCAGAAGTCCTCGACCAGTTCGCTGTCGAAGTCGCCGATCTTGGGCGCGGGGAACGTGGCTCCGAAGACGAGGAAGGCCCGGCCGCTCAGGTCGATCGCCGACGTCACGAGGGTCTCTTCCATCGGCAGTGTGAAGTGGCCGTAGCGGCGGATCGAGCGTTTGTCGCCGAGTGCCTCAGCGAGCGCCCGGCCGAGGCAGATGCCGACGTCTTCGACCGTGTGGTGCTGATCGACTTCGAGGTCGCCCTGGGCGCGGACCTTGAGATCGATCGAGGCGTGGCGGCCCAGCAGCGTGAGCATGTGGTCGAAGAAACCGACGCCGGTGGCGACGTTGGTCGTGCCATCGCCGTCGAGGTTCAGTTCGAGCTGGATGTCGGTTTCGGCCGTCTTGCGTTGGATCGACGCCGTGCGTGCCATGTTCGCACCCATGGGAGACTTCACACCAGTTTCTTGATCAGGTCGAGGCAGACGTCGAGTTGCTCGTCGGTGCCGACCGAGATGCGCAGGCCATCGCCCCAGCCGGCGTAATCCATGTAGCGGACAAGCACGCGCTGCCGCCTCAACTCTTCAAACATCGGTCGCACGGGCAGTTCGGCGTGCACGTTCCAGACGAAGTTGGCCTGTGAATCGACCACAGCGAAGCCAAGTGTGCGCATTGCAGCGGTCAAACGGGCTCGGCTGGTAATGATTTTGCCGCGGGTCTCGGCCAGCCAGGCCTCGTCGTCGATCGCCGCCGTGGCCGCCGCGATCGCCAGGGCGTCGCAATTGCAGGGGTCTTTGACCTTCATCAGGCCCGCGGCGATGTGGGGTTGGGCCACGGCAAAGCCAAAACGCAGACCGGCCAAGGCGTACGACTTGCTCAGCGAGCGGGTCACGATCACCTTCTCGCAGCGTCGCACCAGGTCGATGCAATTCGTCTCGGCAAAGTCGGCGTACGCCTCGTCGACGACCAGTGGGCAGGGCAGGGCCTCGGCCAGCTCGAGCACGCGCTGCGGTGACAGGCACGTGCCCGACGGGCTGTTCGGGTTCGGCAGAAACGCCAGCCGCAAGCCGTCGGTGTTGGTGATGAACTCATCCGACAGCGACCAGTCGTCGTTGAAGCGGATCTCTTCGCACGCCGCGCCTTGGATCTCCGCGAGCGTGCGATAGAAGATGTAGCTCGGCGTGGGCGTGCGCAGACGTTGTCCTTCGCCGACGAAAGCGCGGGTGAGGACCGTGAGCACGTCGTCGCTGCCGTTGCCGCAGACAATCCAGTCCGGCTCGACGCCGAGTAACTCGGCGGCCCGCAGGCGGAACGCCGTGGCCGACGGGTCGGGGTACTTGGCGAGTCCCTGGGCGACGCGGGCTTCGATGGCACGGCGCACGGCGTCGGGGGCGGGGTAGGGGTTTTCGTTCGTGTTGAGCTTGATGAACTTGCCGCCCTGCGGCTGTTCGCCCGGCACGTAGCCCCGCATCGCCTCGATGTTATCGCGAAAGTAGGTCATTGGCTCAGCGTTTCCCCTGGTTGGCGGCCGTATCCGCGTCGGCCGCGTCGAGCCGCACGTCGACGCTGGCGCGATGCGCAGTGAGCCCCTCGACGTCGGCCATGACCTGCACGTCCGGGGCGTCGACCTGCATGCCGGCGGCCGTGTAGGCGATCACACTCGATGGCCGGAGGAAGTCATTCGCCGACAAGCCACTGGCGAAGCGCGCCGTGCCGCCGGTGGGCAACACGTGCGACGGGCCGGCTGTGTAATCGCCCATCGCCACGGGGCTGTGGTTGCCGAGGAACGCCGCACCGGCCGAGTCGATGCGTTCCAGCAGCGCTTCGGCGTCGCGGGTGGTGATGTGGAGGTGTTCCGGGGCGATCAGGTTAGTAAGCCGGACGGCTTCGTCGGCATCGCGGCACTGGATCATCGCGCCGAACGCTTCGAGGCAGCGTCGGGCTGCCTCGCCACGCGAGAGACGTGCCAGTTGTCGCTGCAGTTCCTCGCTGACTCGCTCGATGAGCCCGTCGGTCCAGGTGATCAGGATCGAGGCGCCGGGGTCGTGCTCGGCCTGGGCGATCAGGTCGAGCGCCACGAACTCGGGCCGGGCTGTGTCGTCGGCGAGGACCACGACTTCGCTGGGGCCGGCGATCGAGTCGATGTCGACGTCGCCGAAGACGAACTTCTTGGCCAGGGCGACGAAGAGGCTTCCCGGGCCGACAATCTTGTCGACGCGGGGTAGTCCCTCGACGCCGTAGGCCATTGCGGCGACGGCCTGGGCGCCGCCGAGGCGGTACACCTCGCGGACGCCAATTTCGTGGCAGGTCGCCAACAGGTCGGTATTGTAGGCGCCGAACGGCGTGGGCGGCGCAACGACGGCGATCTGGCCGACACCGGCCGCCTGGGCCGGCACGGCCGTCATCAACACGGTCGACGGATAGGCCGCCGCGCCACCGGGAACACAGATGCCCACGCGGCGCAGCGGCGTGTAGCGTTGACGCAGGTAGCTGCCGTGTTCGGTGTCGACGCGGACGTCGTGGTGCAGGATGGCCGTCTGGAAGCGGAGGACGTGGTCGCGAATGCGGCGAACCGTCGCAAGCAGTTCGCGGTCGGCTTGGGCGTGAGCGGCGGCGAGTTCATCGGCCGGCACGCGGATCGTTGCCGCCGTGAGCTCGGCGCCGTCGATACGACGGGTGTAATCGAGCACCGCCTTAAGGCCGTCGCGCTCGACGTCCGTGCAGATCCGCTCGACCACCTGGACCGGCGTGAGCGGCTTGCCGAAGACGTCGATCGTGCGTTGGCGGCCGGCGGGGCTGACGACGTCGCCGCGGGGGCTGAGCTGTTCGCGCAGCGCGTCGATCGCCGGCTGGGCATCCTGGTGACGCGTGTTGACGCGGCGGATCGCGAGCGGCTGTGCGGACATACGAGCTTCGTCTGCGCGGGAAGGACAGTTGCTGAAAACGGCCGCAAGAGGGCGACGCGCGCCCACGGCAAACGGCCGGGCGCGAGTGTTGACGCCATGCGCGAACCTTTATTTTGACGACCGAGGCCCCCAGGGGAAAGCCCCGACGTTGGCCAAAGGGCGTCTCGCTACGGTTGGCGACCCTTGCCGGCGGCGGCCGAATCGGTCACCGTAGGTAGCGGGCCACGGTTGCATGACCCGGGTTCGGTGCGCCGGGTTCGGTCAACGACTTCTTCCCAGGAGGCCATCGGCACGATGAGACCACTCGACTTTCGCAGCGACACGGTGACGCGGCCGACGGCGGGGATGCGGGAAGCGATGGCAGCGGCCGAGGTGGGCGACGACGTCTTTGGCGAAGACCCCAGTGTGATCGCACTCGAGCAGCGGACGGCCGAACTGCTCGGCAAGGAAGCTGCACTCTTTGTTCCATCCGGGACGATGTCGAACCAGATCGGCGTGCGGCTGCACTGTGGCGCCGGCGACGAGTTTCTCTGCGAGGTGAACTGCCACATCTTCAATTACGAGCAAGGTGCCTATGCCCAGCTCAGCGGGGTCGCGGCCTTTCCGGTCGAGGCGTCGGACGGTCTGCCGCGCGTCGAGCAACTCGTCAGCCGCATCCGACCGGACGATCCGCATTTGGTGCGGACTCGGCTGCTCTGTTTGGAGAACACGCACAACCGCTGGGGGGGGCGCGTACTTCCGTACGACGGCGTGGCGGAGCTTTGCGGCTGGGCCCGCGACAACGGCTTGGCGACCCACCTGGACGGCGCGCGGCTCTTCAACGCAGTGGCGGCGACGGGGGTCGCGGCGGCCGATTGGGCCGCGCCGTTCGACACCGTGAGCGTCTGCTTCAGCAAGGGGCTCGGCGCACCGGTGGGCTCGGCCATCGTCGGGCCCCGCGAGTTGATCGAGCGTCGTGCCGTTCGCGTGCGCAAACTTTTCGGTGGCGGGATGCGGCAGGCGGGAGTGATTGCCGCCGGCGCGCTCTACGCACTTGAGCATCACCGCCAGCGGCTCGTCGACGACCATCGGGCGGCGACGGCCATCGCCGAGGCCGTCCGTCAGTGCGAGGGGCTGAGCGTGTTGGGCGGTCGTGCCGAAACGAACATCGTGATCTTCCAGATCGACGCACCGCCGGGGACCAATCGAACGATGGTCGACGCGCTGGCCGAGCGGGGCGTGCTGGCGATCACAGTGGGGCATACAAGCGTACGACTCGTGACGCACCTCGACGTCAGCCTGGACGACGCCGTACGGGCGGGTGAGACGATCAAGCACGTTTGGACGACCATCGGCGCGAGTGCGACCGCCTAAGTGTGCGGTTTGAGCACACCTTTTGTCGGCGGCGGTCGCCATAAGCTGGTGTCGGGTGAACTGGGCAAATTCAGCAGGCGGGACCGATTCTAAGGTGCCGCTGGCGCCGCCTGAAGTACGGACCCCCCGTTCGACGAGTACGACGGTGACCGACACGATTGGGGACAGAGCCCACACGGCTCCCTGGGTGGTCGGGCGGACGTGGATCTCTGAAGCACGCCGGCGCAGGAGCGCAAGCCGGTGCGTGCGATTGCTTGCGGTGGCCGCAGGCGCCGCCCCAGCACAACAACATTGCGAAGTGACACGGAGGTTAATCCGAGATGAGGCTCATACGATGGACCGGCGGCTGTTGCCTGGTGGGTCTGGCGCTGCTCTGCGGTGCGGGACAATCAGCGGCCGACAACTACGAAACGGGTTCTTACTACGAGACGTGGGCTGGCGACGGCCAGGCGCAAGACGACTCGCAAGACGTCTACCAGTCGATCAGTGACACGACCAAGTCGTTCGACGAGTTCAACAACGAGGGTGGCTGCACCTCGTGTGGCAGCGGTGGAACTTGCAGTTCCTGCTGTGGCCAGGCTGGGTGCGGCGGGTCCTGCCACGCCGGGTGCGGAAGCTGCAGCGGGTGCGGTTTGTGCAGTTGCGACGGGCGGATTTTTGGACTGATTGCGGCGAGCGATCACTGCTTCGACGACTTCATCAGCCCGCTTAGCAATCCCACGTTTTTTGAAGACCCGCGCACGTTGACCGAGGCGCGGTTCATCTTCCTGAATCACCGGGTGCCGAGCAGTGCGCCGGTGCTGGGCAACAGCGACGTGCAACTGTATGCGTTGCAGGTTCGGGCCGCCCTGACGCAGCGGTTGTCGTTCATCGCCACGAAGGACGGTTACATCAACATGGACTCGGACCTGTACGGTCACGAAGAAGGTTGGGCCGACGTGGCGGCTGGTTTGAAGTACAACGTGATCCGCGATCCGGCCGCGTAGCGCGTCGTGAGCGTGGGCACGACTTACGAGATCGACCTCGGCTCGCACCGGGTGTTCCAAGGCCGTGGCGACGGCGAGTTTCGCTTCTTCCTCACCGGTGGTCAGCAGATTGGCCGTGGTCACTGGCTGAGCGATACCGGCTTCCGCATTCCCACGGATCACAATGCCCGCAGCCAGATGTGGTACTGGGCCAACCACTGGGACTATGAAGTCGTTGACAACTGGTACGCCCTGCTCGAACTCAACTGGTTCCACTGGATGCGGAGCGGCTCGGGGCCGTTGGGTACGTCGGGCTTCGAAGGGTACGACCTCTTCAATCTCGGCAGCACCGACGTGGCGGGCAACGACATCGTCAGCCTCACGGTGGGTGGTCGCTGGAAGCCGCGGCGCAACGTGATTGTTGGTTGCGGTTGGGAATTCCCCGTCACGAACCGACGCGACATTCTGCACGATCGTTTGTACGCCGACTTGATCATCCGCTACTGATCGCAATGGCAACGTTGGCGCGACGCGCTCCTGCCGACGTAACCGCTGGTCGATGGGCCTCGTCAACGCAGGCAGGTACGCAAGTGCCTGCCTGCGTTGCGTTACGGGGGCGTTTGTGACGTCGCCGGCGGGCGTGATACATTGGAGCGGAGTGGCCGGCGCGGCGTCATACCGGGGCCGCCGCCGATGTTCGCACTTCATCTCCCCCCGCGCGCGACCGCGATGCCCGAGACGGCTCGAACCTTCTGGACACACGTCGTCGCCTGTGAGTTGCTCACGCCGCAGGCGGCCCGCAGCCTGGCGAAATCGTACGTCCGGGCGGGGCTTACGCTGGAATCGCCGGCGGCCGAGTTGGCGCGACGACTGGTCGCCGACGGCCACCTCAGCCGCTACCACGCCGGATGTCTCTTGCGCGGGCAGCAGCGACGGTTTCGCTTTGGGCGCTACGTGATATGGGAGCCGGTCAACGAGGGGCGGCTGGCGGGTGTGTATCGCGCCCGTCGCGACGGCGACGCGACCTGGCACTTGTTGCGCTGCGGCGAGCGGCCCGACGCCGAACCACCGTGGCGCGCCGAGCAGCGCCGCCGTTGGCGGCGGCTGGCCGATGACCCGTTGTCGCAGCATCTCTATCCGCTCGACGACGAATTCGTGGCGGCCGATCACGTGATCGTCGTGATGGCCGAGCATGCGGGCCAGACGTTGGCTGCGGCGCTTGACGCCGGTGCGTTTGTCGACGCAGATGACACGGTGCGGGTGGCTGGCGCGCTCGCGGCGGCGCTGGCACGGCTCGACGCGGCGGGGGTCTGCTACGGCGCCCTGGATGTAGGGAACGTTTGGTGCGCGCCGATCGACGGCGGCCACGAGTCGATCTGGTTGTTGGGACCGCCGCTTGTCGACCTCGCCGATGGCAGCGACGCGCAACAGCGGGCGTTGGCCTGGCGGCACGACGCGGGTGTGCTGGCCGAATGGTTGCGCCGGGCGCTCGACCCAGCGGCTGTGCCACAACGGCCGCTGTGGGAGCCGCTTCAGCAGTTGATCGAAGGATTGGCGCACTCGGGCAAGGCCCCACCGATCGCCAACGCCGGTGAAGCCGTGGCGGCGCTTGAAGCGCTGCGCGATGCGGACGCCGGTGATTTGGTAGTTGACGAGTCGGCCGGTGACGAGTTGACCGTTGCTGCGCCGACCTTTCGGCCGGCGATTGCTGCGCCGAATTTCGTGGAGCCGGTGCCGCACGGGGATGACGGTGCGTTCCCCGCGATCCAGGTGCAGGACGCCAGCATGAGTGCTCGGGTGAAGTCCCGCGCCGGTGTGTCGGCAACGCGTGCCCCCCAGGACGCCGGCGATGAACAAGTTGGCGACGCGTCGATCCCCCAACGCGGTCGGGCCGGCAAGCCGACGTGGTTGTGGTGGTGGGGCGGTCTGTCGACTTTGGTGGCCATGGGCGTCATCGGTTGGTGGCTGTGGCGGGTGTTGCTGCCGGCGGGAGGCGCTGCCACGGCCGACGTCGACAATGCAGCGGCGTCGTCCGCGGATGAATCGGCGGTTCGCGGAGCCTCGTCAGCCGAAAACTCCGCCGCAGCCGGCAACGGTACTGGCAACTACGGTACTGAAACAAACGTCGCCGCCAAAGACGTCGCCGCGGATGAACGTGGTGTGCCGCCGGCGAAGTTGAGCGAACTGTGGCGTTCGCCAACCGACGGTGGGGCGATCGACACAGCGTATCTGCCCTCGGGGGTGCAGGCGATCGTGGCCGTGCGGGCGGCCGAGCTTTGGCGGTCGGTCGAAGGCGAGCGGGTCGTGACGTCGAGCGGGCCCTGGCTGAGGGGACAGCTCGACGACCTACAGCGTCGCTGCGGTGTGCCGCTCGAGGAGGTCGAGCAAGTCGTGGTGGGGTTTGGTGACGCCGGTGGGACAACGCCGGAGACGACGGTTGTCGTTCGGCTGGCCGAACCGCGGGCTGCGGGCGAGTGGTTCACGGCATGGCGTGCCGAGGGCGAGGCGACGCAGGCCGGTGCGGACGTGTTCGTTCGCGGCGATTTGCGGCTGTGGTTACCGGACGCGGCGACGGGGGACGATCGACACCGGG
Organism: Planctomycetales bacterium; assembly: GCA_020426575.1. Lineage (GTDB taxonomy): Bacteria > Planctomycetota > Planctomycetia > Pirellulales > JAEUIK01 > JAGQPT01. Next base: position 8,295 of record JAGQPT010000560.1, read on the forward strand.
TTGCCGTGGTGGCCGGCCCCGCGGTGATGAATGAGATTGTCGGCTCGGGCGGCGCATTCACGGCCGTGTCGCGAGAACTGGCCGCGCTGCTGGCCGAAACCGACAGCGACCGGCAGTTCACGTTGGTGGTGGTGCCGCAGTTCTTGCAGGCGGGAGGCCGTGGGCTGATGAGCGATGAGGCGGCGGCGCTGCGCGAGCTGTTGGACCGGGGTCTCGGCGACGACGCGGCGGCGCTGCTCGTGAGTTGCCACGCCGATGACCGCTTTTTCAGCGAGATCCGCGTGGCACCGGCGGCCGGCAAGGCGCCCGACGAACTGACACTGCGGCTGCGTGCGGAGCTGCTGGCGGCGCCGGCGCAGCTGCGCGACTACGTCGAGCGGCTCGCACCGTCGGACTACGGCCGCCGACTGGTGATGCGGCTGCCGCGGATGGTCGAAGCCTGGACCGAGTTTCTCCGCTTCGACATTGAAGACCGCCAGGTGGTGATGCGGAGCTATCTCCCCGCCGCAGCGGCGCACAACCTAACGCTGGCCGGGCAAGTCGCGCTGCTCGAGCAACCGCCCGGTGCGACCGGCGTCGCCGCAGTGAACGAGCCAGGGGACGCGGCAGCGAACGAACCGGGGGACATTGCCGGGCGGCTTGCCGCGACGACTTCGCTGAGCGTGCCACGTGAGTCGTTGCATACAGTGCTCGAGATGCTGGCCGAACAGTTACAGGTGCGGATCACGATCGAAGGTGCCGACCTTGAAGCGGCGGGGATCACGCGTAACCAGTCGATCTCGATCGACGCCCGGGACGAGACCGGCGGGGAGATTCTCGAGTCGGTTCTGCGCTTGGCCGACGGCGCTGGGCGGCTCGTGTACGTGGTGCGTGAGTCGGTTGGTACCGGAACAGGTGAGGTTGTGGTCACGACGCGTGCGGCTGCGGAACGCCGCGGCGACACGGTGGCCGGTCCCGTGGCGGCCGATATCGAGTAGGATAAGAAGGACGGCTCTGTCCGTGCGGCGCGGCGGCGACAACGCGGCGTGAGCGGCGCCGCGAACCAACGGAACATCGCGAACGTGGAACTCTTCTCGGTCATCTGTGACACCTGTCGGCGGAAGTTGCGCGTGCGCGACGCGGCGGCGATTGGGCAAATCCTCGCCTGTCCGAATTGCGGCAGCATGGTCGAAGTCAAACCGCCCGAGGGTTGGCAACTCGCCGCGGCCACGGAATTGCCGCCCGACACCCAGTCGGCTGACACGAACACAGCCGACACCCACGCGGCCGAAATCCAGGCGGTCGAATCCGTAGCGTCCGGTGGTCCGTCAACCGGTACCGAGGCGCCCGGCGATGCGCGGCAAACGGCCGCCATGAGCGCGAAGACCGCTGCGAACGCAGACGCCATCGAACCGAGTGAGGCGAGCGAAGCACCAACCGGGGCGGGGCGGCCCTGGCCGTGGCTTGCGGCTGCGGGCCTGGCGATCGTGATCACTTCGGCGGCGGTGACGATGATGCTCAGCGGCCGCGACGCTGGGACGGACATCGCCGCGGCGCCGGGTGACGCGACGTCGCGAGACAATGCCGGGGAGGATGCCGCGGCGGATGGCGCGGACGACGACACAAGCGAAGATGCGAAAGCAGATGCGAACGCAGATGCCGCTTCGCATGGCGACGTCGCGCCGGATGGAGGCGACAAAGCGGTAGCCGACGACGCACCCGCGATCGAGCCGCCGAGCGATCCCTGGCAACGGTTGCTGTTTGACGAGGATGGCGTGGCGCAGATGCTGGCGGACGGGCCTGGTGCGGCGGCCAGCAACGTCGTAGCGCTGCGCGCGGCGATGAATCTGAACCGTACCGACCTGGAACGTGTAATCTGTGCGGCGCGGATCGGCGAACTCTTCGCGGCCGTGGCCCGATACACGACGGCAAACGAGGAGAACTTCCCGGCCGGTGCCGCCGGTTCGGCACTGCTGCCACCGGAGACGCGGCTGAGCTGGATAGCGCGCATCCTGCCGGAGCTGGGCGAGCCAGCCTGGTACGAGCAATTGCCTTTCGGCCGGGCCTGGGACGCCGAGGGCAACCGCGTGGTCGCGGAACGGCCTCTCGCGGCGGTCATGCACCTTGGCGACGCGGAGCGGTTGACGGCCGATGGCGGGGCGGTGACGCAATTCGTCGGCATGGCGGGGCTCGGCGAAGATGCCGCGCTGCTCGATGCGGCGGAGCCCCGCGCGGGCGTGTTTGCCTATAACAAGCCCCGGACGGTGGCGGACGTGACGGACGGCCTCTCGCAGACGATCGCCTTGATCAGCGTGGCCGATCGACTGGGGCCGTGGGCACAGGGGGGGCCGGCGACCGTGCGGGCATTCACCCGCGAGCCGTACTTGGCGGGCCCCGACGGTTTCGGCAGCGGTCTATCGGGCGCGGGTGGGGCGGGCGCGCTGGTGGCGATGGCCGACGGCTCGGTGCGTTTTCTGCCCGAGGGAACCGATCCCCGGTTGCTCGAACAACTGGCCACGATCGCAGGTGGCCCCGCGCCTCAAGCAGCCGCGGCCGGGGTGCCAATTGCCGACTGGTTGCCGCGGCGAGCGCCCGTGGCGGTCGATGTTCCTGCCGAAGTGGAGGACGAGCCCACTGCGGCCGAACTGGTCTCGTCGGCCTGGCTTGTAGACGTTGAGAGGCGGCTGGCGATGCCGGTGCGCGACGTCGGTTTTGCCGACCTCGTGCCCGACGATTTTTGCAGGTTCGCCGGCCGGCTGCCGGGACTTGCCGTGAGGGCGCCCGACGGTCAGGACGGCAGCGAACCGCTCGCCCCGGACGAATCGCTCACGCTGGTGATGTTTGACACGTCGGTCGAAGCGATGTTGAGCGCGGCGCTGGCGACACGCGGGATGCGGGCCCGGCCGGTGGAAGGGGGGATCGAAGTGGTCGGCGCGGAATGGCCGGACCCGGCGATGACGTTGGGCTACGACATCACGACACTGACGGGCAGCCGCACGGCGGTTGCCGAGAGCGTGGCGGCCCTCGTACAACGATTTGCCCTGGGGCATCCCGAGGGTTCCGCCGGCGACGCCCCAGCGCGGATCGAACTGGACGGTCGGATGGCGGTTAACGCGGGCATTGAGCAGCAGCGGGTGGTCGTGCGGTTGGTGGGGGCGTTTTCATTTCTGGCCGGTGTCGAACCGCCGGTAACGCACTCGCCGCCCGAGGCCGTGTTGGGGCCCAATTGGCAGGCGATCGAGTCAAGGCTGACCGGTTCGGTTTCATTGCCGGCCGTGCGGCGGGTCGGCTGGGCGCGATTGGCCGAAGTGTGGCACGACGCGCTGGGAGTGAATCTCACGCTCGACGCGGCGGCCGTTGCGCGGGAAGAAATCCCCTTGGCTTGGCCCGGCAACGACGCGGTGGCGAACCGACCGCTGGGCGAACTGCTCGATGAGTGGCTGGCGCCGTTGGGGCTGGCGGCGACGTGGCCGAGTGAAAACACGATCCGACTGACCACCGCGACGGCGGCCTCGTCGCAGCAGGTGCTCGGCTGGCACCGCTTGCCCGCGGAGATTGAGGGAGACGAGGCGGCGCGCGCGCTCACCGATACGATGCGGACGAACGTGGCCCCGGGGAGTTGGCTGGAGGCGGGAGGGCATGGCGATGCCGTGTTTGATGCCGCCAGCGGTTACCTGTTGGTGCGGCAGTCCGAACCGGTGCAGTTGCAGGTGCAGCGCTACCTGGCGGCGCAGACGCCGCCACCGTCAGGCGCTGCCGGCGGAACGGGCGCCGCCGGGAAGGACGCGGCGCAGGAAAACGCGCCATAATATCGCTTGCCAAGCCCGGGGCTTTCGATCACAATGAGCCACATGAACAGCGCAGCCGCCTACTTTTACTTTTGGTTTAGCTTTCCCGGCAACGGGACCGGAGGCGCTGTCTAACTAGCCACAAGCTAACCACACGAATCAGCAGCCCCGAGGTCCTGGCCGGACGTCGGGGTTTTTTCGTTAGATAACCCACTGGGTAATTACCTCGGTTCGTCGGATCCGCGCACCGCGTCGCCCGGTCTGCCAGCCGAACCGCCGACTCCCCATATTCGCAAGGAAACCAAACATGATCGTCGTTATGAAACGTGGTGCGTCGCAACAACAGATCGACCACATGGTCGAACGCATCACCACGCTGGGATTGAAGCCCACGGTGTTGGTGGGAACCGAACGCACGGTGATCGCGGCCATCGGTCGGGAGAAGTCGGGCGTGGCTGCGGCGTTGGAAAGCGGTGCGGGAGTTGCCGAGGTGATGCCGATCCTGGCCCCCTACAAGATGGCCAGCCGCGAGATCAAACCGGAGACGACGGTCGTCACGGCGGGCAGTCTCAGCGTCGGTGGCGAGAAGATCGGCGTGATCGCCGGTCCCTGCTCGGTGGAGAGCGAAGAACAGATTATGCAGAGTGCCAAAGCCGTGAAGGCAGCCGGTGCGACGGCGCTGCGGGGCGGAGCGTTCAAACCGCGCACAAGCCCGTACAGCTTCCAGGGCCTCAAGGAAACGGGTCTGAAGATGCTGGCGGCGGCGCGTGCCGAAACCGGCCTGGCCGTCGTCACCGAGGTGCTGGCGACGGAAGACGTGCCGCTCGTGGCCGAGTACGCCGACGTATTGCAGATCGGCGCCCGCAACATGCAGAACTATCGTCTGCTCGAAGCGGTGGGCAAGAGCGGCAAGGCGACGATCCTCAAGCGCGGCCCCAGCGCCACGATGGAGGAGATGTTGTTGGCGGCCGAATACATCCTCGACGCCGGCAGCCAGGACGTGATCCTTTGCGAGCGCGGCATCCGCACGTTCGAGACGCACACGCGCTTCACGTTGCCGCTGGCCAGTGTCCCGTACCTGCGCCAAAAGACGCACCTGCCGATCATCGTCGATCCCAGCCACGGCACGGGACACACGTACCTGGTGCCCGACATGGCGTGCGCGAGCGTGGCGGTGGGAGCCGACGGATTGATCCTGGAAGTGCACCCCGACCCGGAAAACGCGATGAGCGACGGCTACCAATCGCTGACGTTCGACGAATTCGCCGAAACGATGCGCCGTTGTGCGGCGGTCGCCACGGCGGTGGGGAGACGGATTTAGGGGTTTAGGCGTTTAGGCTGTATGCGTTTAGGAGTTTAGGGCGGGTTGGTTTCTGGCTGTTGGTGGGGTGGTTGTGTTGTCGCTCAGGCGCGAAACAGGGCGTAGGCGATCCAGGAATTGATTGCCGAGAGAATGAGCACGGTGACGGGTATGAGCAGGCGGCGGCGCGCGGCGAGAACTGTGGCGAGACCGATGGCAAGCAGCGTGATTAATCCTCCCGCCAGCTTCGTCGTTGCGTCGTCGATTTGTGGGAAAAAACATGTCAGCTGTAGGCTGGGCAAAATCGGCCAATTCTCCAGCCAGATCATGCCGTAATAGCGTACGTGCAAGTACAAAAGCACCCAAGCGTAGGGCAGATATGCGCACACAAGCACGACGAGCAGTATCTTGCGCGTGCGCGCTGACGACGGCCAGTGCGACCGCCAGCGTGACGACCGAGCCGCCGTCTTCGCCCAGCAAGCGGCCAACGGTGATCGCGAGCGACACGGCAACCATTGCCGCGAACAACCGACGCAGGCCGAATTGGAGGTGCGGAGGAGTTTTGCGATTATCAGGTTGTTCGACGGATGGGGGCATTGAAGCATGCTAGCCGATTGATATGTCCGACGTGTGCAGGAAGGGCGGCCGGCGAGAATTTTCTTGCCTCATGCGGCCGGCATAGGCTATGACTGCGATTGACCGAGCGTCGCCCATTTTCAACTTCTCATCGCAGGGGCAATTTAACGCGGCAGGGCAACACCGGAGAGGTGACACGATGGTCGAGCGAATCGGGCGGTGTATCTTCTGGTCTGGCGTTTTCAGCGCGACGGCTTTTTACGTGTCTTGCCCTTCGGGCGTCGTCCGAGCCGACGGTCACGTCAAGGGGCCCGTCGGTTACGAGGGTTCGCTAGAAGAACGATCGCAGGAGGCGATCATCATCTTCGAGGAGTCCGAGGAGATCGGGCGGGCCGAGGAGGACATGATCCTGAAAATTGCCGTGGCGGGGCAGACCGATCGGTTCGCTTGGATCGTGCCGTTCCCCAGCGAGCCGAAGGTGACTCCGGCCGACGGCAAACTCTTCAAAGAGTTGTATGACTACGTCGCGTTTCGACTGCGCACCGGCAAAGGGGTTGTCGCGAAGAAGAAGGGGCTGGGCGGTGGCGGCTTCGGCGGCGGAGAGGGCGGTGTCGACGTGCTTTCGCGCGAACCGGTCGGTGTGTATGACGTGGCGACGGTTCGTGAGAACGAGCCCGGCGCGCTAAACGAGTGGCTTGACGCAGAAGGCTACGAGCCGATTGAGAACGGCGACGACGTCATCAGTGAGTACCGCGAAAAGGGGTACGTGTTTTGTTGCATCAAGGTGTCGGAAGCGCATGCCGCCGAGCGCGAAGAGGCCAATCTGCATCCGTTGCGATTTCGCTTTCTCACGGGCGGGCGCGACAGTGTGTATTTTCCCATGAAACTCACAAGCCTGCAGGACGAACGCTTTCACGTGAACCTGTATGTCTTCACACGAAGAGAATTGAACGACCGACATGGGCCGTTTGGCTTTGAGCGACGCGGATTTCATTCCACGTTTTCAGACAGTTGGGAGACGTGGCCCGTGCACACAGAAGGCCCGGGCGCGACGGAGCCGCGCACGGCAGGCCGCCCCGTCTGGTCCGACGCCGAGCACGATCTCTACCTGCGCGATGTGGCAGGGAAGATTCCCACTGTGACGTCGCTTTTTCGCGAAGCATATCCCGGCGAGCGTTTTATTCTGACTACGGTGGGCGCAAGCTATCTCGAGCCCGCTGATATCCGCAAGTGGCCAAGTGATCTCTGGATTTTTCCTCGCTTAGGTTCGCGGCGTGCGATCCCGTTGGATGCTCGTCATGGCGGACCCGCCCGCGGTGCCAATGCGACGAAGTGACCCGCGCGCAACAAAGTGTTCGCCGTGAGATCATTCTGTGGTTAGACTTGACGCCTGGTTGGTTGTGATCCGGCCGCGATGAGTGAGATGTTCTTTCCCCAGGGAGTCGTCGATGCGCCATCAGCTTTGGGCCTATGCATGCGCGGTGGTGACGTTGTTCTTGGCGACGCCGAAACCTTCCGTCACGGCAGCGGAGACCGGCGCTGCGGAGCGGCCCAACATCGTGTTCATCATGGCCGACGATCTCGGCTACGGGCATCTGGGTTGCTATGGGCAGACCACGATTCGGACGCCGCGGCTCAACGCCTTGGCCGAAAGCGGGGTGCGGTTCACGGACTGTTATGCCGGCTGTTGCGTTTGCGCGCCGTCGCGCAGTGTGTTGATGACCGGCCTGCACGGCGGGCACACGCCGGTGCGCGGCAACACGGGCGGGATCGCGCTGGCCGACGACGACGTCACCGTGGCCGAGGTGCTCAAGTCGGCCGGCTATGCGACCGGGCTGTTCGGCAAGTGGGGGCTGGGAGAATACGAAACGACCGGAGTGCCGTATCGACAGGGCTTCGACGAGTTCTTCGGTTATCTGCACCAGATCCACGCCCACTTTTACTATCCGCCATACCTGTGGCACGGCGAGCAGCGCTACGAGCTGCCGGGCAACGCCCACGGCGGCCGGGGTCAATACACACACGACGAGATCGTCGCCAAGGCGCTCGACTTTGTCCGCCGGCATCGTGAAGAGCCGTTCTTTTTGTACGTGCCGTTTGCGGTGCCGCACTACGAATTGCTTTTGCCCGAGGAGTCGCAACGGCCGTACGCGGGTCAGTTTCCCGAGACGCCGTACACGGGGCGTGGCGGCCGACCACCCGGTTACCCGAGTGACTATGGCGCGCAAGCGATGCCGCGGGCAGCGACGGCCGGTGTGATCACGCACATGGACCGCAGTGTGGGGCGATTGTTGGACTTGCTCGACGAGTTGGAACTGGCGGACAACACGATTGTGTTTTTCACGAGCGACAACGGCGCCACGCCGGGGCCGAGCGACCCCGACTTCTTCGAGGCCTGCGGGCCGCTGCGGGGGACGAAGATGACGCTTTACGAGGGGGGCCTGCGGGTGCCGATGATCGTGCGCTGGCCCGGACGAATCGCCGCGGGACGGGTGAGCGATCACGCCTGGACATTCGCCGACGTGTTGCCGACGCTTGCCGAGTTGGCCGGCGCCAATGTACCTGACGGAATGGACGGACATTCGGTTGCCACCGAGCTATGTGCCGACGGCGGCGAGAGTGAACAGGCCGAGCACGACTATCTCTACTGGGAGTACGACGGTGGTCGGGCGGTCCGCGCGGGCGATTGGAAGCTGATCCGCTCGGCCGACGGGGCGCTGGAGTTGTACGACCTGGCCAATGACGTCGGCGAGCGCTGCAATCTCGCTGAGCAACAGCGCGACGAGGCGGCGCGGCTCGGTGCCTATCTCGACGAGGCGCACGTCGAACCGCCGCCGCAGATCGAGCCGGCGCCGATCAACGCCCGGCGATTTCGCTGACTGGTGCGGGTGGATTGGGCGTAGCTGGGCACGGCGTGTTCGAGTGGCGCAGCAGATGCCCCAGCCAAGGCCGCGTTTGAACGAGTCTGGGACCGCTGGCGACGACATTTCCGCCTTGCCCACACGGTTTTTCTTCGTGGCAAAGTTCCCAAGCGGCTGGTCCCAAGGTCGGCCACGGTTTGGCGAGCGGGGGCGTGCGTCCTATACTTCACTCTGTGACGTTTGACCGTCGAGCAGCGCCACGACGGCTTGTGGCAAACATCCCAATGTTCGGCCACGGCGCTCGAATACGAGCTAAAGGTGCCGGTGCGTTGTCTCGGATCGAGAGCGGCACGAGAGTGTTCATGACGAGTTTTCCCGATTGTTGAGGCCACCTGGGGGCCCTGTGCGATGAAACGTCTGTTACTGAGCTCTTCGTTGGCAGGCCGACTGGTGGTGAGCCGCCAGTTGTTGCGCCTTTTTCGTGTCGCGGCCCGATCGGAGCGGCCGCGGACGGCTTTTGTGTTGCTCGCCGCGCTGGCGGTCGGGCTGTTTTTCTGGAGCCGGACCGAACGTCTCTGGGCCGACGAACCGACTGGTACGGCCACGGCCGAGGCCGAAGATGTCGCCGGTACGGAGAACAAGAGCGACGACGGCAAGTTCTTGCGGCTCAAGCGCGACGAGGCGGGTCAACCGCTGGCGATGGAGACGGCCGTCGTGCGTTATCGACCTGCCGAGGGAGACGACGAGCTGACGGTCGACCTGGTCGGGGCCGTGCACATCGGCGAGAAGTCGTACTACGAGGCGCTTAACAAGCAGTTTGCCGAGTACGACGTACTGCTTTATGAACTCGTGGCGCCCGAGGGCACCCGCATACCGAAGGGTGGGCGGGCAAGCGCGCATCCGGTCTCGATGTTGCAGATGGGCATGAAGAGCATGTTGGGGCTCGAATCGCAGTTGGCGCTGGTCGACTACCAGCAAGAGAACTTCGTGCACGCCGACATGTCGCCCGAGGAGTTTCAAGAGACGATGGCGGGCCGGGGCGAGTCGTTCCTGACGATGTTCTTCCGCATGATGGGGCAGGGGATTGCCCAGGAGAGCAAGAACCAGGGCCGCAACACCGACATGGAGATGTTGATGGCGCTGTTCGATCCGAACCGATCGTTCAAGCTCAAGCTGCTGATGGCCGAGCAGTTCGAGGACCTGGAAGGCGCGATGGGCGCGCTGGAAGGACCGGACGGCTCGACGATCATCAGCGAGCGCAACAAGAAGGCGCTCGAGGTGCTGCGCGAACAGATCGACGCGGGCCACAAGAAGATCGGCATCTTCTACGGTGCCGGTCACCTGCCGGACATGCAGCGCCGCCTCGCCGACGACTTCGGCCTGGAGCGCGCCGACACGAAGTGGCTGGAAGCCTGGGATCTGCGCCCGAAACAGTCGCGGCGCTGAGTTTCATCGCCGAGGCGCTGAGATCCCAGCCCGATGCGTCAGCGAGGGATGCGATAGGCCATTTCGCTCACACGGCCCGCACCCCAAACTCGTGCACTGACGCTACACGATCGTTGAACCGACGATCCCACACACGTCACCCACGTCGTGCCGTAGTGGTTCATTTCCGCACTCGTGAAGTGCTATGCCGCCTGGGCCAAGCGGTGCGGCGTTTCTGCAGCCGTTCCCGCGGCGGCTGTCGTATGGCTGCAGCGGGCGATGATCGAGAGCATGCCGACCCAGCAGGTGGCGGCGTAGAACGTGGGCATGCCGATGACCAGGGCCCAGTCGCCAGCGGTGCGACCGACGAAGCCCTTGGACGTGAGCAGGCCCGTGACGGCGAGCGCGACGAGCCAGGCGACGTTGCCCGCTGTCGGTCGCTCGACGGCCGCGCGGACCAGCAGCAACGAGGGCAGCAGTAGAATCACGTAGTGCGCCTTGCTGCTCATCGGGCTCAGCAGCAGCATCAACGCACAGACGGCGCCGATCTCGGCGGCGAACTGGGCGCGGGCCGTTTCGTTGCCTTTCTCCGGCGGTGTGGCGCGGCGGCGCGCCACCCAAAGCGTGACGGCCAACATGGCGAGGCACGCGCCGTACGTCGTCATGCGCAGCAGGGTGGCGGCGTTGCCGACCAGGTCGGCCGACTGCGCCGCGGCCCGTTGTGGGTTCTGGAGGACGGCGTACCAGCGGTTCAGCGCGCCGGCGACGGACTGGTTCATCTGCATCGCGCTGTACCAGTCGCCCGGTGCGCGGGTGGCGACGCTGCTGAGGAACTGAGAGTTCCAATCGGCGACGTACGAGTGTCCGTTGGTCTGGGGCCAGAGCAGGTCGGGGACGAGGTTGATGCCGACGGCGACGGCGACCACAACGACGGCTGCGGCGAACCTGCGTCGCCAGATCAGATAGGGAGCGAAGAGCAGCGGCGTGCACTTCATGCCGGCGGCCAGACCGATGCAAACCGCCCCGCTCCATTGCCGTCCTTTGAGCATGGCGAGTGCGCCGCCCAGGATCAAAGCGGCGATGATCATGTCGAACTGCAGGTTTTGCAGCGGCGCGATGAAGTAGCGGCCGGCAAGCATTACGGTGAGCAGCAGCACCATTCGGCAGCGCGGCGCCAGCTGCATCAACGGCGAACCGCCGGCCAGTCGCCAGGCGGCGACGAAGGCGACCCAGGCGGCGAGCATGTTCACGGCATAGAAGCCAACGAGCGACGGGCGGTACGGCAGATTGGCGAGTGGGACAGACAGCATCGCCATCGCGGGCGGATAGGCGTAGGCCTTCGTCTCGTGTCGATGGATCGTTTCGCCTGCCTGCATGCGCTCGGCGGCCTGGACGAAGCAGCCGAACCAGTCGCCACGTTCGGGCGAACGGAGCATGATGCCGGCGGCGACGATGGCGAAGACGACGCCGAGTGTGACCGACACGCGGTCAGAGAGCAAACGCCGCACTGCGGTGCGCGAGGCGTCGGCGACGGAAAATTGTTCGGTCACTGTTTGGCTTTCGTGACGGTTGGTTGCGTCGGGGTGCCGCTTCGGGGACGCGGGAATGATCAGTGCCGCATCACGCGCCGCAGTTCAAAAGCGCCCCAGATGAGCAGGATGAGGTTTCCCAGCCAGACGATTTGCGGCGGCAGCAGGCCGTCTTTGGCCGCGCCGATGCCGAAGATCAGCAGCGGGTAGTAGACAACCAGGATCGGCACGAAGACGATGAAAAAGCTGGTGAGCAGGTCGGAGTTGCGGCGACGAATCGCCACCGGCGCGCCGACGATCATGAAGCACAAGCAACTGAAGCCGTTGGCCCAGCGGCGGCTTGGTTCGGTGCGCAAGCGATAGAGGTGTTCTTCGATGCTGGTGAGCACGCGGGCCTCGGTCTGCC
>JAGQPT010000049.1 GCA_020426575.1 Planctomycetales bacterium
ATCCGTTGCTTCCGTGATTGCTTCTCGACTCAACGGCGACGCCGCGTTGTGCCCAACAGCCCACACAAGCCCAATCCCACCAGCACGACACTGGTCGGTTCGGGAACGGTGACTTCGACGGTCAGGTTGCGAAACGCGAAAGCCTCGGTTCCCCCGTCGCCCTGAGCCGTGAACGTCAGACGCAGCGTGCTGCCGGTTGTGGCAATCGGCGCGCTGATCGTCTGGAACGCGTTGTCGAGCAATACGCCGTTGATCAGCGCCGGATCGGCGAGCACCACGCCGGAAAAGCCGCCCGGATTCAGGCTGTTGTAGGTCTGGTCGATGTCTTCATTGATGCTCGATGTGAACAGCGGCATGCTCGGGCCGGCGTCGACCGAGTAGGTCACGTTCCAGTAGTCACCCGATGCCTCGAAGTCACCCATCGCGGCGAAGTCGATCTTCACCAGCAAGTCGCCGACGACCGACGAGATGTCGAAGTCCCAGTACGCCACGTTCACGTCGTTACCGCTGCCGTTGACCGTGTCCACGACGCCGAAAAAGGGGTCAGGGTCGACGACACCACCGGTCTGATAGTTCTGGATGACTCCCTGCGCGTCGCCGAAGTCCGGCGAGGCGTCTTCGACCGCGAACGGCAGCCCGTCGGGGCCCGGGGCGCCGGTCGTGCGGATGCCGAACATGTCGCCGGCGATCGCGTAGTCGGGGTCGACCTGGACGAAGTTCGTGTAGTTGTCCGAACCGGCCGTCACGGCGGCGCCGATCACCGCGGCGGAGGCCGGCAGGGCCATCGACGCGATCACCACGGACGCCGCGACGGCGCCCAGCCACTTGAGGTACTTCGCTAATTGCTGCGCTGAAATCATCGGGGAGGTCTCCTGGATAGGGGGTGCTTGTACACGTGGGCGAATTCGCCAGGCGGGGTTCCAGCGTTGTGCGTGCGGCGTTGCGCACGGGGCGCATTGCCCGGCCGCTGGAACGACGGCACTGACCTCTCCAGTTCCGATGGACGTCAGCCATTCGTTTGCACGAACCATGCTTGCGTCTGAGCAGACGTTGTACGGCATGGTTGTGAACAATCACGGAAGCTGGCGTTAAGACCAAGTGATTGTTTGATGAAGAAGCGGGCAGCAATTTGCGAAAAAACCGTGATTGCGTGCGCAAATCGACTGCCAGGCGGCGCGTCCCGCCACCCCATGACGGGCCGACCCGTCGCAGATGGACGGCCGGCTTGGCTCGGTAAAGGCTTCAACGCGTTGTTTGCCGCGCCGGCGGTGCGAAAAAACAGCAAAGTGCCCGGTGCAACGGAACGAAAAGCAACATATGATGGGGGCCCACTCGGTCGGGTGGGGGCCCTTGCGCAGGCGATCAACGTTGGGTGTGCCGTCGCAACGATGTCCCTGATAGTCGACCGTCGCAGGTACAGGTATTCGACGGTCTCACGTAGACGATTAACACAGATAGCCGTCTTTCCACGTTTCCCCGACGACGCTCGCCCCGACGCGACGATCCGACCGCTAGGAATCTTTGAACATGCCCGATTTTGTCGCCCTCGCTACCCTCGTCGCGGTCGCGATGTTGATTTGGGACTGTGTCGAGGTCGGCCGCAACGATGCGGCCAACCTCGTCAACGCGGTGTTCGGTGCCCGAGTGCTCAGTCGTCAACGGGCCGTCATCATCGCTGCGGTGGCCGTCGTCTTGGGCGCCACGTTCTCCGCGCCCGTCATGGAAACCGCCCGCAAGGGAATCTTCGACCCCACGGTGCTCAGCCTGCAGATGGCGATCGCCATCTACGTGAGCGTCTATTTTGTCGACACGCTGTTGCTGTTCGGCTTTTCCGGTTACGGCATGCCGGTGAGCACGACCGCCTGCCTGGTCTTCGAACTCGTCGGTGCCTCGCTCTTTCTGGCCGGTCCCGATAATGTCAACTGGGGCAAGGTCGGCTCGGTCACCGAAGCGATCGTGGTCTCGATCATCATCAGCGGCGTCGCCTCGTTCATGGTGATGCGGGCATTCCGCGGCACGGTACGGGGAAATGCCCAGGACCGCGACACCGTACTCCTGCACGGCCCCTGGATCGCAGGTGCCATGCTCACCTGGCTCACCTGGTTCATGGTTTTCAAAGGGCTCAACCACGTGCCCATCGTGGAAACGTTCCGCAACGAAACGTTCGAAGCCTATGGCGACCCCTTCGTGTTGCTCACCGCCTGGGGGGGCTACACCCTGCTCGTGCACCTCTTCTTCGTCATCGGTAACGGCCGCGGATACAGTCACCTCTTCTCCGCCACGGCCGTCCTGGGCATGATCTGCATGGCCTTTGCCTTCGGGCAGAACGACCTGGCGAACGCCGCGTCGCCGGGACTCGCCGTCGTCAATCTCTGGCGTCATGCCGACACCGCCGGTGAGGGAGCGCGGGTCGGCACCGAGGTCGCCATTCCGATCTGGATGCTGTTCGGTTGCGGCGCGCTGATGGCCAGTGGCATGTTCACGCGCTATGCCCAACGCGTTACCCGGGCGGAGGTCAATACCGGCAGCCAGTTCGACGAGGTGGCGCTCTACGCCCCCGAGTGGTGCAAATCGCTGGCTCGCGCCTTCCTGCGGTTTCGTGGTGAGGGCAAGGTACTCGCCCCGCAAGCCTCGCTCTCCGACTCGGGAAAAAAAGTCCACTACGACACGTTGCGGGCGTCGGTCATCACGGGCGTCAGCGCCAGCGTGATCGCCTTTGCATCGGGACAGGGATTACCCGTCTCGACGACCTACGTCTCCTTCGCGGCCGTCCTGGGAACCGGACTCTCGGACCGTGTTTTCGCCCGTGGCAATGCCGACACCAAGATGGGCCGGGCCATCTGGGTCATCGCCTGCTGGTTCATTGCGCCGGTCATTGCCATCGTGGCCACCGGGTGCGTGGCGCTTATTGTTTACAATCTCAAGAGCGTGGGGCTTGTCACCTGCATCGTGTTGAACCTGATCATTCGTCAGGTTTTTCGTCGCCGCGCCGACCTCCACGAGCAAATGAGCCACTCGACCAAGACGTCACACGAAGCCACGTCGAAGGACGCGACATCCAATGATTCGGCACCACGGGATTCGGACACACCGGACCCGGCAACGCCGTGACGCCGGCCGCAAATCGAGACAGGCGTCGCCTGCCGGGGCCGCCGTGAGCATTGGGTGCCGTGAGCGTTGGGTGCCGTGAGCGTTGGGTGCCGTGAGCGTTGGGTGCCGTGAGCGTTGGGTGCCGTGAGCGTTGGGTGCCGTGAGCGTTG
>JAGQPT010000050.1 GCA_020426575.1 Planctomycetales bacterium
CAGGGGAACGGCGCGGGGAAGACGGCGAGCAGAGCAGGGCGGCTCTCGACACTCTTGGCTCACGACACCGGAAGGTCACCATGAATCTGCCACTGCGTGCCGCGATCGCTGGTACCGGTTCCTATCTGCCGGAGGGCCGGCTGACGAACGACGACCTGTCGCAGATCGTCGACACGAGCGACCAGTGGCTCGTCGAACGGACGGGAATCCACGAGCGGCGGGTCGTTGGGACCGAGGAATCGACCAGCACGATGGCAACGCAGGCGGCCTTGCGGGCCTGTGAAGACGCCGACCTCGACCCGGGCGAGTTGGACCTGATCGTGGTGGCCACAATCACGCCGGACTTTCAATTTCCCGCCACGGCCTGTCTGGTGCAGGATGCCATTGGCGCCCGCCGAGCCGGCGCCTTCGACATCGAGGCGGCCTGTTCGGGGTTCGTTTATGGTATGAGCATCGCGTCGGCCATGATCGTTTCTGGAACGATGCGCAACGTGCTCGTGCTGGGGGCGGAGACGTTGACGCGACTGGTGAACTACACCGACCGCAGCAGTTGCATCCTCTTCGGCGACGGGGCCGGCGCGGCGGTGTTTCGTGCCTGCGAGGATGGCCGCGGCGTGATGTACACGGATCTGGGGGCGGACGGCTCGCAGGCCGACGCGATGCAGGTGGCCGCCGGTGGCAGTCGGCGTCCCACGACGATGCAGACGGTCGCCGCCCGACAACACCTGGCGACGGTCGACGGGCGTCGGGTGTTTCGCTTTGCCACGGAGAAGTTCGCCGAGCTAATTCAGAACGCCTTGTCGGCCTGTGACTTGTCGAGCGATGACGTGAAGATGGTCGTGCCCCACCAGGTGAACCAGCGCATCATCGATTCGGCGCTCAAGCGGCTCGAATGGCCGGCTGACAAGTGTTTCGTCAACATTGCCAAGGTCGGCAATACGTCGGCCGCCAGCATCCCGATCGCCCTGGACGAGGCCCGCCGTAGCGGCTGCATCACGCAGGGGGACACGGTCATTTTCGTCGGCTTCGGTGCCGGGCTGACCTGGGGTGCAACGGTCGTGAAAATGTGATAAAACGTCGGCCCGACGTGGGGCGTGGGCCGGTTCGTTGCGGCGCTGTTCCACGCACCCCCGCGTCGTCGCGATGCCCTGCTGCGTGGTTCTGCCCGGCCGGCGCTCGCCGTTATCCGGATTCACTCCAACTGAGGATCTGCTCCCGTGGGGAAGATCGCCTTCCTATTTCCCGGTCAAGGTGCGCAGACGGTCGGCATGGGCCGCGAGCTTGCCGAGTCGTTGCCTGCCGCTGCCGCGCTGTTTGCACGCGCCGGCGAGGTGTTGGGCTACGACCTGGCGAAGCTCTGCTTCGAGGGACCCGCCGAGCAGCTCGATTCGACCGTCCACAGTCAGCCCGCACTGTTTGTCACCTCCATGGCGGCGGTCGAGCTGCTCAAGCAGCGCACGCCTGACGTGGTGCTATCGGCCGAAGCGGCGGCGGGGCTGAGCCTGGGCGAGTATTCGGCGCTGGTATTTGCCGGCGTGATGGGTTTTGAGGACGCGCTGCGGGTCGTGCAACAACGGGGCGAAGCAATGCAGGCCGCCTCGGATGCCACGCCCAGCGGGATGGTGAGTATCCTGGGGCTCGAACCGTTCGAAGTCGAGCAACTCTGCGATCAGGCCCGCCAAGGTGACGTGCTGCGGATCGCCAACATGCTTTGCCCAGGAAATATCGCTGTGTCGGGGACGATCGCCGCCTGCGAACGGGTGGCCGAGATGGCGCCGGCGGCCGGTGCGATGAAGGCGGGTCCGTTGGCCGTTGCCGGGGCGTTCCATACC
>JAGQPT010000051.1 GCA_020426575.1 Planctomycetales bacterium
CAAGTCGGCCGAGCCGGAGCACGTGTACGCCACGGACGAAGACACGCGCGGCATCGATCCCGACCCGCTTTCAAACCGCTTCGACCTGGGCGACGACCCGATCAAGTACGCCGAGGCCCGATCCGAGCTGATCGGCGGCCTGTACGATGGCATCGTCGACCGCGTCGTCGAAGACGGCGAGGGCTATCAAAAGGCACGTCGCGCGTTCGGCGTGCTGTTGGGCAACTACGGTACGGCCATGTTCACTGGTGCCCGATACATCGGCGGCCTTTACACCACCCGCAGCCACAAGGGCGATCCCGACGCCGAGCCGCCGTTTGTCGTCGTCGAAGCGGACAAACAGCGCGAAGCGATGAAGATGCTCGAAGAGCACGTCTTCAGCGACCAGCCGTTCG
Source organism: Planctomycetales bacterium (assembly GCA_020426575.1). GTDB lineage: Bacteria > Planctomycetota > Planctomycetia > Pirellulales > JAEUIK01 > JAGQPT01. The sequence continues at coordinate 396 of JAGQPT010000051.1, forward strand.
AGTTCCCACCGGAGTTGTACAACCACCTGGCCGCGTCGCGGTGGATGCACTGGGGTACGACGCCGGCGCTGCGGATCGACTACCCGGTCCACGAAGTGATCGCCATGTGGCAGGGACGCGTGCTCGACCTGATGTTCTCGCCGCTGACGCTGGAGCGACTGCATGACTCGGAGCTCAAGGTGCCTGCCGATCAGGACGCCTTCACCACGGCCGAATTGCTCGAACGGCTGACCAAGGCGGTTTTTGCCGAGGTCGATTCGCTGCAGCCCGGCGAGTTCACCAACCGACAGCCGGCAATCAGCAGCTTGCGGCGAAACCTGCAGCGGGATTACTTGGGCCGACTGGCCGACCTGGCGATGGGCAACGACCTGTCCCCACAGGACTGCCAGACGATCGCCTACGTGCAATTGAAGCGGTTGGGTGAGCGGATCGACGCCCTGCAGGCCCGCGAAGACGTGACGCTCGACCCCTATAGCGATGCCCACCTCGAAGAGACGTCGGCGCGGATCCAAAAGGTGCTCGACGCCGAGTTGTCGCTGGGCCGTTCGGCGGCGGGCAGCGGGTTTCCGATGATCATTTTCGGCGAGGAGCCCGAGAAGCCGTAAACCGGCGATACCCAATGACGGTGAACCACGTCGGCCGCCCCCGGATCGGGGGCGGCCGATTGTGTCCCGGCGCCGCGTCGGGGTTGGCTCGCCCACGACTCTCGCGATATGCTGGTGGGCGATGGCGGTCGCAACGGGCGGCCGCCGGGGAGCGCTCGTGACCACAGCCGCTAAGGCGGACGCCGACGGTGAAGCTCATCATTGCCGTCATTCAGCCCACGAAGTTTGCCGCCGTTCGCGATGCGCTCGATCGGGTGGGCGTAACGCGCATGACGGTTTGCGACGCGCATGGGTACGCTCGTCAGCGCGGCCACGATGAGGTCTACCGCGGCTATCACGTCAACACGAACCTGCTGCGGAAGATCGAATTGGTCATCATGGTCAATGACGACTTCGTCGAAAGAACCGTCGCCACGATCGAAGAAGTCGCGCGCACAGGCCCGGAAGGCAACATCGGCGACGGCAAGGTTTTCGTCCTCCCGGCGGTCGAAACGTACCAGATTAGTGAAGACACGCACGGCCCAGGGGCCGTCTGAGCCGACGAGCACCGTGGACGCGTATTTTCTCTCGAACGACTTGGCCATTGGCTCGCGAGTGGACGCGGCTGCCACTCGGGCGGGAGTCGAACTCGGGCAGTTTTCCGCCGCCGAGAGGTTGCTCGCCGCCACCAGCGAGGATCCTGCCGCCGCGGTGATCCTCGACCTCGCCGCACTACCGTCCTTCGCCAGCACGCCGGGATCAAGCGTGGGCGATCTAGTAGCGGCGCTCCGTGCGTCGTCGCCTCACCGCCGGATCGTGGCCTTTGCGCCTCACGTTCACGAACGCCAGATTGCGGCGGCCCGCCAGGCGGGCTGCGATCACGTGCTCAGCCGCGGACAGTTCTTCGCCGGCCTCGATCGACTGTTGGCGGAACTGAGGTCGGCCGAATAACGCCGCTCGGCCGCGACGTTATGCGGCGGCCTATTGTTTGCCGGCGCCATCGCCCGAGTCGGTGTCTCCCGAGCCGCCGTCTCCCGAGCCGTCGTCGCCAGAATCGTCGTCGCCAGAATCGCCGTCGTTGTCTTCGCCCGCCGAATGATTGCCCGGTGCCTGGGTGCTCGGTTCGTTGGCGCGTGATTCGTTCGAGCCGTCATTGTCGTGGTGGTTATCGTCCTGGTCATCTTCGTCGGCGATACCCGGTACGCCGGCTTCGTCGTTGACCAGCGGCGCGAGGCCCTCACCGGTCGGCTCGTCTTCGAGATAAGCTTCGTCAAGTTCGGTGGCGTCGACGTCGCGTCGCAGCAGCAGGTAGATCGCCGCCGCCGCTGTCCAGAGATAACTGTAAATGAAACCGACGGCGATCAGTTTGACCAGCGACGTCCAGATGGCAAAGAGAAACGCCGCCGCCGTGCCGAGAGGTCCGACCTGGTTGTCGGCGGCACCGACGGCAAGATCATGAAGTTCGCTGCCAACGCCCCAGGACACCCCCCAAAGACTGAGCCAGAGCACGCCACCGGCGAACAACTCGACGAGGAGCAACCCGAGCATCCCCAGCAGCGACGCGACCGCCACGTAGAACAGGTAATTCAGCGGTCGCTGGGTGGTGTAGGCGTAGGCGCGGCTGATGGCGTCGAAGGCGTCGGTCCCCTCGGTGCTGAGCGTGCTCCACATCAACGGCCAGCCGAACGCCAGCCCGATGAGCACCAACACCAGGAACGCACAGCCGAGCAGCACAATCGGCCAGGCGATCGCGGCCAGCAACATGCCGATCTGTAGCCGCATCAGCAGTCCCAGGAGTGCCATCATCAGCGTGCCGATGAACACGACCGACAGCGGCATCATCGGAGCGGCGAAGTAGGACGGCCAACGTCTGCGGGCAAAACCGAAGGCCCGCCCCATCGAGTAGCGTTCGCCGGTGGCCAATTCCACGGCGGCAATGCGGCCGACGGCGCCGCCAAACAGTCCCCAAATGAAAATGGCCCAGAATCCCAACAGCAACGCCACCACGACGGCCCGGAGATTCGGGCCGTTGGCAAACACCGCCCGAAAGGGCTCGGTCAGAGTTCTCCAGGCGTGTTGCAGGGGATCACTTGGCCAGCCGTCGGCGAACGGATTGCCGGGCACTTCGCTCAATCTGTGGGCGTCTTCTTGCGCCATCGTCCAGGGCCAGTTGCCGTATTCGTCTCCGAGCGCCGCAACCCGTGCATCGGCGCTGCCGGAAACAGCAACGGCGATGGCCCCCCAGCCAGCCGTGGTGAGGATGACGCCGAACGTCGCGATCAGCAATTTGCGCAGTTGCAGCGACAGGCGCAGCGCCCGCACCAGAAGAAAAAACCAGCCGAATAGCTCGCTCCAGACGACGTAGCGGACGTTGCCGTTCTCGCTCTGCATAGCGAGCAATCTCCCAGGGGTGTGCGCGAAATGGCCGCCGGAATTGGCGGTGGCGTGCCTAGAATGTATCGCCTCGGCGCAGCGGGGAGCAAGGCGGTTTGAGAGCGACGACGGGCGTGATTCGCCATCTCGGCCGGGGCGTCACCACTCAGCGGGCTTCACCACTGATCGGGCGGCACGCCGTCCACGAACTCGTCTGGATCGAGCAGCGACGGGGGCTCCGGAACCGTGTACTGCTCGCCGAGCCAGCGACCCAGGTCGATTTGCTGGCAACGCGTGCTGCAGAACGGCATCGTCTGTCTGGCGGTGCGCGGAAAGCGTCGCTCGCAGACGGGGCAACGGAATGCTTCGTTCATGGGGCAACTCGTCGGCGACACTCCCACGGTGCGACGTGACGCGGGATCACGATGTCAGTCGCTCGACTTGCTGCCGGTCGAAGACCCACCGCCCGAATCTCCCTTGCCACCGTCCGACTTCTTCGAGCTGCTCGTGGGCTTTTTGTCGGCCGCCGCTGCTTTCTTGTAGGACTCGCTGCGGTAGTCGGTCTGGTAAAAGCCTGAGCCCTTGAAAACCACGGCCGCGCCTGTGCCAAATTTGCGACGCAGCTTGTTCTTCTTGCACTCGGGGCACTTCTTCTTCGGCTCGTCCTTGATCGACTGAAACAGTTCGAATTCGTGGTGGCAAGCGTCGCAAACGTAGTCGTATGTCGGCATCTCGGGGGGACCTCGTCTCGGCAACACCCGAGACGCCGTGCGACCCGGGGAATATTGATGGTGGAAGTGTCGTTGGTACGTGCCGCGTTGGTCACTCACTCGGCGGGGCGACGGAAACGATCACCTGGGCGGGGCGCACCACGCGGCCGGCCAACTCGTATCCCTCTTGCGCCACCAATAGCACGGTACCCGGCGGATGATCCTGGCTGGGCTGCTGCGTGATCGCCTCATGCAGGTGCGGGTCGAACGGTTGGTGCAGCGCGTCGATCCGTCGGCAGTCGTGCCGCGCCAGAATCGACGCGAGTTGCTCGGCAACCATCTTGAAGCCGTCCAGCAGGCCGGCTGTATCGCCTTCCTTCTCGGCGGCGTCGATCGCGCGGGCCACGTTATCCAGTGCCGGCAGCAAGTCGCGGATCAGTGGCAGCGCCGCGAAGCGCCGTTCTTCTTCCATCTCGCGTCGTGTGCGGGCCCGAAAATTCTCCAGCTCAGCCTGCAATCGCAGGCTGCGATCCTTGGCCTGTTCGAGTTCGCTGCGGAGAGCCTCGACGTCGTCGCCCTCCTCGGCGTTTGCATCCGACGACGCGCTCACGTCGGCTGGGTCGGCCGCGTCGGTTCGATCGTCCACAGGGAATTCGTCTTGTTGGTCAGCTGGGTGTGGCATGGTCGTCTGTCTCGATATTGCACGGCGCCGCAGTTCATCACCGGCCGCGACGTCATGGGGACGGGGCGTCGTCTATCTAATTCTTCGCGTCTTCGCCGGATGAATCGTCCAGTGCGAAGAGTCCTTTGAGCTTTTCCAGGAACGAGCCGCGGTGCGGCGAGACGTTCGCATGTTCCAATTCGGCGAGTTTTCTCAACAGCTCTTCCTGCTCGGGCTCCAGCCGCTTGGGTACCTCGACGACGACCTGTACGAGCAGGTCGCCATGACCGCCGCGTCGCGGATGAGGCATCCCTTTGCCGCGCATCCGAAACACGTCGTGCGGTTGCGTGCCGGCAGGTATGACCAAATCTTCCGGACCGTCGAGCGTGGGTACCTGAATCGTGGCGCCCAGCGCGGCCTGGGGGTACGTGATCGGCACGTCGCAAATCAGGTGCTGGCCTTCGCGGCGAAACAGTTCGTGTTCCTTGACGTGTACAAAGCAGTAGCAGTCGCCCCGCATCCCGCCGCCGCTGGGACTCGGTTCGCCCTCGCCTTCAAGCCGCAATCGCGTCTGGTCATCGACGCCTGCCGGGATGCGCACCTCGCGTTCCACGTTTTGCAGGACGATGCCCTTACCGCGGCAGGCGGCGCAGGCTTCTTTGATCAGGCTGCCCGTGCCACGACATTGCGGACAGGTCGTTTGTACGCGAAACACGCCGGACGACTGCACGACTTGGCCGTGACCGCCGCAGAGGTGGCAGGTTTGCGGCGTGGTGCCGGGTTTGGCACCACTGCCTTCGCACTGCTGGCAGATTTCATGGCGATCGAACTTGATCACGCGCTTCGTGCCCCGCGCGGCTTCGAAGAGGTCGAGTGACACGTCGGCGCGCACGTCCGCTCCGCGGCGCGGTCCGCGGCGACGTCGTCCTCCGCCGAACAGGTCGCCGAAGGGGCTTCCGCCACCGAAGATGTCGCCGAACGCCTCGAAGATGTCGTTGATGTCGGTGAAGTGGGGCGAGCCACCGGCCGCGCCGTCGACGCCAGCGTGGCCGAACTGGTCGTAGCGTGCCCGTTTCGCCTCGTCGCTGAGCACCTCGAACGCCTCGGCCGCCTCTTTGAAGCGTTCGACCGCCTCATCGTCGCCGGGGTTTTTGTCGGGGTGAAAGCGGATCGCCAGCTTGCGATAGGCGACGGAGATCTCGTCGCGCGACGCGGTCCGCTCGACCGCCAGCACCTCGTAGTAGTCTCGTTTCTGCGACATCGTCGACATGGCTTTGTTGTCGGTGGTTGGGTAGACGTCGCGATTATACGCGCGACCGCCCGCTGCGCAACGTCCAGTTCGCCTCCAGTGGTCGGCCGCCGGCGGCAATCGCCGCAAGAACGAGCCACATCCCGCGCTACGCGGGATGTGGCTCCTCTGGCTCTTCGTCGACAGTACGTTCGCGTTGGCGCCGTTTAGCGGATCGCACCCTCGATCGGCTTGCTGTCTTCGTCCGACTTGATGTTGGTCACCAAGGCTTCGGTCGTAAGCATCAGGGCCGCGATGCTGGCCGCGTTGCTCAGGGCGCTACGGTCCACCTTGAGCGGATCGAGGATGCCGGCCTTGACCAGGTCGCAATACTCGCCGGCGTTGGCATCGTAGCCGAAGTTACCAGATTTTTCGCTGACCTCGTCGGCGACGACCGAGCCGTCGATGCCGCAGTTGTCGGCGATCTGCCGCATCGGGGCATCGAGCGTGCCAAGCACGATGTCAACGCCGATGCGTTCGTCGCCGCGCGCCTTGCTGCGGATCGCGGCGACCGCATCGCGGCAACGCAGCAGGGCCACGCCGCCACCGGGCAGGATGCCTTCCTCGACCGCTGCACGCGTGGCATGCAGGGCGTCTTCGATGCGGGCCTTCTTCTGCTTCATGTCGGCTTCCGAGTTGGCGCCGACCTTGATGATCGCCACGCCGCCGGTCAGCTTGGCGAGCCGTTCCTGGTACTTCTCGCGATCATACTCGCTCTCGGTCGCTTCGATCTGGTTGCGGATCTGCTGGATGCGGGCCTGCAACTCCTTCTGGTCGCCGGCGCCTTGGATGATCGTCGTGTCGTTCTTGGTGACGATCACCTGCTTGGCGCGGCCGAGGTGCGAGATGTCGAGGTTCTCCAGCTTGAGGCCGAGGTCCTCGCTGATCAGCGTGCCGCCGGTGAGCACGGCGATGTCGCCGAGCATGGCCTTGCGGCGGTCACCGAAGCCGGGGGCCTTGACGGCGCAGATGTTGAGCACGCCGCGAAGCTTGTTGACGACCAGCGCCGTGAGCGCCTCGCCTTCAACGTCCTCGGCGATGATCAACAGCGGCCGGCCCGTCGTGCTGACCTTCTCCAGGATGGGCACGAGGTCGCGGAGGTTGCCCACCTTCTTCTCGTGGATCAACAGGTACGCGTTGTCCAGCAAGGCGTCCATCTCGGCCGGGCGGTTGATGAAGTAGGGCGAGATGAAGCCCTTGTCGAACTGCAGCCCGTCGACGACGTCGAGCGTCGTCTCCGTGCCCTTGGCCTCTTCGACCGTGATCACACCGTCTCGGCCCACCTTCTCGATCGCG